>JAJDTF010000006.1 GCA_022827265.1 Acidimicrobiia bacterium | reverse complement strand
TGCTGTCAGAAAGCGCGGAGACAGGAGTGTCTCGCGGCTTGCTCCCGGCGGCGACCACTAGGTCGTGGCAGCCGGAGCCTCAGCCGACGCAACGTCCGGGGGAGCCACCAAGCCCTCAAGTGTCCTTGGGTCGTCGCCGAGCACTCGCCCAGATTGCCTCGCGTCCCTAAGTTCGACCGCCCGCAGCCGCTCGTCGAGGCGGTCCAGTCGAGTGTCGATGCGAGCTTCCATACGGACCATGCGCTCCTCGAGGCGGTCTATGCGCTCCTCGAGGCGGTCCATGCGCCGCTCGAGCCGTTGCGCGATGTACATGATCATGCCGGCCAGCACGGTGAACTGGGCGATGATGATGGCGCTGAGGAAGGCCGTTTCGGTCATGGTCACTAGCTCCAGTCTGCCGCATTGGCGCTCCACTGTGGCGCGCTGACGGGGCAGCGATGGTTCTAGCGTCCCCCTCTGAGTAACATCAACTTATTTACATTGAAAATACTTGAAATTGCAAGCTTGGAACCGCGCGCTGCTGAGTGCGCCGTCTGCAAACGGCGCACTCAGGCGGGGTCAGCCGCCGAAGTGGAATGTTGCGACGTCGCCGAAGTGACTCACCAGACCTGGAAGGACGCCGAGCGCCAGCGTGGCAATTGCCGTGATCGCCAGCGCGGCGGCCAGGGCGCCGGTCATGGGGATCTTGCCCGGGGTGAAGCGCACCATTGTGGCCTGACGGGTCTCGGTGGCCAGCCACGCATCGCCATGCTCGTCGTGGTCGGCGGATACGTCGGCTGCTTCGGCGAGATCGATCTCGTCGTCGCCTCCGGAATCGACCCCCAGCGCCACCGTCTCGGGCACCGGCTCGAACCACATCTGCTGCAGTACCCGGGCGTAATAGCCGAACGCGATCACCGCGTTCACCGCCACGATCACGGCGAGCACCCAACCGGCGGGCGTACCCGCGCCGACGAGAGCCCAGAAAACTACGAACTTGGCGAAGAAGCCGCTCGCCGGCGGTATGCCCGCCAGCGCCGCCAGGAACAACGTCATCAGCACCGCCATGCCAGGCGCGTAGCTGAACAGCCCGCCGTAGCTCGAGATGTCGCCTGAGCGGGTCCGCCGCGACACTGCCAGCACCACGCTGAACGCCCCCAAGTTCATGAAGGCGTAGATGACGGCATACACGACAATCGCGAAGTAGGGCGTTGTCGTGATGTCGGTGCCCGGCAATTGCCATGCGTCGCCCTCGAAGGCCACGGCGAAGGGCGCCAGCATGAAGCCGCCCTGCGCCACGCCCGAATAGGCCAGCATTCGCACGATGTTCGTCTGGCGCAGCGCGATCAAGTTGCCCACGGTCATCGTCACCGCGGCCAGCACCCAGAAGAACGGCTGCACCACGTCGGCAGCGCCCTCGAAGGCCACGAACACCAGGCTCAGCAGCGCCACGAAACCCGCTGCCTTCGACGCCACCGACAGGAACGCCGTCACCGGCGTGGGGGCGCCCTCGTAGGTATCGG
The DNA here is from genome assembly GCA_022827265.1 of Acidimicrobiia bacterium. Classification (GTDB taxonomy): domain Bacteria; phylum Actinomycetota; class Acidimicrobiia; order Acidimicrobiales; family Poriferisodalaceae; genus Poriferisodalis. The sequence continues at coordinate 53,751 of JAJDTF010000006.1, read as the reverse complement.
GCGCCCACGTGTGGAACGGCACCGCCGACACCTTGAAGGCGAAGCCGATCAGCACGAACAGGATTGCCACGATGACGATCGGGCTCGCGCCCTCGCCCGTCAATGCAGCGGCAATGGTGCCGAAGTCGGTGTCGCCGGCCACGCCGAACACCAGCGACATGCCGTACAGCATCACCGCCGAGGCGAACACCCCCATCAGGTAGTACTTCAAGCCGGCCTCGTTGGACCGCGGACCGCCCTTGCGCCAAGCGGCCAGCATGTAGGCCGGGATCGACAGCAGCTCCAACGCCACGAACACGCTCACCAGATCGCGCGAGCTGGCCATCATCACCATGCCCAGCAGCGACGTCAGCAGCAGCGTGTAGTACTCGTTCTCGTAGTAGTCGCCCTCGCGCACGTAGTCGACCGACATGAGCACGACCACGTAGCCGACCAAGATGAACAGCGCCTTGAGCACCAGCGAGAAGTCGTCGACGACGTACGCGCCGCCGAACATGGGTCGCTCAGCGCCGTCGACTGCCAGCGTCAGGATCGGCACCAGCGTGACCAGCAGACCGATGCCGGCGAGCGTCGGCATGATCCGCTTGGCCTTGTCGTCGAGCGCGATGTCGACGACGGTCACCAGCGTGCCGACCACCAGAAGAGTCAGCTCGGGCGCGAGCGCGTGCCAGTCGAGGTCCGGCCGCACAAACGCGAGAAGAGCCCCGAGGTTCATCGCTAGCTCCCGCCCACCGCTGCGCTGATGCTCTCGGCGATGCCGATCGACACGTCATCGACCATGCCGAAGATGAGCCCGGGAACCCAGCCGAACAGCACCATCGCGATGATGAGCGGCGTCCACGCCGCCCACTCGTAGCGGTTCACATCAGCGATCGTGTGGCCTTCCCATTCGGGCTTGGGCTCGCCGAACGCGCTGCGCTGGAACAGCCACAGCAGGTAGCCCGCAGCGAACACCGTTCCCACAGCGGCAATCACCATGTAGGTGCGAAACAGCCCCTCAGAAAGGCCCGCACCGGGCTCGTAGGCCGACAGGATCGCGGGGAACTCGCCCCAGAAGCCCGCCAGTCCCGGCAGGCCCAGCGACGCCATCGCGGAGATGGCCAGGATCCAGCCCATGCGCGGTGCCGACTTCAGCAGGCCGCCCAGCCGGCTGATCTCGAGCGTGTGGTAGCGCTCCTTCACCGAACCGGCCAGGAAGAACAGCATCCCGGTGATGATCCCGTGGGCCACCATGCCGAACACGGCGGCGTTGATGCCGATCGGGGTGAGCGTGGCGATGCCGAGCATCACGAAGCCCATGTGCGCCACCGAGCTGAAGGCGATGAGGCGTTTCATGTCGGTCTGCGCCAGGCATCCCAGGGCGCCGTAGATGATGCCGATCACCGCCAGCAGGCCGATCCACGGCGCCCACGCCGCAGCGCCTTCGGGCAGGAACGGCAGCGCGATCCGCACGAAACCGTAGGTGCCGAGCTTCAGCAAGATGGCCGCCAGGATCACCGAGCCCACGGTGGGTGCCTCGGTGTGCGCATCGGGGAGCCATGTGTGGAACGGGAACATCGGCACCTTGATGCCGAAGCCCATGAACAGGCCGGCGAAGATGATCGCCTGGGTGCCCCGGGCCAAGTCTCCGCCCGCCGCGGCGGCGAGTTCGCTCATGTTGAACGTGTTCAACGCCGCGCCTGCGTCGTTCGTGGCCACGAAGTACAGCGCAACGAAGCTCACGATCATCAGCGCCGAGCCGAACAGCGTGAACAGGAAGAACTTCAGCGAGGCGTAGCGACGGTTCTCGCCGCCCCACACGCCGATCATGAAGTACATCGGCAGCAGCACGACCTCGAAGAAGACGAAGAACAGAATCAGGTCCTGCGCCACGAAGGTGCCGTTCATGCCCGATGCCAAGATCAGCATCAGGATCAGGAGGGCTTTGGCGTTGCCCGGCTCGGGGATGTGCTCCCACGAGTAGATCACGCACAGCGGGATGATCACCATCGACAGGATCAGCAGCGGCAGCGACAGCCCGTCGAGACCCAGGATGTAGTCGGCATTGATCGCGTCGATCCAGCCCTTGTGCACGCCGAACTGCAGCGTTCCCGCGTTGCCGTAGTCGAAGGCGAACAGCAGGTACACGCCGACTGCCAGGGTCGCCAGCGAAGCGCCGAGCGCGATCATCTTCAGCTCGAGTTCGCGAGCGCGCGGCACCGCCATCATCACCAGCGCGCCGACGGCCGGCAGGAACACCGCCAGCGTCAGCGCCCAAGCGTCGAATCCAGTTGCGTCCACTAGGAAGCTCCCTCTCGATTGCGGCCCGATTTCACGGAGGATGGGCTCTCTGCCTGCGTCATCTCACTGCTCACAGGACGATCACGAACACGATGGCGACCACGGCTGCGGTGCCGAACAGCAGCGAGCCGTAGTTCTGGACCTTGCCGGTCTGCATCACCCGCAGACCCTGACCGCCGCTGTCGGCGCCGGTGCCGAGCGCGTTGACGGTGTTGTCGATGGTTCCCTGGTCGATCCAGCGGTAGATCCAGCGGCCGCTGTCGCGTGCCCCCTCGCCGGCAGTGTTGACCACCTTGTCGATCACGTTGTCGTTGAACCAGTTCGCGGCCCTGGCAATCGGCCTCTTGATCGAGCCCACCACGATGTCGGTGTAGAGGTGGTCGAGGTAGTACTTCTGCTCGAGGAACGTGTACCCCGCCTTGGCGTAGCGGTTGCGCTCGGTGAGCCCGTGCGGCCCGGCGTTGCGCCAGAAGTACATGAACGTGATGGCGATGCCGGCCAGTGCCAGCCCGAGGCCCACGAGCGCCAGCCAGAACGACGGGGGGGGATGCGACAGGCCGATCGCATTCAGGTAGTGCGTGGGCTCGGCGTAAGTCTGCACCAGATGCGCGAGGCCTTCGAGGCCGGCCCATTCGAGCACTGGTGTCGGCAGGTTGAATGCACCGGCCACCACTGCCATGACCGCCAGGATCCACAGCGGCACGGTCATCACCTTGGGCGACTCATGCGGATGGCCGTGTCCCCGATACTCGCCCCAGAACGTGTACCAGATCACCCGGGTCATGTAGGCGGCCGTCATCAGCGCCACTACGCAGCCGAAGATCAGCATGAGCGGGTACTGGCCGAGGAACAGGAATGAGCCAGCGCCCTCCTGGCCCTCGTATGCCCCGAGCAGGATCTCGTCCTTCGACCAGAAGCCCGCGAACGGGAATACGCCCGCCAGCGCCAGCGTCGAGATCACGAACGTCTTGTAGGTGTGCGGCATGTGCTTGCGCAGGCCGCCCATCTCGCGCATGTCGAAGGTGTGATGCGCGGCGTGGCTGACCGAGCCGGCCCCCAGGAACAGGCAGGCCTTGAAGAACGCGTGCGTGAACAGGTGGAACATGGCGGCAGTCCAGGCGCCCACGCCCAGCGCCATCACCATGTAGCCGAGCTGGCTGACCGTGCTGTAGGCCAGCACCTTCTTGATGTCCCACTGGGCGAAGGCCAGCCCGGCGCCGATCAGCGCGGTGAAGCCGCCGATGAACGCCATCAGGTTGATCGACGAGGTGCCGATGGAGAAGCCCTCGAAGAAGACCGGGTACAGCCGGCCGATCATGAACACGCCCGCCACGACCATCGTCGCTGCGTGGATCAGCGCCGAAACCGGTGTGGGCCCGGCCATGGCGTCGGGCAGCCAGGTGTGCAGCGGGAACTGGCCCGACTTGGAGCACACCGCCGCCATCAGCGCGATCGACGCCATAAGCAGGGCGAAGTGCTCCGGGTGCGGGCCTGAGCCTTGACTCGCTAAGCCGATCTTGGTGTTGATCTCGTCGATGCTGAATGTCTCGAAAGTGCCGAACAGGATGATGACGCCGACCAACAGGCCGATGTCGCCGACCCGGTTCGTCAAGAAAGCCTTGAGCGCCGCGTCGGTGTTGGGGCGTTCCTCCCACCAATGCCCGATCAGCGCGAAGCTGCACACGCCCACCAGCTCCCAGCCCACGATCATCTGCACCAGATTCTGGGCCATGACGAAGAAGAGCATCGAGGCGGTGAACAGGCTCAGGAAGGCGTAGTAGTGGACGAAGCGCCGATCGCCCTTCACGTACTCGCTGGAATAGATGTGCACCAGGAGCGAGATCGACGTCACCACGATCAGCAGCAGCACCGTCTGACCGTCCACCAGCGTTCCCACGGCGAAGTCGACGCCACTGCTCGACCACCAGCCGTCGACCTCGGAGATGACCGGCTCAGTGGTGGCGTAGCCGCCCCCGTCAGCGCCGTGGCCGTCGTCTTCGGCGGCGAGATGCAACTCTCCGTCAAGCCCGCCGGCGCTTGCAGCGCTCAGCCCCTCGTTGACCGCAATTTGGGCGTGCTCGGCGTCGTCGGACTTGTACGAGGTGCTGTCTTCCACCCGGGTGATCCACGACACTGCCGCGAGCATCGAGAGCACCCACACGATGCCGACCGCGGTGATGCCCACCTTGTGGACCCGCTCGGCACCGATGACGCTGCGTCCGCCCAGCAGGATGACGAGGAACGAGACCGCCGGGATCAGCGGGATGAGAAACGCGTTCTCGAGAATCCAGTCCATACGCGCGCGCTCAGCCCTTCATCAGGTCGAACTCGTCGACCGCGATCGACTTGCGGTTGCGGTACAGCAGCAGCACGATGGCCAGGCCCACGCCGACCTCGGCCGCCGCGACCGCAATGATGAACAGGGCAAAGACCTGCCCCGACACGACGTCGTGCTGCAGCCCGAACGCCACCAGGTTGAGGTTGACGGCGTTGAGCATCAGCTCGATCGACATCAGCACCATCACGCCGTTGCGGCGCGCCAGCACGCCATAGACGCCGACGGCGAACAGCAGCGCACCGAGCAGCAGGAACTGGTTCAGCAACATGAAGCCGTCTCCCCGGCGACTGCCGCACTGAAATCCGCCGCCGTCGTGCTCACTGCCGTGGCCCTCGTCACTGTTGCATCCATCGTCACAGCCCCCGCCTCAGTCCCTGCGCGCCAGCACGACGGCGCCGATCAGTGCGGCCAGCAGCAGCACCGAGACGGCTTCGAACGGGATGATGTACTGGGAGAAGACCGAGTCGGACACGTCGGCCGTGCGGAACACCGTGTTGTCGGTGGCCAGCGAGTCGGCGCCGAAGCGGTCGATGAGGGCGTAGACGGTGATGCCGCCCAAGGCCAGCGCCGACAGCGCGGCAACCGGCCAGGTGGCCCCGGTCATCTGGGGTATTCGCCCGATCGGCGCCCGGGTGAGCATGATGCCGAACAGGAACAGCACCATCACGGCGCCGATGTAGACGAGCACCTGCGTGGTGGCGATGAACTCGGCGGTGAGCAGCACGTAGTTCGCAGCGAGGCCGCCCAGCACGGCCACCAGGAGCAGGGCTGCGTGCACGATGTTGCGCGTCGTCACCATCCCGAGCGCGGCCGCCACGGTGATGGCCGCGATGATGCCGAAGGCGATGTTCTGCGCAACCATCGGGCGTCCTAGCTCCCCGCTCCAGACGCGAGCTCGCGAGCGCCATCAGACTCGAGCTTGCGCGCGGGCGCTGCTTCGTCGGCTTCGAGCTTGCGCGCGGGCGCGAAGTCGTCAGTGCCGAATTCGGGAACCTTGCGCACCTTCTGCTCCGAGCCGGGCTCGTAGTCGAGGAATTCCGGCACGGTCTCCATCCACTCGCTGAGGCGGATCCGGTCGTGCAGCAGGTCGGCGATGTGCGGCTCGGAGTACTCGTACTCGGGCGACCAGAACAGCGCGTCGAACGGGCACACCTCCACGCAGATGCCGCAGTACATGCACAGCGCGTAGTCGATGTCGAACCGGTCGACCACGTTGACCGAGCGGACCGCACCGCCGGCGCGCCGGGGCGGGGCCTTCACCTTGTGGCCCTCGATGTAGATGCACCAGTCGGGGCACGAGCGCGAGCACAGCATGCAGGCCGTGCAGTTCTCCTCGTGCAGGGCGATCACGCCCCGGGCACGGTCGGGCGGGGCTTCCTTCTCGTGCGGGTACTGCACGGTCACCGAGCCCTGCTGGGGGGCAGGGATGAGCGTGCGCATACCCCGCTTGGGGAACAGCGTGCGCGCCGCGGTGCGCGCCGTCACGCCGAGGCCTTTGAGCAGTCCGGGAAGTTGTGGCATCTCTACAGCACCACCTTGAAGATTCCGGTCACGACGCCCTTATGGAGTCCGGCGAGGTGTCGCATCTACAGCACCACCTTGAAGATTCCGGTCACGACGCCCTTATGGAGTCCGGCGAGGTGTCGCATCTACAGCACCACCTTGAAGATTCCGGTCACGACGATGTTCGCGAGCGACAGCGGGATGAGGACCTTCCAGGCGAACTTCTGGAGCTGGTCTTCGCGCAGGCGGGGGTAGGTGAAGCGGATCCAGAAGATGACGAACGCCACCAGCAGGATCTTCGCGAGCATCACGACCGGGCCGAGCACGTTGAGTATGGGGGCGTTGAAGTCGAAGCCCGGGATCCACCAGCCGCCCAGGAACATCACGGTGGCCAGCGCCGAGAAGGCGAATGCCGTGGCCACTTCGGCCATGAAGAACAGCAGGAAGCGGAAGCCCGTGTACTCGACGTGGAAGCCGCCCACGAGCTCGGTCTCGGCCACGGGCATGTCGAACGGCGTCTGGGTGAGCTCGGCCTGGGCGGCGATCATGAAGATCAGGAAGCCGATGAACTGCGTGAGGATGAACGGGTTGCCGATGAGGCCGAAGCCGAAGATCTCGCCTTCGGCTTGGGCTCGCACGATCTCCTGCAGGTTGAGCGAGTCGGCCTGGATGACCACGCCCATGACGGCGAGGATCAGCGGCAACTCATATGCGATGAGCTGGCCCGCAGCCCGCAGGCCGCCGAGCAAGGCGTACTTGTTGGCCGACGCCCAGCCCGCCATCAGCACGCCGAGCACCGACAGCGACGAGACCGCCATCGCGTAGAAGATGCCCGTGTCGAGGTTCTCCACCACGGCGTCGGGGCCGGTGGGCAGCACCACGAAGAGCAGGAACGACGAGGCCAGCACCACCACCGGGGCGGCCCGGAACACGCGCCGGTCGGCGGCGGCGGGGTGGATGTCTTCCTTCTGCAGGAACTTCACCGCGTCGGCGATGAGCTGCAGCGAGCCGTGGGGGCCGACGTCAGTGGGGCCGAGCCGGCTCTGCATGAACGCCATCATCTTGAGCAGGAACAGGTAGCCCAGCATGAGCGCGGCCGTGGGGATGACGATGAGTGCCACGCCCAGCTTGATGGCGGTCTCGGCCCAGTAGGCCAGGCCCAGTGCCCCGGTCAGGTCTGCCGCCGCGCTCATCGAACCCTGCTCATCGGTCGATGTCCCCGAGGATGAAGTACAGCGAACCGAGGATGGTGATGATGTCGGGCACGTACGTGCCCCGCATCACCCACGGCACCACCGAGATGTTGCTGAAGCTGGGCGTGCGGATCTTCACCCGGAACGGCCCCAGACCGCCCTTGGACACCACGTAGTAGCCCATCTCGCCCAGCGGGTTCTCGGTGGAGACATACGCCTCGCCGGCGGGTACCTTGATGATGCGCGGCACCTTGGCCATGATCGGGCCCGAGGGGATGCCGTCGAGCAGCTGATCGACGATCTTGGTGGCCTCGCGGGTCTCCTGCAGGCGCACCCAGTAGCGGGCGAACGAGTCGCCGTCTGGATGGGTCCAGACCCGCCAGTCGACCTGGTCCCAAGCGAGTCCCGGATTGGCGTCGCGGCGCAGGTCCCAATCGACCCCGCTGGCGCGGAGATTGGCGCCCGACAGGCCGTAGCTGAGCGCGACATCGCCCGGGATCACGCCGACGCTGCGGCAGCGAGTCTGGAAGATCTCATTGCCCATGAGCAGGTCTTCCATCTCGTCGCAGAAGCCGCGCATCTTGGCCATGACGGCGTGCGTCTCGGCGATCCAGCCGCGGGGGATGTCGTCTTTCAGGCCGCCGATGCGGTCGAAGTTGGGGTGGAATCGGCCGCCGGTGACTTCCTCGATCTGGTTGAGCACCCGCTCGCGGTCGCGGAAGGCGAAGAACACCGGCGTGAGCGCGCCCACCTGCACGCCCATGTCGCCGAGGAACAGCGACACGTTGGCGATACGGCTCAGCTCGAACAGGATGGTGCGGATCCACTGCGCACGGGGCGGGGCCTCCACGCCCATCAGCTGCTCGGCCGCCAGGATGAACGGCACCTCGTTGGCGAAGCTGCCCAGCCAGTCGATGCGGTTGATCAGCGTGGTGCACTGGGGGTAGGTGCGGACCTCGCAGAGCTTCTCGTAGCCGCGGTGCATGTAGCCCATGAGGGGCTCGGCCGAGATGACCTGCTCGCCGTCGAGCTGGCACGCGATGCGCAGCGTGCCGTGAGTGGCAGGGTGCTGCGGGCCGATGTTGAGCGTCATGTCGCCGGTGTCCAGCTCGACGTTGACGCGAGCGTCGGCGGCTTGGGCCGCCACGTAGGCCTGCTGCTCGCGCAGCGCAGATGCCGTCGGCGGGGGACTCACGCGCCCGCTCCCGACGCTTCGAACTCGGCCATCACCTCGGCCTCGAGCTGGGCTTCGAGCTCGGGCGGGATCTCCTCGATGTCGACCACGCCGGGCCACGGCTTGACCGCACGAGCCAGCAAGGGGAAGTCCTTGCGCAGCGGGTGGCCCTCGAACTCGGTGGGCAGGTAGATGTGCTCCAGGTTCGGATGGCCGTCGAAGACGAGGCCGAACATCTCGTGGGCCTCTCGCTCGTGCCAGTCGGCCCCGGCGAAGACGTCGATGATCGACGGCACCGATGCGGGAGCGCCATCGGCGGGGGGTACGTCAGCCTTGATGAGCACGGCGGCGTGCCGGGCCGGCGAGTGCAGCTGTGCGAGCAGTTGGAAGCGGGTCTCGCCGCCTCCTCGCCGCACCGTCTCCTCGGCGGTGGCGCTGGAGGCATCGTCGTCCTCGCCGACGCCGGCGGCATCGAACTCAGTGTCCTCGTAGCGGCCTTCGGGCGCATCGGTCCAGTCGATGGCCGACAGGAAGCCGAAGTAGGCGAAGCCTGCATCGCGCAGCGCTGCCATCGCGGCATGCCACTGCTCGATGTCGATGCGCAGCCAGAGGTTCTGGCCGGCTTCCACATGGGATTCGACCACTGCATCGCCGAGCAACTCGGACAGTTCGGCGGCGAGCGCTTCACGCGCCTCGTCGCCTGCCTGGTCGTCAGACTGCTCGTCGCCGGTGTCGTCGGCCATGGCTACGCCTGCGCCGATCCCGCGGGGACTGCCGACGCGGTACCAGTTGCCGGTGCCGAGGTCGGCGCTGTGCCAGATGCTCCCGGCGCTGCCGGGACCCGTGTCGATGATGCTGCCGAGGTCGGCACCACTATCGGCTCGCCGCGCCAGCGTTCTTGCATGTCCTCGCGCTGGATGCGCTCCTGCAGCAGCACGATGCCTTCCAGCAGCGCCTCGGGCCGCGGCGGGCAGCCGGGCACGTACACGTCGACCGGGATGACCTGATCCACACCCTTGGTCACCGAGTAGCTGTCCCAGTACGGCCCGCCGCAGTTGGCGCACGACCCCATCGAGATGACGTACTTGGGCTCGGGCATCTGCTCGTACAGGCGACGGATGACCGGCGCCATCTTGTCGGTGACGGTGCCGGAGATCACCACCAGATCGGCTTGGCGCGGGCTGGCCGGGAACGGGATGACGCCCAGGCGCATCACGTCATAGCGGGGCGAACCGAACGCGGCGCCCATCTCGATGGCGCAGCAGGCCAGGCCCCACTGGTACACCCACAGCGAGCGTGCCCGGCCGAAGTTCAGCAGCCAGCTCAGCGGCTTGGGCAGTTTGACCTTGTCGACCAGTGCCATCGCAGAATTCCCTCAGCCCCTCACACCCAGCGCAGGACGCCCTTGCGCCATGCGTAGAACAGGCCCAGCACCAGGATGAAGATGAAGATCGCCATCTCGACCAGGCCGAACAGGGCATAGACCTCGAGCCGCGTCGCCCACGGAAAGATGAACACGGCCTCCACGTCGAACAGCACGAAGAGCACCGCGAAGACGTAGTAGCGGATCTGGCTCTGGGTCCAGTCGCTGCCGACCGGATCGACGCCGCTCTCGTATGCGATGAGCTTCTGGGGCGTCGGTCGCTGCGGCCGCAGGACCCGTGCGACTCCGAACATCGTGAAGGCCATCAAGACTGCCGCTGCGCCGAAGATTGCGACGGTCAGATAGCTCCGCAAGAGGTCGGACACGGACCGCAACGCTAGCGACTTCGCGCCACCCTGCGCCGAATCTGCAAAGCCCAGACCGTTCGTTGATGCAGAACGGCGAGGCTGGCTGCAACACCAGATTACGTGCGCTGGATGCGCCCTCGAAGATCGCTCCGCACTGGCCGTTCCAAAGCAGTTGGCGACTGCCGAAGGCTGCCCTTCGCAGCGATCACTCGAACACCGGTGGCGTTCCGTCGTGGACGGAGGGCTCGCAGCACCAGTTGCGGGCGAGGTCGCGCAGAGACGTTGAGTCGGGGATTCCGAGCAAGCGAGCTGCTGCTTCGTCCAGCGCTGTGCGGGCAGGGTCGCGGTAGGCGTCGCGTGCGGGCATGAGCGTCGTGCGCAGGAGCTCTGGCTCGGTCTCGAGCAGTTCGCGGGCTGCGGCGTAGGTCGCGGTCTCGTTGAAATCCGGGCACGGCATATGCCGGATGCCTTCCAGTTGCGCACTGCTGCGGCCATGCTGCTGGCGTTGGGCCCGTGACCAGTGCACGACCATCCCGAGCGTCGAGTTCGCCCAGATCACGAAGCCGAAGCGGATGATCGGATCGTCGTGCAAGAGCGCGCACCAAGCCCGTCCCCCCATGACAGGCTTGTCGGTGACCGCGGCAAGGGCCACCTGAGACGGCCAGAAGATGCCGCGCTGGTAGAAGAGCGTGGACCGGCAGCGGCGCATCTCGTCGAGTGCGCTCTGCGAACGGGCGCGTTCGGCGGCCTCGGCTTCTGCTTGGGCCCCGGCGGTGGCTGCGTCGCTGGGCTGGCCGCCATTCGTGCGAGACAGCTTGCGTTGCAGCGACGCGAGTGCCTTGTCACGCGCCGCATTCAGTCGTGGGCCGACAGCAAGGCCGTAGTGCGTGGGCTCAACGGTCAATGTGGTCTGAGCCGCGGCATCGGATGCCCACAACGAGGTGTCGGGTCGCACCTGATCGTCAGTGATCGGCCACAGCTCGAATGCGCCGATTGATTCGTTGTCGGCGACATGGCCGATGCGATGGTGCGTCGGGCCCAACTCGAACTGCTCGCCGATTGTGGTCATGGCGATGTGGCAAGCGGGCTCGTGCGCGTCAAGGGGCATGAACTCGCCGCGCCGCGTGAGCCGTTCGGCAACGGTGACGGCGCCGAAGCTCGCCGCCCCTACTGCCGCCCATGGCCCGCCCTCGGCGGCGGGCAGCATGGTCCAGCGGCCGGTCACCGCCGTTCCGATGGTGACGTTGCCCGCCTGCTGTTCCTCCCGGCCGCGCAGCGCAGCGTCGACAGAACGTCCTGTCTCGGCGGCGACGGCAATGCTGCCGAAGGGCTCATCGAGCGCCACCGTCATGATGTCGGCTTCGGAGAGGCCGACCCGAGGCTCGGACCGCTTGGTGCCAGCGATGATCATCTCGCCCATGGCGGTGTCGGCCGAGAGCGTCTTGTCTCCGCCGCGTGTCGCGCCGGGAAATGCCACGAGCAAGAGGTCGTCGAAGTGTGTCTCGAACATGGCTCGAATGCCTGCCCACGCGGGAGAAGCAGCGGCCGTGATGGGGAGCACCATGCCCACTCGCCCGCCAGGGCTGAGCTTTCGGCGCGCGAGTTCACAGAACACCGCTGCAAGCCCTGCCTTGAGATCGGCAGGCGTGTCACGCACCAAGGCTTGAGCGCGCTTCTGGGCGCGCTTGCGTTCGGCTTCGGTCGCCCCAGCAATGTCGAAGAGGGCCTGGCCGCCGCGTGAACGCGAGTACGGCGGGTTCATCATCACGATGTCGAAGCGCTCCTTGGGGGCGTAGAGGCCTCGTGCGTCCGCAGCCGCGCCAGCGCGAGGTGCCGACCCTGTCGACGACGCCTCATAACCGAAGAGGTCGGCGAGATAGTCGGTCTCCAAGTACTCGACCGAGCCGGTTGCGCCCGTCGGCCCGCATGCCTGCGCGACGCCGATGTTGGTGTGGCGGTAGTCGGCGGCGGGCTCGATGTTCGAGAGGCTCGATGCAGTCAGGTGGGCCGCTATCGGCGAGATGTCGACGCCGCAGAAGCCTTCCTCCATCAAGTGCGCATGCAACGCAGCCAGGCCTTCCGGCCGCGCTCCTGCAGCTCGTGCAAGCACGCGGACTCGGCGGTACGCGGCCCGCAGCAGCGTCCCCGTGCCGCAGGCGAAGTCGGCGATGCGGAAGACCTCGCCCAAGTGATCCGGCTCGCCCAGCGCCACCGCGCGGGCTGAGCGCGGCAGCCGGACGCTGTCGTTGACCGTGATGTGGGCGAGGAACTCCGCGACTTCTGGTCGGGTGTAATAGCTCGCTGCCTCGGACCTGTCCGAGATGAGGCGCTGGAACAGCTCGCCGCCGATGTCGAATACACCGAGCACGCCCGATTCGACACGGCCAGCGATGAGTGCCGCCCGCCCCAGCAATCGAGCGGTGCGGGCCGTTCCGAGATCTCGATAGACGATTCGCAGAGCAGCCTCCGCGGGGTCGAACACTGATCGGTAGTCGATCCTGCGAATCGCCTGCCAGGCCTTTCCGACCAACTCGGGAATCGGGTCAAAGTCCGGCGCTGCCTCCGAACGCTCCGGCACGTCGGGGTGCGCCTGCGCGATCCGATCCTGGAACAGGAACGCATTCAGCCACACCACGCCGACCACGTTGAGGCTGTCCGAGCCCGACGGCCGCCCCATCGCAGCCGCCAGCCGGAGCTTGGCGTCGTCGCTGAGGTCCGCGGCGAGGTCTTCTGAAATGCCGCGCATCTTGTCGGCAGCATCGGCGGCAACCAGCTCCAGCTGACCCGGCGGAACCGAGACCATGACGGCAAGCTCGGCCAGCGACTGCGCCGTGCCGGTGAGCCAGCCCGCCCGAGGCCAGCGGCCCGGCGCCCCCGCATCTTCTGACCGAGAGAGGACGGCGTACTGCAGTTGCGCTCCGCCGACGAGGCGGCTCACGGCGTCTTCGTGATCGGTCCACTGCTCAGCCAGCGGGGGCGCGAGCACCGAGATCGCCGAGGAGATCACCCGACCGTCGCCGACGAATTCGAGGCCCAGCCGTGCCTCGGCATCGCGGTCTGGCTTGGCGCCCGGGCGGTCGTATTCGACCTCGACAGCGACCGGCAAGAGATTCTTGGCCCTCACCAACACGTCCACGCGGCGCGAGCCGCCGCCGGAGACGGGCCTGAGCACGCCGACGCGCTCGTGGCTGAAGATGACGCGATCGTCCGCGTGCATCCGCTTCATCGCCTCGGCAAGCGCGGCGTTGAAGTCGTGCTCGTGGAGCTTTCCTTCGGGCATCGAAGCATCCCCGCTCGTTCTGGAGGGCCTGCGAACTGTGCGTCTTGGTTGCTTCAGAGAACTCGCCGCCCACTCTACGGAGCGATGAGCCGCGTGTCGATGACGCTGCCACCCGTCGGCGCGCCGCACGATGCGTCCACGAGCGCACGCAATCGCCCACTCTGCAACCTCGGCGCCGAGGCAGGAACGCCCGAATTCAGAGTTTCGAAACTTACGAGAACTTTGAATCTTCGTTCAAAGTTATGCAAAGAAGGCGGGCGGTTTGGGGCTACGGGACGATGGACAGGACGGCTTCCCGGCTCCATTCAAGGAGCGTTTGAGGGAATACGCCGACAACGGCCGTTACGGCGACCGCGAGGCTGATCGCGAACACCGATGTCAGGGGCAGGCCGCCCCAGCGTGGCCGGCCCGCTCGTGCGGCCGGGGCACGGAGGTCGCCGTCGGCCGATCCTTCCGGGGCGTACATGGCCAGCACGACCCGCAGGTAGGCGAACGCGCTCACCACCGCCGTGACCATGGCGACTGCGGCGAGTACGTAGCCCTCGGCGCCGATGGAGGCCCGGATGACCTCAACCTTGGCCCAGAAGCCGGATGTAAACGGAATGCCGGCCTGCGCGAGCAGCAGCACGGTGAACGCGAGCGCCAGGACTGGGCGACGACGTGCAAGACCGCCGTACCGGCTGAAGGCGTGAGTGCTCGCATCGGGTTCCGGCGATCGAAGCTCGGCACCGACCACCGACAGCACGGCGAAACTGCCCAGTGCCATGAACGAGTAGGCGACCAAGTAGAAGACGGCCGCCGAGACAGCGTCACCGCCGCCCGCGGAGCCGTATGTCACGACGCGAGACGCCTCGCCAGCAACCCTCACGAGCCATTGCGCGCTCTCGCCGCTGCCGACGACCGCGGAGAGGCCGACCAGCACGAAGCCTGCGTGACTGATCGAGCTGTAGGCCAGCATGCGCTTCACGTCGTTCTGGCAGATCGCCATGACCGCGCCGACGCCGAGCGTCGCGAACGCCAGCCCGACCAGGATCGGCGCCCACGCGGTGCTCTGCTCTGCGACAGCCACGTACAGCACCCGCGCCAGCGCGGCGAAGCCGGCCGCCTTGGCGATCGACGCCAAGTAGCCGGTGACCGGGCTGGGAGCGCCCTCGTACACGTCGGGCGCCCAGAAATGGAACGGCACGGCGGCCACCTTGAAGCCCAAGCCGACCAGCAGCAATGCGATGCCGACGAGCAGCAGGTAGTCGGTTTCCCTGATCGATCCGAAGAGGAAGCCGCCGATCCCGCTGAGGTTGGTGCTGCCAGTGGACCCGTACACCAGCGCGATGCCGTAGAGGAAGAACGCTGAGCTGAATGCCCCCAGCACGAAGTACTTCATGGCCGACTCGCGTGCCGAGGCTCGCCGCCCCGCCAGCGCGATCAGCACGTACAGGGCGATCGACAGCGACTCGAGGCCCAAGAACAGCACGATGAGGTCATTCGCACCGGCCATGACCACCGCTCCCGCAGCAGAGGCCAGCAGCAGCGCCGCGAACTCCGGCGGTGCCATGTCATAGCGGTCGAGGGCCGAATGCGCGACCAGCGCCGTCATGACCACGCCGGCGCCCACCAACACGGTGAGCAGCAGGCTGAAGCCGTCGCTCACGAAGGCCCCGTTCAGGGTGGGCCGCGGTGCGAGGTCCCGGGCAGCCCACTGGACAGCGGCCACGATGGCTGCCGCGGCGCCGGTGGCGATCGAAGTAATCGTGGACACCCATCCGGGCAGCGCACGAGGCGCCAGCGAGGCCACCAGCAGCAGCCCGAGCGCTGCGCCGACGAGGATGATCTGCGGGGTGAGCACCCACCAATCGACGGCTGGGGCCTCGAAAGCGATCTCGACCTGGCCCATCAGTGGCCGTCCTCGTCGTGCTCACCGGAGCTGTCGCCGTGGTCCACCACCACGGGGTCGCCCAGTTCCGGCACCTCGAAGCCGCTGTGCTCCTCGAAGTGCTCCAGCAGCTCGTTGGCAGCCGGTTCCACGGCATCGAGCAGTGGCTTCGGGTACACGCCGAGCGCCACTACGGCGATGACGAACGGCGCCAGCGTCAGCAGCTCACCCCGGCGCAAGTCGGCCGTCTGGCGGTCGGCCGCCGCGGGAGGCCCGTGGAACACCCGCTGGTAGGCCCACAGCAGGTACAGCGCTGCCAGGATCACCCCGGTGGCGGCGATGACAGTCCACCAGCGGCGGGTCTCGAACGAGCCGATCAGGATCAGGAACTCGCCCACGAATCCGTTCAGGCCCGGCACACCCACCGACGACAGCATGATCAGCGTGAACACCCCGGCGTAGACCGGCGCCGCCGACTGGATGCCGGCGAGCTCGTCGATCTGGCGGGTGTGCCGCCGCTCGTACAGCATCCCCACCAGCAGGAACAAGGCACCGGTGCTGATGCCATGGTTGACCATCTGGATCACGCTGCCGCCCACGGCTTGGGCGGTGAAGGCGAAGATGCCCAGCACGATGAAGCCCATGTGGGCCACTGACGAGTACGCCACCAGGCGTTTGAGGTCGCGCTGCATGGCGGCGGTGATCGCGCCCCAGATGACGCCCACCACGCCGACGGTCACCAGCACGGGCGCTGCCCAGTCGGACGCCTCCGGGAACAGGTACAGGCCGAACCGCAGCAGGCCATAGGTGCCCAGCTTCAGCAACACCGCCGCCAGCACCACCGAACCTGCGGTGGGCGCTTCGGTGTGCGCATCGGGCAGCCACGTGTGCAGCGGCACCACCGGCACCTTCACCAGGAATGCGATCGCAAACGCCACGAAGCAGAGACGCGCCGTGTTGGTGGCCAGACCCTGCTCTTCGGCGAGTGTCACGAGGTCGAAGGTGATGCCGCTGTCGGGCGAGCCGAGCACGGCCGTCGCCACGATGGCCACGAGCAGCAGCGCCGAGCCAGCCATCGTGTAGATGAAGAACTTGGTGGCCGCGTAGCGGCGTCCCTCGTAGCCCCAGCCCGCGATGAGCAGGTACATGGGCACCAGCACCACTTCGAACATCACGAAGAACAGGAACAGGTCGAGCGCGACGAAGGCGCCGACCGAGCCGGCCTGCAGCAGCAGCATCCATGCCGTGTAGGGCTTGGGGTCGTGGTGCGGGTCGACGCCGGCCAGCACGATCGGCACGACCAGGCTGGTGAGCACCACCAGCCACAGCGAGATGCCGTCGACGCCGACGTGCCACGAGATGCCGAGCGCCGGGATCCACGACTGCTGGCTGACGAACTGAAAGCCGGCATCGGCAGCGTCGAATTGCCATGCCAGCGCCAGTGCCAGCGCCCCGCCGATGGCCGCGAACAGCGTGCCCAGCGGGCGGGCGAGATCGGGACGGCTGCGCGGCAGCAGTGCGACGATCAGCGCACCCACGGCAGGCACGAAGATCAGCGCGTTCAGCAGCGGGAAATCGCTGGCGGAGGCCGAAGCGGCAAGCAGGGCACCCATGGCTAGGAGACACCCCGCAGCGCGAGCCAGACGACCAGGATGATCGCACCGACGGCAACACCCGATGCATAGTGCCGCAGGTAACCCGACTGCAGCGGCCGCACGGCTTCTCCCAGCATGCGCACCAGACGCGCGACGCCATTGACGGCGCCGTCGACGAAGCGCCGGTCGGCCGTGGCTGCGGCCTCAAATGCCTTGGTGCCGGGGCCGCCCACGAAGTTGGAGACAGTCGAGTCGAAGTAGAAGACGTTCTCGAGCAGCGCCGGTTCGAGCTTGTCGGTGGGGATGCGCGCCTTCAACCACGCCAAGATCGCGAACGCGATACCGCCGAGCGCTGCCACCACGGCCAGCAGCGCCAGCCCTAGCTTCGTACCGGTTCCTGATGTGAAGTGATGCGGGTGGGCCAGCACCGGCTCCAAGAAGTGCTCGAGCACCAGCCAGTCAGCCACCAGTGGCAGGTTCATGACTCCGCCGATGGCTGCTGCTCCGGCCAGCACCACCAGCGGCAGGGTCATCGTGGCAGGCGACTCGTGCGGGTGCGCGCTGTCATCCCACCGCTGACCGCCGAAGAACACCAAGAAGGTCTGGCGGCTCATGTAGTAGGCGGTGAGCAGGGCGGTGACCAAGCCCACAATCCACAGCAGCCGCCCGATGTCGGGCTGTTCCCACGCGGCCAGCAGGATCTCGTCCTTCGACCAGAAGCCCGACAGCGGCGGCACGCCGGCAATCGCCAGCCAACCCACGATGAACGTGACGGCGGTGACGGGCATGACCGCGCGCAGCGCACCCATCCGGCGCATGTCCTGCTCGTCGCCGAGACCGTGGATGACCGAGCCGGCGCCGAGGAACAGCAGGCCCTTGAAGAACGCATGGGTGATGACGTGGAAGATCGCCGCCACATATGCACCCGAGCCGATTGCGAGGAACATGTAGCCGAGCTGGCTGACCGTGGAGTACGCGAGCACCTTCTTGATGTCGTGCTGTGCCACCGCGGCGAGCGCCGCGAACAGAGCCGTGGCAGCACCGACGATGGCAATGACCAGCAGCGCCCCCTCTGACGCGTCCAGCACCGGGTTGAGTCGCACCAGCAGGTACACGCCGGCGGTCACCATCGTGGCCGCGTGCACCATGGCCGAGACCGGCGTGGGCCCCTCCATGGCATCGGGCAGCCACACGTACAGCGGCAGCTGGGCTGACTTGCCCGCGGCGGCGAGCAGCAGCAAGAGCGATACGGCGGTGGCGGTGCCGGTAGCCAGCGCCGGTGCCCCTGCTGCCAGCCCGGCGTAGGACACCGTGCCGAGCGTGGTCCACAGCAGGAACGTGGCGATCATGAAGCCGAAGTCGCCGATGCGGTTGGTGACGAAGGCCTTCTTGCCGGCGGTGGCCGCGGTGGGCCGCTCGTGCCAGAACGAGATGAGCAGGTACGAGCAGGTGCCGACACCCTCCCAGCCCAGGAAGGTGACCACGAGATTGTTGCCCAGCACCAGCATGAGCATCGAGAACAGGAACAGGTTGAGATACAGGAAGAACTTGGAGTACTTCGGGTCGCCGTGCATGTAGCCGACCGAGTACAGGTGGATGAGCGTGCCGACACCGGTCACGAACAGCGCCATCGTCATCGACAGCGGGTCCACCAGCAGCGCAGCGTCGACCTCGAGGCCGCCGATCGGCATCCACTCGAACAGCGTCGAGACGAACCAGCGCCCGCCGTGCCCACCGGCACCGCCTGCGTCGACCGACTCGAGCCCGAGCAGCCCGCCGAACGTGACAAGCGTGAACAGGAACGATCCGGCGCTGGCCGCCGTGGCCAGCCAGCCGGCGCGGGGCTCGCCCAGGCGCGGACCGGCCAGCAGCAGCACCGCGAACCCGGCGAGGGGCAGCGCGGGGATAAGCCACACGAACTCCACCATCGACTCAGCTCCCTGCACCGGTCGCCGGGCGAAGCCCTGACAGCGCCAGAAGTCGTGCTCTTCGAGGTTCGACCACTGCCTGCTACCCCCGGCCTCAGCCCTTCAGGGCCGACAGATCGTCCGCTGTCGCCCGGGGCGAGGCACGCAGCACCGCCACCACCAGTCCGAGACCCACCACCACCTCGGCCGCCGCGACGACCAGCACGAACAGCACCACCGTGTGCCCGTGCACATCGCCGAAGCGGTCGGCGAAGGCAATGAAGCTGAGATTGACGCCGTTGAGCATCAGCTCGACGCACATGAGCATGATCAGCGGGTTGCGCCGCACCAGCAGGCCCGTGCCGCCGATGAGGAACAGCATCGCCCCGAGCGTCAGGTACCAGCCGGTGGTCACCTCGAGGCCGCTCACGGGCGTGCCTCCTGCGGCGTCTCGCCGCTCTCGGCAGGCGCTGATTCGCCGTACCCACTGCGTCGCGCCAAGATCACCGTGCCGATGACCGCCACGATGAGCAGCAGCGAGGTCAGCTCGAACGCATACACGTAGTCGGAGAACAGCGACCGGGCGATCGCGCTCACGTCAATCAGATAGTTCGTCGCCGTCGGCGCGGACTCACTGCCGAGCGCGCCGGCTTCCTGCAGCGAAGCGCAGACAGCTGACGGCGCCTCGCGCCCGAGCTTGGCCGCTTCCTCAGCGCAATACGACGGAAGACCCTGAAAGATCCGGTCAACGGCGGCGACGAGCCAGACCAGCACTGCGGCACCGCCGATGCCGAATGCAGCCGCGGTCCACCGCTGGGCCGGCAAGGCGCCCAACGACAGCTCGGCCGCCCGATCCACGCCGAGGAGCATGATGACGAACAGGAACAGCACCACGATGGCGCCGGCGTACACGATGACCTGCACCGCAGCGATGAAGTGAGCCTGCAGCGCGACGAACAGCACCGCTATGCCGAACAGCGTCATCACCAGCATGAGCGCAGCGTGCACCGGATTGCGCGACAGCACCACGCCGACCGCGCCGGCGAGACATGCAGCACCGGCCACCGCAAACACCACCACTTCGACCATCAGTGATGATCTCCTACATGAGAGCAGGCGCAGATTGGCTCACCTTCTCGTCGCGTCGCCATCATTTCCCGCTCTTGTTCGCTTCGCTCACGGGCCGCTCGGGCCCCGGCTTCGCCATGCGGCTCAGCCTCTCAGGCGCATGGCCGTGCTCGTCGAGGTCGGGCGGCTCGTCTTCGGTGCCGTCGTAGTCGGCGTGCTGGCCCTGCTCTGGCGCTCGCACGCCGTAGCCCAGCTCGCCGCTCCAGCCGACGCGGCCCTCGTAGTCGGGCTGGCCTGACGGCGAGGTGGCCCGCATCCAGCCCGAAGTGTGCTCGTCGTCGCCTTCGTGCCACAGCTCCCACGGCTGGCGCCGGGGCCGTCCGTCGTCGTCGGTCAGCAACTCGTCCTTCGTGTAGATGGCGTCTCGTCGAGTGGGGAAGCTGAACTCGAAGACCTTCGTCTCGGTGATGGCCTCGGTCGGGCAGGCTTCCACGCACAGGTCGCAGTGGATGCAGCGCAGGTAGTTGATCTCGTAGACGTAGCCGAAGCGCTCCCCCGGCGACACCGGGTCCCCGGGCGGGTTGTCGGCGCCGCGCACGTAGATGCACCGGGCCGGGCAGACACCCGCGCACAGCTCGCACCCGATGCACTTCTCCATGCCGTCGGGGTAGCGGTTGAGCACGTGACGCCCATGGAAGCGGGGCGGCTTCGGCCGCTTCTCCTGGGGGTACTCGGTGGTGACCCGCTCGCCGAAGAGCTTGCCGAACGTGACCTTGAAGCCGTCGAGGTAGCCCATCAGCTCTCCCCTTCCGGGCCGGCCTCGCCCGGCGATGCACCCGCAAGCGCGCGATCTGCCGGGACCGAGCCGGTCGGCGCGTCGGCCGTCGGCGTCACGGCCTCGGGATCCTGACCCTCGAAATACTCCCCGGCCGTGTTGCGCTTGGCTGCCCGCAGTGCCGCTGCCAGCAACGACCAGCCCAGCGCAAGCCCGGCAGCGCTCAGCCCGAGCACCACCACCACTTTTTGCAGCGTGCTCCAGCCCTGATCGACCACCAGCTGTCGCAGCCCCAGGAACATCAGCCAGAACAGCATCACGGGGATGAGCACCTTCCAGCCCAGCGACATCAGCTGGTCGTAGCGCAGGCGGGGCAGCGTCGCGCGGAACCACACGAACACAAACAGGAACGCCAGCACCTTGGCGAGGAACCACACGGTGGGCCACAGCCATGTCAGGCCGAAGAAGATGGGTCCCGCCGGTCCGCCGAAGAACAGCGTCACCATGATCGCCGACATCGTGATGACGTTCATGAACTCGGCCAGGAAGAACAGGGCGAAGCGGATCGACGAGTACTCCGTGTGGAAACCGCCGACCAGTTCCTGCTCGGCTTCGACGAGATCGAACGGCGGTCGATTCAGCTCGGCGGTTGCGGAGATGAGGAAGACAACGAACGGCACGATGCCGGTGGTGAGCAGGAACCAGTCGTCGGGGCTGCCGCCCCACCAAGTGCCGCCGACCTGCTGTGCCACGATGCTCTGGGTCGAGAGCGATCCCGCGGCGATCACCACCGCGACAACCGACATACCCAGCGCGGCTTCATAGGAGATGGCCTGTGCCGAGGCCCGCACCGATCCGATGAGCGGGTATTTCGATCCCGAAGACCAGCCCGCCAGCATCACGCCGTAGACGGCGACCGAGGACATCGCGAGCAGCAGCAGGATGCCCACCGGCGGATCGGCCACCTGCAGGATGGTCTCCTTGCCGAAGAGCGTGACTGTGCCGCCACGGCCGACGGCTCCCGGAGACGCAGGGTCGGTGAAGACGCCGCCGATCGGCACGATCGCGAAGGCGACGAACGCCGTGACCGCCGAGATGTAGGGCGCCAGCCGGAAGACGAGGGGATCGGCATTGGCAGGGCGGAGGTCTTCTTTGAAGAAGAACTTGATGCCGTCGGCGAGCGCCTGCAGCAGGCCCCACGGCCCGGCCACGTTGGGGCCGATGCGGTGCTGCATGTCGGAGATCAGCTTGCGCTCGAACCAGATCATGAACATGGTGGCGACCAGCAGGGCGGCGAACGCCACCCCGATCTTGATGCCCATGATCCCGATGTCGCCCCAGTCGACACCATCGGCAAAGAGCGGGTCGCCGGTCACCGTGACGCCCCATTACACGCCGTCGCAGCGAGCAGCCCTTCGGGGCCATCCGCAAAGAGCGGGTCGCCGGTCATCGCGACGCCTCGCCGGCGCGGGTCTCGATCCGCACGTCGGTGACTGGTGCCGTCACGTCGATCAATGCCCCCACGTCGATGTGGGGCGATGGGAACAGCACTGCAACGTTGCCGCGGGCGATGCCGGAGTCGGCCACGATCGGCAGCCGCAGCGCACCGCGGTCGGAGTGCGCTTCGACTTCAGTACCCGATTCGACGCCGACTCGCTCCAGGTCGACCGGGTGCACGCGCATCACCGTGTCGGCCGCCAGCGACGCCAGCGCAGGCGTCTGGCTGACCGTCACGCCGCCGTCGTACAGCTTGCGGCTGCAGACCAGGCGGAGGCCGTAGGCGTCTCGCGCCGGTGCGACGTGTTCGGGCGGGAACTCGGGCTCGAAGGCCGCTCCCGACGCCACCACACCATCAACGGCGAGGTTTGGGCCGATCGCCGAGGCGTGCGTGGCGCACACGGCCGCTATCTCCGCAGTGATCTCATCGACCGACAGGAAGCCGAGGTCACCGCCGCACAGCACGGCCAGCTCGGCTGCGATCATCCAGTCGGGGCGGGCTGAGCCGGGTGCGGTCACCAACTCGCCGACGGCCGAGACGCGGCCCTCCAGGTTGGTCGTGGTGCCCGACTTCTCCCCGAACACAGCGGCCGGCAGCACGATGTCGGCCTCCGCCGCCGACTGGCTCACAAACGAGTCCACCGCTACGACCGTGCCTGCGCCCGACACGCCGAGGCGCGCCAGCATGCTGTCGGGGAAATCGGTCAGGGGATCGGCGCCGAGCAGGAAGAGCACGTCGATCTCTCCGGAGGCGGCTGCCGCGAGGATTCCGGTGGCGTCGTGCCCACGTTCGCCCGGCATCTCGCCCCACGCCGCGGCGAGCACCGGCGGCGGGCTGGCGCTCAGTGCCCGCCCCGGGAGCATCCCCGGCGCCAAGCCCATGTCGAGCGCGCCGCGGACGTTGCCTCGACGCGCGGCGACGAGGAAGCGGGCGTGGGGGATGCGGGCGCTGATCACCGCGGCCACCTCGGCCGTCGCTTCGGCGGATTCCGACACCGACGAGCGGCCGAGCACCACGACGACCGATCCGGATGCCAGCTCGACGGCCAGCGGGTCATCGCCGTCGAGCAGGTTCCGCAGCACAGATGCTGCCTCGCCGCCGCGACACTGCTCGCTGCGAACTGCGTTGCGCGTGAGACCGGTCGCGGTCGGGGCGATCTCGACCAGACGCGTCGTACCCGCTCGCGCTGCGCCGCGCAGACGCAGGTGCAGAACCGGCAGCTCCTCGCGGAGGTCCCCGCACACCAGCAGGGTGGTGTCGGCGCTGCACGCCTCATCGATCGTCGCTGCCGGCAGGCCCACTGCCAGCTCTGCGGGCAAGCCGTCGCCGAGCTGCGCATCTACATGGTCGGTCCGCAGCACCGTGCGGGCCAGCTTCGACCAGGCGTAAGCGTCCTCGTTGGTGCCGCGGGCACCGCCGAGCACGGCAATCGCGCCGGGTCGGGCCGCCTTCACCGCAGCGGCCACAGCACCGAGGGCACTCCCCCAGTCGGTCGGCTGGAAGCGGCGCAGCGGCTCTGCGTCCGCGAAGTCGGAGGTGGCGCCCGACGATGCGCGAGCCTGCAGCGGCGCCGTCACCCGCTCTGGGCTCGACACCGAGCCGAAGGCGAAGCGGCCCTTGTCGCACAGCCAGCCGTGGTTGACCGGGTCGATGTCGACGCCGAGGTAACGCACCAGCTCATTGCGCGACGACTGCACGGCGATGCGGCAGCCCACGGCACATGTCGTGCACGTGGACTCGGTCTCGACGAGATCCCACGGCCGCGCCTTGAAGCGGTACGGCGACGCAGTGAGCGCACCGACGGGGCAGATCTGCACCGTGTTGCCCGAGAAGTACGACGAGAAGGGCTCGCCGGGGAACGTGAGCACCTGTGTCTCGTTTCCCCGCTCGGTGAAGTCGATGAGGGGGTCGCCGGCGACCTCGTCTGCGAAGCGGGTGCAGCGGTCGCACAGGATGCAGCGTTCCCGGTCGAGGTGAACCAAGTCGGAAATGGGAATCGGCTTGGGGAAATGCCGCTTTTCCTCCACGAACCTGGACTCGCCCGGGCCGTAGGCCATCGTCTGGTCCTGCAAGGGGCACTCGCCGCCCTTGTCGCAGACCGGGCAGTCGAGCGGGTGGTTGATGAGCAGCAGCTCCAGCACGCCTTCCTGCGCCCGCCGCGTCCGCTCGCTGGTGGTGTCCACCACCATCTGCGGCGAGACGGGGACCATGCAGGAGGGCTGCAACTGCGGCCCCCGCCCGGTGTCGATCTCGACCAGGCACATGCGGCACATGCCCACCGGGCTCATCCGCTCGTGGTAACAGAACCGCGGGATGTGCACCCCGGCACGATCCGCTGCCGCGATGACCAGTTCGCCCGGCTGCGCATCCACGGCGACGCCGTTGATCGTCACCTCCACGGTGCTCGGCGCTGCTTCGGCGGCAGTGGCGTCAGACACGGATGGCCACCTCCGAGATGGAATTCGATGCCGGGCCGTCAGACGGGCCAGTGCCTGATGCCGGGCCGTCAGACGGCCCGGTGTCGAGGTGCGCGTTCGGCGCAACCCGGGCCTCGAACTCCTCGGGGAACAGTGTCATGGCCGAGTGCACCGGGGCGAACGCGGACGGCCCCACAAAGCAGATGGTGGTCATCTGGTACGGGAACGGCTTCGGCTCGAGGCCCCGTTCGGGTACCGCGGCGTGGGGAAAGTCGCCAGGGCAGATCGAGGCGCCCACTTCGAACAGCACGTCGAGGTCGCGCGGCGTGCCGGTGCCGTCGCAGACGCGCCGCAGCACCCGCTCCAGCCAGGTCGCCCCTTCCCGGCATGGCACACATTTGCCGCATGACTCGTGGGCATAGAACTTCGTCAGCGTGAGCGCTGCGGCGGGAATGTCGGTGGTGTCGTCCATCACCATCACCGCGCCGGAACCCAGCATCGATCCCTGCGGCCCCACCTCGGAGGCCTCGAACGGCAGGTCGAGCTGGGCAGGCGTGAACCACGGCGCTGAGCCGCCGCCCGGAACGAAGGCCTTGAGCTCGCGGCCCCGATGCATGCCGCCGCAGTAGTCGTCGCCGTAGATCAGGTCTCGGAACGTCGTGGTGCCGTTGGTGATCTCGTACACGCCGGGGCGCTGCACGTGGCCGCTCACCGCCACCATGCGCGTGCCGGGCGATGTGGGCGTGCCGATGGCGGTGAACGCCTCGGCCCCGTGTCGCAGGATCCACGGCAGGTTTGCCAGCGTCTCCACGTTGTTGACGATGGTCGGCTGGCCGTACAGACCGATGGCAGCCGGGAAGTACGGGGGCTTGAGCCGCGGCATGCCCCGGTTGCCCTCCAGGCTCTCGATCAGCGCTGTCTCCTCGCCCACCACGTAGGCGCCGGCGCCCCAGTGCAGCACGATGTCGACCGAGAAGTCGGTGCCGCAGATGTTGCGGCCCACCCAGCCGGCTTCGTAGGCCTCGTTGAGCGCCTGTGCCACACGTTCCTGAGCGACGGCCATCTCGCCGCGGATGTACAGGAAGCACTGCGACAGCCCGACTGCGTAGCAAGCGATGAGGCACCCCTCGATGAGCTGGTGCGGGTCGAGCTCCATCAGCAGGCGGTCCTTGTAGGTGCCGGGCTCGGACTCGTCGCCGTTCACCACGAGATAGCGAGGCCACACGCCGGGCGGGCAGAAGCCCCACTTCACCCCGGCGGGGAAGCCGGCGCCGCCGCGCCCGAGCAGGGTCGCGCTGCGAACCTCGCCGTGGACCTCTTCGGGCGTGCGGCCGAGGGCAGCACGCAGACCCTCGTAGCCGCCGGTGGCCAGGTAGCGCTCGAGCGTGTAACTGTCGGGATGGTCGAATCGCTCGGTGACAATGCGGGGCGCATCATTGGCCACGAAGCCGGGCGCGTGGGGAATCGTGTACGACGCCATCAGCTGAGCCTTCCGCCGTCGGACGCCGACCGCACGCCAACGCGGCGGCTGGGGGCCCTCACGCTGAACCTGCCCCATTGCTGGCGGCGGCTGCAATCCAGACCGGCGGTTCATTGACCGCTTCGGGCGGCACAGCGCCGACGGCTCGGCCTGCCGGGATGTGCTGGCGCACGCGAGCAGTGACCCCGTGCGGCGGGATCTCGTCGTCGAGCGCGCCCGCAGCGAGGTCGTCGACGAGCTGGTCGAACCCGTCGGCGTCGACCCGGTAGCGGTAGCGGTAGTTCACCTGCAGGCAGGGCGCCTCGGTGCAGGCGGCCTGGCATTCCGCAGATGCAAGGGTGAACAGGCCGTCAGGGGTGGTGCCGCCGGCGCGCACGCCCAGCCGCTCCTCGGCGTGTTCCATGAGCTCGGCGGCGCCTGCCAGCGCACACGACATGGTGGCGCAGATGTTGACGAGGTACTTGCCGACGGGCTCCCGCTTGAACATCTCGTAGAACGAACAGGTGCCGAGCACCTCGGCGGGCGTGGTGTCGACAAGCTCGGCGATCTCCACCATCGCTTCCTCGCTGACCCAACCGGCCTGCGCCTGTGCAACGTGCAACAGCGGGATCATCGCCGACCGGCGCCTCGGGTAGCGGCCGATGATCTCGCGCGCCAGCGAGCGGTTCTCCTCAGTGAAAAAGCTCACCGGCTGATCCCTCCGCCGTCGGGCGCGACGCAGGCAAGAACGCGGCTGTCGCAGACCCTCACCTGTCGACCTCCTTGCCACCGTCGAACACGGAGCAGGCAAGAACGCGGCTGTCGCAGACCCTCACCGATCCACCTCCCCCATGATCGGGTCGACTGAGGAGATGATGGCGATGGCGTCGGCCAGCAGGCCTCCGTACATCAGATGAGGCAGGCTTTGCAGGTTCACGAACGAGGGCGCGCGGATGTGCACCCGCTGCGGCTTGGGCCCGCCGTCGGAGACCAGGTAGCAGCCCAGCTCGCCTCGGGGCGACTCGACCGCCACGTACGTCTCTCCGGGCGGCACCCGGAAGCCCTCGGTGAAGATCTTGAAGTGGTGGATCAGCGCTTCCATCGACTCGTCGATGCGCGCACGCGGTGGCGGCGTGACCTTGCGGTCCTCGGTGCGGTAGGGGCCCTTCGGCATCTTGTCGAGGCACTGGGCGACGATGCGCATCGACTCGCGGATCTCGTTCAGGCGGATGGAGTACCGATCGAACGTGTCGCCGTAGGCGCCCACCACGACGTCGAAGTCGACCTCGTCGTAGGCCAGATACGGCATGGTCCGACGCAGATCCCACGCCTCGCCGGTGCTGCGCAGCAGCGGCCCCGTGGCCGACATGGCGATGGCCTCGTCGGCGGTGATGACGCCGACGCCTTGAGTGCGGTCTCGCCAGATCGGCTGGCCGGTCATCAAGGTGTCGAACTGCTCGAGCCGGTCGGGCAGCACCGTCAGAATGTGCTCCACATCGTCCTGCCAACCGTCGGGCAGGTCGGCTGCCACGCCGCCGGGGCGGATGTAGTTGTGGTTCATCCGCAAGCCGGTCACGCTCTCGAAGAACCGCAGGATCTCCTCGCGTTCGCGCCACCCGTAGAGCATCATCCCGACTGCGCCGAGGTCCATGCCGTTGGTCGCGAGAAACAGCAGGTGGGAGCTCATCCGGTTCAGCTCGCACATCAGCATGCGGATCCACGTGGCTCGCGGCGGGATCTCCGTTCCCAGCAGATCCTCGACCGCGAGGCAGAACACCAACTCGGTGAACAGCGGCGAGGCGTAGTCCATGCGGGTGACGTTCGTGGGCCCTTGCAGGAACGTGAGGTCTTCGGCGGTCTTCTCCATCCCGGTGTGCAGGTAGCCGATGATCGGCTTGGACCGCAGCACCGTCTCGCCCTGGAGCTCCATCGCTATGCGCAGCACGCCGTGGGTGGATGGGTGCTGCGGGCCCATGTTGATGAGCATCGGCCCGTCGCCAGGCTCTGCTGTGACAGCCGTGGTGTCATCTTCGACAACGGCAGCTTCCAGCGCAGCCTCCTCGGAGATGCGCAGCACGGCGTCCGCCGGTCGGCGGATGGCGGCGGCCGTTGCGGTGCTCATCGGCCTTCCACCGCCTTGAACTGCACCGGGATGGCACCGATGGCGTAGTCCTTGCGCAGCGGGTGGCCTTCCCAGTCGGGCGGCATGAGAATGCGGCTCGGATCGGGATGATCGCTGAAGCTGATGCCGAACAGGTCGGCCGCCTCCCGCTCGGGCGCCTCGGCACCGGGATACAGGCCCACCGCCGAGGGCACCTGCGGATCGTCGGCCGGTACTTGGGTGCGGATGCGCAGCCGGCGCCGGCCACGGAGATCCAGCAGGTTCACCACCACTTCGAAGCGTTCCGGCTCGATGCCTGGCGCTACGGCGCGGCCGCGGTTGGTGAGCCCGTCCACCGCACACACGTCAACACACAGCTCGAAGCCATCGGCAGCAGCCATGCCGAGCACATCGAGGTACTCGTCGCGGCTGGGATGCAGCACCTGCTGGCCACGCTCGTCAGTGCACGGCACGCCGAACATGGTCGGCGGCTCAGCGATCTCGGTCGCTGGCGCGGCGGCGTCGACTGCTACGCCCTCGTCTGCCATCAGCGCGTCACCACCGCGCTCGACGGATCGGCTTCATGCGCCTCGAGCACCACTGCCGCGCCGCTGCCACGGTCGGCCCGGCGCTGGGTCAGCTCACCGGTGCGGATCTTCTCGTGCAGCGCGAGGATCGCATGCAGCAGCGTCTCGGGTCCCGGCGGGCAACCGGGTGCGTACATGTCGACCGGGACAACCTGGTCGACGCCCTGCACGATGGCGTAGTTGTTGAACATGCCGCCGCTGGACGCGCACACACCCATCGACAGCACCCACTTGGGCTCCATCATCTGGTCGTAGATCTGGCGCAACACCGGTGCCATCTTCTGGCTGACACGGCCCGCCACGATCATCAGATCGGCTTGACGAGGCGAGGCGCGGAACGTCTCCATGCCGAAGCGAGCCAGGTCGTAGTGCGCCGTGCCCGTGGCCATCATCTCGATGGCGCAGCAGGCGAGCCCGAAGGTGGCCGGCATCAGGCTGCGCCGGCGTGCCCACTTCACCAGCTCCTCCACCGGTGCGGTGAAGACGTTGTGACCGAGCCCGGCGAGACCGTCGTCGATGCCGAGTCGCGACTTGAGGTCGTCGATGCCCGCCATCAGCCTGCCGCCGTCCCGCTACTGGGTTGCTGTACGCCACTCCACGCGGCGTCGTGCTGGCCTGCGCCGCTCCATGCGGCGTCTGGGAGGTGCTCGCGGCCGGTCAGCCCAACCGTGCGCACGCCAGCGATCCCGCTGCGGCTGGCCGGCGGCAGCGGGAGGACGCGGCGCTTGCGCGGGCCCCACTCCAGCCCGCCCATCGCCAGCTCGTAAACGAACGACAGGAAGAAGATCACGACGAAGATCAGCATCGCCATGAAGCCGAAGAGGCCGAGCTGGCTGTTCGCGACCGCCCACGGATACAGGAAGACGATCTCGATGTCGAACATGATGAACAGCATCGCCACGAGGTAGAAGCGCACCGGGAATCGCTCGGGAATGGCGGCCTGGTCGACGATGCCGCACTCGTACGACGCCAGCTTGGCATTCGTGCTGCGCTGGGGTGCCAGCAGCCGCGACGCGATGATGCTCAGCAGCACGAACAGAACAGCGAGCACGCCGAGGACCAACACCGGCAGGTATTCCGCCAAGCCATTGTTCATGCCCCGGACCCTTTCGGCGCGTCGGTGATCAGATGCCGGCCCCAGTCTGGCCCAAAACAGGTCGCAGGAAGGCGCCCGGCTAGGTCAACCATCTTGCTGCCCCACCAATTGTTTCCCGCTCTTGTTCGCTGCGCTCACGGGCCGCTCGGGCCACGGCTTCGCCTCGCGGCTCAGCCTCTGGGTTCACTGGCCCGCAGCTTCGCGCACCGCCCAGATCGCCTGATCCCGTCGATGCAGGTGGTAGCAGCCCAAACCGAACAGCAGGGCGGAGAAGATCGTGAGCAGGGCCGGGCGGAGCCGCACGCTGCCGTGGTCACGCACCAGCACCACCGAATACACCGGCTCGTTCTCGTCGATCTGAGGCGCAGGCACCACGATCTTGCCGTCGTCGCCGAACACGTTCGGGTCGATCTCGACCCTCGGCTGGTACGGCTGGATCTGCACGACGGCGTAATGCGGCCTGCCCCTGCTCGGCAGGAAGTACTGCGTGACGGCGTTGTCGGGAATGCTCAACGGTCGGTATCGCTCGCCGCCCCGGATCAGCACCCGGTACGTCTTGTATTGGTCCGCGGCCGAGAACAAGCACGAATTCACCGCCAGCAGCCGGCGCGGGTCTGCACCGTCGCAGACGACGTGTCCATCGGCCGCCGAGCGGGCGTCAGCCGCGAACGCCTGAGCTTCGACGATCTCGGGATCGGTGACCTCCTCGGCGTCGTCGTCTGATGCCTCCTCGATCGCGATATCGATCCAGCCGGGAGGCGACCGATCGACAGGGACGCCCTCGAGCTGCTGCACTTCGTCGACCAGCACCGTCGCGGGATTGGAGGTGACCTGCAGCACGTTCCAACCGGGCTGGCTGCCGATCCAACCGATGCCGAACACCCACCAGATGATCGACATCAGCAGCATCCAGCCCCACAGCCCGGTCCACGCAACCAGGAAGCCGAGACGCACACCGAGGTTGGTGGCCAGCAGCAAGTACACCGATCCGCACAGCACGGCGATGCCGATGATGACGGCCAAGTACCCGGTGAGAACCGGATCCCAGCTGACGATGCCGAGCAGGTGCGAGGCGGTCATTCGTCGTCTCCCGCTTCGTGCAGCCGATCAAAGCCGACCGCGCTCTGGCTCTGCGGGTCGAGGTTGCGCTCATAGGCGGCAATCGCGCGAATCTCACGCTCGCTGAGCACCCGCCCGAAGCCGGGCATGCCGTAGTTGCCGAGACGTGCGAACTGACCGTAGGCCACGTTGTCCGCGGCGCCATCGGAGATGAACGAGACATGATCTGCCATGTCCGGGAACAGTCTCCGGAGGCTCACGCTGTTGAGCGCCGGTCCGTAGCGTCCGGCGCCATCGGGACCGGGAAGCACCTCGATCGTTCCGCCGTTGTTGGGCAGCTGGGCACCGCCGCGGCCGGGCCAGCGTGGCGTGTGGCACCGGGCGCAGTGGAGGTCGAACAAGACCTCGCCCTGGGTCACCGCCGGATTCGTCTCACGCTGAGCCGCGAACTCCGTCTCGTAGCGGGCTGCAGCCCGCGCCTGTGCTTCGGAGTCGGTGATCCTGTTGTCCCACAGCCATGCCACGAGGTCGTCGATCTGCTGGTCGTTGTAGGGACCGCCGCCCTCGAGACCCCATGCCGGCATCACGCCTCGGCCATACACCAGGATCTGACGAACCTCGCTGACCTCGTCGAGGGTCTCGGCATCGGTGTCGAAACGCGTGAACACGTCGTCGAGAGACGGCGCCTCCCACGTCGTATTGATGACGAAGGACTCCTTGTCGGAGAACTGGTGGCCGATGTCGAGCACCACCGGAGCGAAACGCGCGCCGCCGAGATCGGCGCCATGGCAGTCGAAGCACTCCGCGGCGGTTGCGACAGCCTCGCCGCGACTCACAGCAGCTTCGGAGAACGACGTCTCCGCACCTGAACGGCGCCCGCCTTCGAGCATCCAGTAGACGGGCAGCACGAGCGCCATGATCAGCAGCATCAGCACACCGAAGGCCTGCACCTTCTCCAGCCGGCGGCCTTCGAGTTCCTCGTCGTCGGGCAGGTTGCCGCGGTTGGGCGCCAGCTCGATCTCGCTGCCGGCCTCGGACTTCGCCTGGCGGATGTTGACGAAGACGTAGATCGCCCAGCCGACCACGACGACCGCCAAGAGGACGATCGCGATCGAACGCTCCGTGCTGACGGCCAGCATGCGGCTGAGCTCAGGCACAGTGCGGCCCCTCGAGGCCCTGGCCCGTGCTGTCGGTGCCGATCGCCGGTCCCTGCGACACCTTGCCGGTGTCGACGAAGACGTTGCCGCCCTCGATGGTCACCGGGAAGCGGTCCATGCCACGGGGTGCCGGCCCGGACTTCTTCTCGCCGACGCGGTTGTACTTCGAGCCGTGGCAGGGGCACTCGAACCACTGCGAGCTGCCGCACACTGGCACCTTGCAGCCAAGGTGCGGGCAGACCTGCCACAGCGCGACATAACCCAGCCGCATGCCTTCGAGCACCGCACCGCCGTACACCGTCTCTGCGTTGGACAGCGTGGCTGAATCAGTCGGGTACGGCTGGATGTAGCTCTGCGCCTCGGAGAAGTACGAGAAGTTCTCGGCCGGAGTGGACGACGAGATCGCCTCGTCAACTGATGCGACTGTGCCGATCTTGATCTTCGAGCCGAATCCGCCTGTCGGGCGCGGCCAGAGGAAGGCGAGCATGGCCGCATTGAAGGTGCCGAGACCCGTCGCCATCAGCAACACCGAGGACCGGTTCAGGAACTGCCGGCGGGTGACACCCACCTCGTCGGATGGCGGCGGCGCCCAGTCCTGGGGCAGCTCGGGCTCCGCGGTGGCGACGGGCGACGGGCGGCGCTCGGCGGCCACCGAGCGCTCCAGCTCTTGTGCTTGCGCGCTGACGCCGAATGCACCTGTGTCGTCGCCAGCAGCAGCTTCGTCGCCAGCGATCGCTGCCAGCTCGTCGCGCCGGCGAGTCTCGCGTGACAGGTACCCCAGGCCGGTGGCGTCCCGGCGACGCAAGGAGACGAACGCGACCACGGCACCCAGCACGACGATGACCGGGATGGCGATCGCGAGGATGGTTCCGGTGGACATGCCGACGTGCTCCTACAGGTGGAAGATGCCGTGCAGACCGGTGTCCCACGGGTAGGTGAAGTTGAAGCCCTGCCCCCGGAAGAACGAGCCGATGATCACCAGCACTGCCCAGAACATGAGGTGGATCGTCTGGATCGAGATGGCGAACTTGCGGTCTTCTGGGCGCAGAGACGGGTTCTTGTCGACATAGGGGGCGAAGGCCAGCAGTATGAGCGCGACCCCGGGGATCGTCACGCCGGCGATCATCGGGTCGAACATCGTGAGCAGTTCCTGCAGGCCCAGGAAGTACCACGGCGCCTTGGACGGGTTGGGCGTCTCGTTGTGGTTGGCGAGCTCGAGCAGCGGTGCGTTGATGAACAGCGAGAAGACCAGCGTGAAGGCCGTGATGAACAGCGCTGCGGTGAATTCAGCAGCCAGCAAGTGCGGCCAGACGTGGACCTTGTCGCCGGGGCTGGCCTTGACGTCCTGGATCGAGCCCGACTTGACGACCGTCAACAGCCGGTGAGTGTTGCCTGCGGGCCCTGCCATCAGCGGCGGCAGCGCGGTGGCCACTCCCCCACCGCCGGCCGGCCCTGAGCCTGCTTGCGGCGTTCCATACGCCGCCATGCCGGCAACTGCGGGCGCGCCGCCGGGCTGCTGGCTGGCTTCCAGCAGTGAGCGAGGGATCGTGACGCCGTCATCGTCGTCGGGTTGCGCGGCGGCCGGCGCCTCGCCCTCACCGGCTGCGGGCGCGCCAGTAGCGCGGGCCCTGGCTTCGGCGCTCCGGCGCAGGAGGTGTTCGGGGATCTCAGTCATGCTGATGGTTCGGGACGGTCACGCTTCCTACAGCGGCCCCGAAATGCCTCCGTCCTTTCTCACTCGCCAGAAATGGATCGCCATGAAGATGACGATGACAAAGGGGAGCATCAAGACGTGCAGCACGTACCAGCGCAATAACGTCTCCGCTCCGATCTGTTGGCCGCCGAGCAGTACGAACCGGACTTGTTCGCCGAATACCGGCGTGAAGCCCATCATGTTCGTGCCCACCGTGACCGCCCACAGCGCGAGCTGATCCCACGGCAGCAGGTAGCCGGTGAAGGCCAGCAGCAGGGTGAGCTGCAGCAGCATGACGCCGACGACCCAATTGAATTCTCGCGGCGCCTTGTAGGCACCGTGATAGAAGACGCGGGCCATGTGCAGGAACACGGTGATCACCATGAGGTGCGCGGCCCATCGGTGCATGTTGCGCACGAGCAGGCCGAATGCCACCTGCGTGTGGAGGCTCTCGATGTCTAGCCACGCGGCCGTGTCGGTCGGCCGGTAGAAGAACATCAGGAAGATGCCCGTGATCGTCAGCAGGATGAACAGGAAGAAGCTCAGACCGCCCAGGCACAGCGTGTAGCTCACCTTGACGGCGTGACGCTTCACCTTCACCGGGTGAAGGTGATACAGGACGCTGTTCATGATGACGTAGGACCGGTTCCGGGGGCTGTCGGTGTAGCCCTTGCGGAAGATCGACCCAGGCCGGAAGATCGATGTCCAGAACTGGCTGTCCTGCATCCAATCGGCCGCCTGCTGCTGCGCGTTCTGGAGACGCTGCGGCAGCTTCGGCTTGGTATCGGGGGACTCGAGAGTGTTCGCCATATCTCTTTGGTCTAGGTGGACCGGGTCCTTCGCAGTCTCAGCAGTACGAGCATTCCGGCCGGCCTACAGGCGCATCCCGTAGGCGTAGCCGTGGGTGTGGGTACGGCCGTGGACGTCGCCCGACGGCGGGGGGTTGTTGCTGACCCGCCCCAGCGTGATCACGCCGGTCGGGCAGCGATCGACGCACAGCGCACAGCGGGTGCACACGTCGTCGTCGATGATGAAGATCGCGTTGTCGGTGGGGTCGAGCCCCGGCAGATCCACGCCGACGGCTTCGTCGACCGCCTCGGTGGACACGTACCAGATGCACTTCCACGGGCAGATGTCGACACAGCCCTCGCACTGGATGCACTCGGACTGGTCGATGTTGATGAACTGCTTGGGCTTGACGGCTGCATCGAGGTAGGAGGCATCGACCTGCTGCAGCAGGTAGTCATCCCGGAACTTGGGCATCGGCGGGTTCGCGTCGTTGGCAGCCATTCGTCTTGCCCTCAGTTGCCCTTGACCAGGGGACGGCCGAAGTCGGAGATCGGCTCGGCGGCGGGTTGGGCCTTGTCGCGCTTCTGCCACCACATCGCGAGCACCGGCAGCCCGATGAACGCGATCAGGTGCTCGATGACGACCACGATGTCGCTGACCTTCTTGAGGTCGATGCGCGTCGGCGGGAAGAGAATAGGCGACTCCATGAACTGGCCTTCGGTGACCAGGAAGCGTTCGACCGACCAGCCCCACTCGTTGTCGGTCAGGCGAATCCAGCGGTCGGGCACGACGCCGAATACCAGCAGCATCAGCATGAAGACGTAGGCGGCCCCCAGCATGGCCTCGCCCCAGGTAGTGGGACGGTCGGTCGGGCGGCGCTTGCCGTACCACACCAGCAGGTAGACCATCAGCGCGGTGACGAGGATCGATGTGACGAGTGCAACCACTCGGTGTTCCTCCCGCGTTCTCCCGTCGGCGTGTCAGGACTGTTGCGAACTGGCCCAATCGATAGTGCATCGAGTGCGTCAGCCGCAGCGAGACCGGGGCAAAGATTACCGGCGCCCCGGCCATGGCGCGTGATGTTCTAGCACGACAGCCAGCAGTCGCCACAATTCGGGCTGACCCATCCGGACGGCCCAATCGGATGCCCCAATCAGGTGCGGCAGTCTGCGCCATCGGCGTGACTGCGTGGCAGACTTGCGCCTCGGTGCGCTCGGGCGCGTATCGTGCCCTGCGAACTTGGCCTTGCCGCCGTGCCAGAACCCTGGGGGCAACCCCGCGGAGGATCCCGTGACCGAAGTTCCCGAGTACCTGCTGGAGCGCTCGCGACAGCGTCGCATCGCGCTCGGGGTCCTCGAAGACGACGGCAGCGGTGGCGGCGACGATGCGGGCGCGGCGGCACCCGCAGCGGGAGCAGCTGCAGCCGCTGGGCCAACCCAGGCCGAGATGATTGCTGCCGCGCGCGAGGCGGCCCAGCTCGAAGTCGAACCTGAGGCTCCGCCCGATCCGTCATGGGTGATCGCAGCCCAGACGCGGCATCGGATTCCCATCTGGGTGCTGCCCGTGCTGTTCTGCCTGCCGCTGTGGGCGTTTGTGTACGTGAAGCTGACCGAGCCGCCCCCCGAACCGATCACCGCCATCAACGAGGGAGCGACCACCTACGCAGTGAGGTGCTCGAGCTGTCACGGCGGCGACGGCGCTGGTTCCGACGGGGGCTTGGTAGGGCGCCCGCTGTGGAACGGCGAGGTGCTGCTGACCTTCCCGAGCCTGGACGACTCGTTCATCGAGTGGATCTCGGTGGGCTCCGAAGGCCTCGGGCTCGGGCAGGTCTACGGCGATCCCAACCGGCCTGGCGGCGCACACATCTCCGGCGGCAGCGACAACGCAGCGGCCATGCCCGCGTTCGGCGATGTGCTCAACGACCATCAGCTCTATTCGGTCGCGCGCTATGTACGCGAAGTGATCGGCGGTGAAGCGATCAGCGACGAAGTGGCAGCCGAGCGCGATGCCGAGTGGGAGCATCTCGGTGGCGGCGCCCTGTCCGGCGGCGGGGGTGGCGGCGGCCACTAGGGCCATCTCCGCGGCGCCACGGCGCCCATGCCGATTCCCCACCGAGCGGGAACCCTGATCGTGATCACGGCACTTTGACCCAGACACTCGACAGCGATGTGCTCGTCATCGGTGGCGGGCCAGCGGGTTGCGCTGCGGCGTACTGGCTGGCGCAGGCGGGACGAGATGTGCTGCTCATCGAGCGCTCGACTCACCCGCGCGAACGCGTCTGCGGCGATGCACTCACTCCGGTTGCGGTGGGCGAGCTCATCGACATGGGCTGCGATCCCGGCGCTGCGCGCTGGCACCGGCATCACGGTCTGCGGATCACCGCTCATGGGCAGAGCCTCGAGGTGTCGTGGCCCCAGGGCGAGCGGTGGCCCGGCTACGGCGTCGTGGTGCGCCGGTCGCGCCTCGACGCGCTGACGTTCGCCCGAGCGCAGTCGGCGGGGGCGCGCGTCCTCGCCGCCACGGAGGCCACGGCGCCGCTGATCACCGACGGCCACCTGCGTGGCTGCATCGCTCGGGGCGGCAGCGGCGCGCTGCACGAGAACGTGATTGCGCGCGCTCGCTATGTCGTCATCGCCGACGGTCCGCGTTCGGGCTTCGGCCGGGCGCTCGGCACCGTGCACACCCGGACCTACGCGCAGGGACTGGCGATGCGGGCCTACTACCCCACGCCGCGCCACGCCGAGCCGTGGATCGAGTCGGTCTTTGCTTTGGCCGATCGCGCTGGGAGCCAGCTGCCGGGTTATGGCTGGGTCTTCCCGGTCGGAGATGGCACGGCCAATGTGGGAGTGGGCCTGCTCAGCCATCACTACGGGAATGAGGCCATCTCCCTGGAGCAGCTCTTCGAGCAGTGGACGCAGCAGATCCCTGCGCACTGGGAGATCGATCCCGCGGGTCCTCGCAGCGAACCGGCAGGCGGCCGATTGCCGATGGGAGGATCGGTGCGCCCGCGCTCGGGACCGAATTGGGTGGTGGTCGGCGACGCAGCAGGCAGTGTCAACCCTTGGAACGGCGATGGCGTCGGCCCGGCACTGGCAACCGGCCGGCTGGCGGCCGAGGTCATCGGGCGGGCGCTCGACGCCGACGACGGACTCGAGCTGCAGCGCTACGAGGCGGTGCTTGCCGAGCGCTGGGAGCAGTACCACCATCTCGGTCGGCTGACGACCCGTGCGCTGGGCCGGCCCGGGCTGATGAGGAAGCTGACACAGCTTGCGATCCGCTCTCCCCGCATGGGGAACCTGGCCATGCGCGTCTCGACAGATCTGTTGCAGAGCAGAGCCAGTCCGCGCGGCCCTCGCGGCATCTACCGGGCGGCGGCCGGGATGGCGCGGCTCTGGCGCGACCGCACCTGAGCGTCGTCGACGCCAAGCTCGCTGACATACCGCTAGAACCGCATGATCCGCGAAGTCGACGTCGTGAGTACCTCCGGGACGCGGCTGTAGTGACGCACCCAGTTGCTCACCTCCGGAGACAGCATCGCAAGCACCTCCAAGAGCGCTTCGTAATCGCCGTTCAAGTCCCGCTTGAGTATGGGTTCATGATGCGCGATGCGATTGCGCAGAGCGCGAAGCTGCTCTAGCTGCCGGTGCAGTTCAGAACGGGCCGGAGTCGGCTCGAACGCCCGGTGCAGTGCAACTCTCCACAACTGCTGGTCAAAGCGCTTGGCGAAGAGTGCCACCCAGAAACCGAAGCTCATCTCAGCTACCAGCCCGCTCGACGTGACCTCCTTGCCTTGCTGTCGAAGTCCTCTTGTTGCGCTGTCGATCATCTTCCGCTGTCTCGTGGTGAGCGCGACTCCTGAAAGCCAATCGGTACCGTGCGTCTCCGACAGGGAGTCGTGGGCCGCGTTCCGAAGCGTGACCTCCAGCATGTGGAGTGGGCCGTGCATGGCTGACGCCAATGCAGCATTCCGTGCATAGAGTTGCTGTGCTCGCACTTCGCGGCCTCGGGCGAGCCGCAGGTATGTCGCGAAACGATCCGCAGAAAGGGCGCTCCGCAGGGCCGCTCGTGTCGCGTCGTCGTAGATAAACGATTCGACGGCACTGACCTCGCTCTGGCGCGGTATCATCTCCGGCGTACGCTCCTCGTCGGCCTCTCACGGAAGCTGCTTGGGGCACAGTTGCGACGAGGCGGCACCGTATCGGTGCCGCCTCTGCTTTCAGAGACGATTTTCGGGTACCTGATGCTCGACGCCGACGGCCAGCAGGGAGATACAGGCGTGCGCACCACGAAGTTCGTCTACCGGCAAGAGGACGAGTGGTGGCTCGGCTACCTCGATGAATTCCCTGACCATCGGACACAGGGCAAGACACGGGAAGACCTCGAGGAGCACTTGCGCGACCTCTATGCAGATCTGACGAGCGGTGAACTGCCTGGGGTTCGTCACGTCGCCGATCTCACGTTGGCGTGAAGCGGGCCGAACTGGTCAAACCGATCCGCGCGACATCACCGCTTCACGAGCGCCACAACGGGTCACTTCGGTAGTAGGCCATCAATTGAAGGGCAAGCACTGGGACCAGCAGGATGCCGAGACGCGTCACGGTTGCCAGCAGACAGGCGCCGACCACGATCAGGCTGATGCGGAGAACCACAGCGATTGCCTTGGCCCGGGCCACGAGTGGAAGTCCGACAATGCAGCCGACGATCCAGAATGCTGCTACGACCGCGCTTGGCGGTTTGGACGGCGTAGACGCATACGACACGGATGCTCCAGGAGCTTCGCCGACGAAGGGAAACACGGCATCCAAGTCGAGTTCGTCGCCTTGCACGATCAACATGTACGCCGAGATCAGAACCCAATAGAAAAGCGCCGCCGACGTTGTCCAGCGCACTCCATTGGAACTCATCACAGCTATGGGGAGTGGCTGATCGGCTCGGCGAGTGCTCGCCTCTGTTCGCCCAACGTGTCGATGGCCCAGTCCCGGTACCGCAGCTCAACATCCATCAGGTCGCGGCGATGGCGGTGAGAACTTCGTCGATGACGTTGGAGGTGTGCGCGGGACTGACGAAGACGGCTTCGTAGGCGCCGGGGGCGAACGCTACGCCATGGTCCAATGCCTGAGCGTGGACGCGGGCGTAGGCCTGTTCGTCCGTAGTGCGGGCTTCGTCGTAGTTCTTGGGGCGCCAAGTTGCATCGTTGATCGGTGGCTGGCCCATGTAGAGCCCGAGGAGCGTGCCTTCCTGGATTATCGATGCCTCGTAACCGGCTTCGAGGAGCATCGTGTCGAGCTGTGCCGCGGTCGCTGTGACCGTTGCTTCCAAGTCGTTATAGAACCCGGATGTCAGATGGTCCAGCACTGCGAGGCCGGCGGCGGTGGCGAGGGGGTTGCCGGACAGCGTGCCGGCTTGGTACACGGGACCGGTCGGGGCCAGCGTCTGCATGATCTCGGTGCTTGCGCCGAGGGCGCCGATGGGCAGGCCGCCGCCGATGACCTTGCCGAAGCAGGCGATGTCGGGCGTCACGCCGAATCGCTCGGCCGCACCGCCGCGGCCCAGGCGGAAGCCGGTGATGACCTCGTCGAAGATCAGCAGTGCGCCCGCTTCGTCGCAGGCGGCACGCAGGCCCTCCAAGAATCCAGGCGCGGGCGGCACCACGCCCATGTTGGCCGCGACGGGTTCCACGATGACCGCCGCCACTTGGTCGTCGAGCTCGGGAACCTCGTTGTAAGGAGCGACCAGCGTGTCCGCCACGGCATTCGGCGGTACCCCGTCTGAGCCGGACAGGCCCAGCGTGGCCACGCCGCTGCCGCCAGCAGCCAGCAGTGCGTCAGCGTGGCCGTGGTAGCAGCCGGCGAACTTCACGATGCGCGGCCGGCCGGTGTGGCCCCGTGCGAGCCGCACCGCGGTCATGGTGGCCTCGGTGCCGCTGCTCACCAGGCGCACTTGCTCCACGCCGGGCGCGGCCTCGGCGATCAGCTCGGCAAGCAGCACCTCCCGCTGCGTCGGCGCGCCGTACGACGTCCCGTCGGCGGCAGCCTTGGCTACAGCTTCGGTCACCGCCGGGTGGGCGTGTCCCAAGATGATCGCCCCGTACGACTGCACGAAGTCGAGATAGCGGCGGCCCTCGACGTCGAAGACGTACGGCCCTTCGGCTCGTGCAATGAAATACGGCGTGCCGCCGACCGACCCGAAGGCCCGCACCGGCGAATTCACACCGCCGGGAATCACACGTTGAGCAGCCTCGAACAGGTCGGCGTTCGTCGAACGCGGCTCGGTCACGGCCTCGCAGCGTAGGCCACGCCCCTGCGGGCAGTCACCGGCCGCCGAGGGTTTGAGCCTGACGCTCAGACAGGTGTGAGCGACTTGAGTCGGATCGCCGACAGGCGCTTCAGCCGCTCGTTGCGCGGGTCGACTTCGATGCCAGCTGCTTCAAGCGCCGTCACGCCGAGCAGTGGCTCGGTTTCGTCCTCCACGAAGACCACCTTGCCCGCGACTATCTCATCCATGAACTCGATCTGGGCTACCCCGTGGTCATACGACCTTCGGCTGCCGTCGGCGAGCTCGTCGGTGCGGGTGCCCACCGGCGCGATGCCGATGGCTTCCAAATGCTGGCGCGGCACCAAGGAGTCAATGGCCCCGGTGTCAACCAGGAATTCGCCTTCCCAGGTCCGATCCGGGTCGGCCAGATTCCTGACCGTGACGTTGACGTGTGTTGCACCCATAGGGAGCCTCCCTCGCTTGACTGGGCGGATCCCGACCAACCGGCCGGGTCGGCGCGGAGTCTCGCTCGCGGCTTTGCGGGGCCTGCCGAGATTTTCTGGGGTGTGCGTCATGGCACCAGTGTCGCGCTGCGCACGCGTCAGCCATGCACGGCAGCGAGCACAGCTTCGACGAGCCCGGCATCGGTGGGGCTGACGGCAATGGCCGCGACCGGCAGGTCGGCTTGAGCGCAAGCGGTCGCCGTAGTGCGGCCGATGCAGACCACTCGGCCGTTGACCAGCGACCTCGCAGGCGCCCGCGCGGGCACGCCGGTCAGCGACTCGGCCGGCGGCAGATCGCAGCCCGTCCCTGACGAATCGTCGCTTGTGACCGACCGACCACCGCCCTGCGGCGCGGCGGCGCTGGCCACTTGCGACAGGTGGCCGTGCACGGCGGAGGGCGACGCGAAGATCACCGCGTCTGCAGTGGCCACACCGGCAATGAGATGGTCTGACAACGTGGGCGTGACGGTGCGGTACGCGCGCACGGCATCGATGTTCCAGCCGCGAGCGCGCAGGCCGTCGACCAGATCGGGGCGGGCCTGTGCCGACTGGGGCACGAAGCACCAGTCGTCTCGGCGGGGCTCAGGGAAGGCAGCGGCCAGCCCGGCAGCATCGTGCTGCTCGGGCACCAGCGTGACCGGACGGTTGATCTCGGACTCGACGCGGGCCGCCGTGGAGGGGCCGACGGCCGCTGTGCGGATACGCGCGAAGCGCTTGCGAACGCCGCGCCGGTCGGCGCGGGCGAACGTGGCCGCCACGGCATTCGAGGACGTGAACGCAACCCAGCTGTACTGCTCGAGCCGCAGCAGCGCATCGTCGAGCGGTTGGCCGCCGTCGAGCGGGGGCACGACCGCTATGGCGGGAGCCAGCACCACGTTCGCGCCCCGCTCACGCAACGCTGCCGCGAGCGGCGCGGCTTGATGCGACGCCCTCGTGACGACGACGGTGCAGCCAACCAGATCGGCAGCCATCGGGCCACTCATGGCGCTGTACGGTCCAGCAGTTCACGCGCAAGCGCCTCGCCGACGGCTCCCCCGTGCGGGCCTACGAGCGAGGCGCGCGCGATGGCACTGTCAAGCCCAGCAAGCATCGCTGACATCGCGATGTTGCCGTCTGCGTCGATGGTGGCGTGAGCGCCAGCGGGAAGTTCGCAGCCACCGCCCAGCGTCCGCAGGAATGCTCGCTCGGCATGAACGCATCGCGTGGTCACTTCGTCGATGATCGCGCCGACAGCGGCAGCAGTGTCAGCGTCGTCAGAGCGGTGCTCGATCGCGATGGCGCCCTGGCCGACTTGGGGCACGATCTCGTCGGGGCCGAATAGCTGTGCGACCCGGTGAGACTCGCCGAGACGCTCGAGTGCCGCCGCCGCCACGGCCACGGCATCGATGCCGGGCCGATCGGCTGCTGCGATGCGGCGGGCCATGTTCCCGCGCAAGCCGGTGAAGTGCAGATCGGGCCGCAAGGCTGCCAGCTGGCATTCGCGACGCTGCGAACCCGTGGCGATCAGGCCACCAGCGGCGATGTCATCAAGCGCCGCTCCGACGAGTGCGTCGCGCGCGTCGCCCCTCGCCAGGCAGCCCGCCAGCGTCAAGCCCGGAGTCGGCTCAGACCGCATGTCCTTGGCGCTGTGCACGGCGATATCGGCGCGCCCATCGAGCACTGCCGCTTGCACTTCGGTCACGAACACGCCCCTGCCCGACATCTCCGAAATCGGCGTGGACAGGTCGAGATCGCCCGTTGTGCTCACGGGCACGAGCTCAATGTCGCCCCGGGAAGCTCCGGCTGCCTCCAGCGCGGCGGCGACGGCGCGCGCCTGCCAAGTCGCCAGCGGGCTCGATCGTGTCGCGATCCTCACGCAGCCGGTATCTAGAGATCGAACAGGTCGCGCACTGAGTCTGCGAGCCGGTCGCCTTTGGCCTTGCCTGCCGCGGACTTCAACGCCACGGTGGGCTGATGCATCAGCTTGTTGACGAGCGCGGCGGTTGCACGCTCGAGCGCCTCGCGTGCGTCGTCGTCGAGATCGGGGTGAGCTGCCAGCGCACGTGCCAGCTCGGATTGACGCACAGCCTCAGCCCTGCCGCGCAGCGATTCGATGAGCGGCGCCATCTCCCGGGCGGTGCGGTCGGCGGAGAAACGCTCTGTCTCGTCGGCCAGGATCGATTCAACCGCCGCCACCTCCGCTTGCCGGCCCTCCTGGC
Organism: Acidimicrobiia bacterium; assembly: GCA_022827265.1. GTDB lineage: Bacteria > Actinomycetota > Acidimicrobiia > Acidimicrobiales > Poriferisodalaceae > Poriferisodalis. The sequence continues at coordinate 10,225 of JAJDTF010000006.1, read as the reverse complement.
CGACCTCGGCAAATCGCGACAGGTCGTCCATGTCGAGCAGGGTGACGCCCGGCAGGCGGGCCACAGCCGGGTCGACATCACGCGGCACGGCGATGTCCACGATCAGCAGCGACCGGCCGGCGCGTCGCTCGATGATCGCTCCGACGCTGGCGTGGTCGACGATCACCGAGCTGGCACCGGTGGACGTCAGCAGCAGATCAACCTCGACCAACGCATCTTCCAGGTTTCCGAGCGGCAGGTGATGGCCTCCGACCCGAGCTGCCAGGGCCTCGGCGTGCGAAGGCGTGCGGTTGGCTACCTGCACCGCTGCAGGACCGGCTGCCGCGAGTGCCACGATCATGCCTTCGGCCATTTCACCGGCGCCCACGACGAGCACCTGCGCTCGCTCCAGGGTGCCGAGATGGTTCTTGGCCATGCTCACTGCCGCGTGGCTGATCGATGCCGTCCCCCGTGCGATGCCGGTCTCGGTGCGTGCGCGCTTGCCGGCACTGATGCTGTGCCGGAACAGTCCGTTGAGCACCGCGCCCGCGGTGCCTTCGGTTCGTGCCGTGTCCCATGCGGTGCGGACCTGGCCCAAGATCTCGTGCTCCCCGACCACAGCGGACTCCAGGCCACCGGCCACACGGAACAGGTGCCGCGCCGCGTCGTCGTCGTAGTGGACGTAGAGATGGTCGGACAGCTCGGCGGGCGCCGCACCCGACAGCGTGCAGAAGAAATCGCGCATCTCGCCGAACGCCGCATGGAATTTCTCGGCCACGACGTACGCCTCGGTGCGGTTGCACGTGGACACGACCACGGCCTCGCTGACGTTCGCGCACGATGCGAGATCAGCAAGTCGTTTCGGCACGTCGGCGGCGGCAACCGTGCAGCGCTCCAATAGCTCAAGCGGTGCGCTGCGATGGCTCACGCCCATGACAACGATGGACACGAGGACTACCCAGGGTTCGGGAATGCGGCCCGCACAGTCTCGCCGATCCGGCACCCCGTTTCCACGCGTACGAGGAAAGATCGCTTGGCAATTCTGGCCACAGGGCGGTCAGTCGAGGGCTACGAGCAGCTGGATGGTGGCGGTGAGCAGGATGACCGCCGCCAGCACGGCGAGCACGAGCGCTGTTCGAGGCCTCATGTCACCCTCTCATCTAGTCGCGCGCAGCCGGACTTCGGTGCCCACTGCAAAGCCGAGATGGGCGGCGCTGCCGCCGGCGACCGTCAACTCGAGCAAGCCGAAGGGATCGTCGCACAGGGCAAGGCTGCCCGTGTCCGCCGATCCCGCCGCCGCCAGCCGGACAGACTGCGAATTCGCTTCCGCGGGCTGTGACGCACTCGCGCCTGCCGTCCATTCCATGACGAGGAGATCGCCGAGGGCCGCCAGCGTCTCGCGGTCGACGTTGAGCTGCACCGTGCCCCAGCGCGTCACCGACAGCACCTCGGCGGTCACTGAACCGTCGTCTTCGACGCGGGGCACCGCAACGAGCGACGGCAGCAGCAGCGAGGGGTCGATGGGCGCGCCCAGGGCTTCAATCGGCGCTCCGGCCGCCAGCCGGCCGGCTGCGGGCGCGAGCACATCGCGCGCCGGGTGAAGCACGGATTGTGGATCGCCGCAGCCGGCGGTCTCGACGCGCACTGCGATGTCCGCGCCGCCGACCGCGGCGGTGGCAGCGGCGAGCACGCCGTTGTCGGGGCCGACCAGCATCGACTGGCCGTCGCCGACCGAGACTGCGATGGCGGGCCGGTCCAAGCGGCGTCCCACCGATGCGAGGACCACGCCCGGCGCTAGGTGCGACACGCTGCGCGCCAGCATCAACGCTGCCGTGCGCGCGTCACCCGGATCGATCTCGTGGCACAAGTCGATCACGGCGGCGTGGGGAGCGGCCTGTCGCACGATCGAGTGAATGACGCCCACCGACTCGTCTGCGGTGCCCAGATCGCTCAGGCACGTGACCGTGTCGAAACCTGTCATGGCTGGGGGCCGGCTCGTTACTTCTGGACCCTGGATCACGTGCTGCCGAGTTCGACGGAGCGACGCGTGGCGGCTTCGACGGCCGCAGCGAATGCGGCGCGCACGCCGTGACGCTCCAGTTCGCGGAGCCCAGCTGCCGTCGTGCCGCCCGGCGATGTCACGTCGGCTCGCAGATCGGCCGGCGAACGTCCCTCAGCCAACAGCGTCGCGGCACCCAGCAGCGTCTGGTTGGCCAATTCCGTCGCCACCGGTCGGCCCAGGCCCATGAGCACCCCCGCCTCGATCATTGCCTCGGCCACCAGGAAGACATACGCCGGCCCGGACCCAGACAGACCCGTCACCGCGTCCATCAGGTGCTCGGGGACGCGCACCACGCGGCCCACTGCGCCAAGGATCTCTTCGGCCCATCCGAGGTCGTCTTCGGTGGCTCGGTCGTTGCCGCAGATCGCCGCCGCACCTTCCGAGACGAGTGCGGGTGTGTTCGGCATGGCACGCACAATCGGGACGCCAGTGCCGGCAGCGGCGTCCAGCGTCGGGAGCGTGACTCCGGCGGCGATCGAGAGGATGCGGTCGGTGCCGGCGACCGTGACCGCGGCGGCAACGGTCGGAATGACGTCGGGCTTGGTGGCGAGGATGGCGCCGACCGAGGCCGCAACGTCGCCGGAGACAGCGACGCCGTAACGATCGGCCAACTCATCACGGCGCGCGGCAATCGGCTCTGCAACGCAGATGCTCTCGGCACTGCGGCCGGCTGCGAGCAAACCGCCCAGCAGCGCTTCGCCCATCTTGCCGCCGCCGACGATCAGCAGTTCGACCCTGTCAGCCATGCGGTCACGGTATCGGACCGCATCGCGACCGCTGCCAAACCCAATGGCGGTGCCGGGGCACTCGCGGTGAAGTGGGACACTTCCCTGCGGCCTGCCGGCGAGTGCCCCGGCATAAACCAAATCAATCAGAAATCAATGAAACGTGTCAAATGATTTTCGCTGCTTACTTCTTGAAACCCAAGCGGATCAGCGTCGTGAAGTCACGCTCGATGTACGCCCAGAGCGATCCGACGATCCGGTCCAGCTCGTCTTCGTCGACGCAGTGGGTGGGCAGCTCCCCCGTCAAGAACACGGCATCCTCGGGACCGACCCCGTATTGAGCACCCACCAGCGAATAGTTGCGACGCAGAACGAAGTCGGCCACCTGGTCCGGTCGGTGCTGTGGCGTCGGGAGGACGTAGGACTCATAGGCCAATGTGCGCTGGCGCAGCGTCAGCCAGATGGCGATGACATCTCGTGACTCTCCCGCCAGGCGCACGTACCAGCGCCGCGGCACCTCCTCCTCACGGGTCACGTCGAGCAGCATCGGACGCTCGTCGGGGCCGCCATCGGCCTGTGAGCGTGCCCAGTCGGCGAGCCAGTCGTCCATACGAGCCTCGAGCCGATCGAGTTCGGCGTCGGTCGCCGGCCGGCGCGTCACAGGCAGGCGACGAGCTCGCGCCGGGCCGCGGTGTCGAGCACTTCCAGCGCTGCGGCTGCACTTGCGCGCCAGCTGTAGCGCTCGGCGCGGCGAGATCCGGCATCGCCGAGGCGCAGCGCGAGCAGCGGATCAGCGAGGATGTCGATGACCCGGCGGGCGAACGCGTCGCTGCTGCGGCTGGCGATGAGGTAGCCGGTATCGCCCTCGACGACGTTGTCGCGCAGACCGCCGACATCGGACGCAACGACCGGTGTCCCGCACGCTGCGGCTTCGAGCGCGACCAGTCCGAACGACTCCGACCGGCTGGGCACCAAGCACACGTCGGCGGCCCGGTAGTAGGTCGACAGCAGGTAGTGCGGGAGCGGATCGACGAACCGCACATGTTCCGTTACCGCCAAGTCGTCCGTCATGGCTTTCAAGCGCGCCAGCGTGACCTCGCCGTGCGGACCGCTCGGCCCTCCCACAACGACGAGCTGGGCGTGAGCGCCCGCTGCGCCAGCAGCTCTCGTCGCTGCGAGTGTCTCGACGGCCAGCTCGGCCCCCTTCAGCGGCTGCAGGCGGCCGACGAACAGCAGCACCGGCCCTGGCGCCAGGCCGATCGCCGCACGCGCCGCATGGCGCTGACCCGGCGCGAACATGGCGCGGTCCACGCCGGGTGTCAGCACGTGGAGGCGCTCGGGCGCGACGTCGTACAGCGACCTGAGCTGGGCGGCCTCAGCGGCGCCGGAGGTGAACACGACGTCCGCACAGTCAATGACTCGTTGCTCTGCGTCGCCGCGGTGGCGCGGCTCGGCATCGCCGTTGCTCGTCTTGACGCGCCCCAGCGTGTGAAAGGTGACTGCCAAGGGAATGTCGAGGCGGTGCTTGAGCTGGTGCCCGGCCATGCCGCTCAACCAGTAGTGAGCGTGAATTGCGTCGACCGGGCGATGTGCGAGATGTTCGCCGACCCGGTCTGCAAACGCTGAGACAACCGCCGGCAGATCGTCCTTGTCGAGGGACGGGGCGCCAGCATCGATGTGGGTGACACTCACCCCAGACTCCACCTCGAGCTCGTCGGGCTGCGACGGATCGGTGCGGCGTGTGTAGATGTCGCAGTCGACACCGAGATGCGCCAGCGCGGCAGTGAGTTCGCGCACGTACACGTTCAAGCCGCCACCGTCGCCGCTGCCGGGCTGGCGCAACGGCGAGGTATGCATGCACAGCAAGGCAACCCGCAAGACGCGGCCATGCTCACCGAGCATCTGGCGGTCGGGTACTTCGGGTGCCACGGCCGATAACGCTACGCAGATCACCGCGGCGTCACGAACTGAGTGAGCCATTGCGCCGCTCGGACGAGACGTTCAGATGGCGAGGAGTCCCAAGCCCCACATCCACGCCAGGGCCGTGACGCTCAGCGAATCGAGCCTGCGCACGGCCCACTCCCCGGCCAGCCGCTGCCACGCTCGCTGGAGCGCACCTGCGGGCTCCGCGGCGCCGCTATCGGCGGCCGATCGACTGTCGGCGTTCGACTCGTCGGCCTGGAGATGCTCTCGACGAGCGGCGAACGGGGTGTTCGGTCTGGCGAGCGCGGGGCCGAGCGGCAGCGTCAGGGCCGCGACCGCGCCGAACTTGATGACATCGGTGGGCGCAAACGGCGGCACGCTCAAGCCAGTCAGGGCGAAGACAGAGATCACAGCGGCAACCGCCCCCATCAGCGGACCGCGCAGCCCCGGCTGCCGACCCGACGCACTGAGGTGAGCGCTGGCGTCGTAGACCGCAGCCGCGCTCACGAGCACCAGGGCCGCTCCCAGCGAGTAGCGAGCGACGGTCGCCGAGCACGCCGCCCCGACGCCGACCTGCATCCACGTGCGGATCAGCAGCCCAGCGCCGGCCAGGAACCGCAGCGGCGACGCCTGTCCCCCAGGCACAGCTGTGGCGTCGGGGCGTCGGGGTCGCAAGACTGCGACCACGATGAAGCTGGCGGCGACCGCTGCACCGACGACCACCCCCGCCAGGCGGGTGTCGAGGACACCTGCGAATCCGACGGCGCCGGCAAGCGCGGCAGCAGGCAGCCGATGACTCTGAAGAAGCACCGGCGATTCGGCAACCTGCGGTCTCGTCCTCGTTCCGCTCGACGATGGGTGTGTCGCTCCGGCGCGGCTGCGAACGCCCGCCGCCTGCCAGGCGCCGAGCATGGCGACCGCTGTCATGGCGATGCCGAACGTCACCGCACCCGCCCACAAGGCACCGATCAGCCCGGCGAACCAGATCAGTCCGCCACTGATGGTGGCATCACCCAATGCGACCGCAGGGCCGAGCCACTGCGCTGCTGTGGAGGTTCGCGGCCGCGCCGGCTCAAGATCCGGCGACGCTGCCACCATGCAGCCGCCGCTCAGCCGCCCGAGACGGGCGGCAGGACGGCGATCTCGTCTCCGGTGCTGAGCCGCAACTCCCCGTGCGCCGGTTCACCATTCAGCCAGACCCTGCTGGCTGCCAGAACAGCGGCGAAGCCCTCGCCGAAACTCGCCTTCGCCCAGTCCAGTGCTTCGGCGACCGAGGACGCCTCGGTTTGAGTGCTGCCGACGCCAGCCGCTTCTCGCGCACCCGCGAACAGGCGGATCGTCACCGTCGGCATCGCCGCGATGCTACCGATCACGTCCCGGAGGCAACGCAGGCGGCCCGCTACGGTCGGGCGCCGTGACACAGCATTCAGAGCTGCTGGCGGTGCGGCATGGTCAATCCGAGTGGAATCTGCGCGGCCGCTGGCAGGGACAGGCCGATCCCGCATTGACCGGCCTCGGCGAACGGCAGGCGGAGATCGCCTCCGACTCCTTGGCGACGACGCTCGCTGCCGCGGACAACAGCTGGCGGACGCCGGTGATGCGGGGGCGCGATCTGCATACCGGTCGGCATGCGTTCGACCTGCCCGCATTCGATCTGATCGTGTCCAGCGATCTGCAACGGGCGCGGCACACCGCCGAGATCATTGCCAAGCAGCTCGGCGTGAGCGACGTCGTGACCGATGCGGCACTGCGCGAGCGCAGTGCGGGACCGTGGGAAGGCCTCACCCGGGCCGAGATCGACGAGGGCTGGCCCGGCGATGTCGAAGCGAGGCGGTGGCCGCCGGGTTTCGAGTCTGAAGACAGCATTGCCCGGCGGTTGCTGCCGGCCCTGCGGCGGCATATGTCTGTCTGCGGCCGCGTGCTGCTCGTGGGCCACGCAGGTGTGCTCAAGACAATCGACGCGCGGGTGGGCCTCGGCGACGAGCGGGTGCCGAACCTGGCGGGCCGCTGGTTCTGGCTCGACGGCGCTGCAGCCGACGCCACCTGGAGCTGGGATCAGCTGGAGCCTCGTAACCGAGTCGAACTGGTCTCGTCGAACATCGACCTCACCATCGAGTAGCCGCGTCGGCTCTCGGGACGCCGCCGCTCAGGATTCGGTGAGCCAGGCCGTTGCCGCTGCGGCATCGATGTCGTCGTCGGCCAGCAGGCTCAGGGTTCGCTCCGCTCGTGCCAGACCGTCCTCGATGGCATCCAGCTCGGCCTCGCTGAGCAGATCCGGCTCAGATGCCGCGGCGGGCATCGTGGCTGCAGGAGGCGGCTCTTCGAGCCCGGATGCTGGAGACACTGGCGTCAGGCTAGAGCGAGAAGCCCCGCCAGTAGCCTCGATACGAGTGCCGGAGCGCCGGATCGGCGCCTGCGGACGTCGGGCCGCTAGCTCATCGGGTAGAGCAGGGGACTTTTAATCCCAAGGTGCCGGGTTCGAGTCCCGGGCGGCCTACCGCAACCGCAGTTCATCACACGGCACGCTGTCACGGCCATTTGTAGCGTCCCCTAACGCGACAGAGCAGAGGAGGAACCCAATGCAGAAGCTGCTGGCTGCTGGGCTGACAGTGGCGCTGACCGTCGGAGCGTTGACGTCGGCCGCCGCAGCGCACCCGGCATCAGAACCGAAGTGTGCCGACGGGACCTACGCCGTGGTTGCTGCACCCGGCGACGCCGCCATGGCCGAGTTGGTCGCGTCCTGGCAGGTGCTCGATACCAAGTGCGTTGTGGAACCCGGCGACACGGACATGATCGACCGACAGCAAGTCGTAGTTCTCGGCGGCACCAAAGCAGTACCGAACAGCGCCGTAGACGGCTTGACGGTGATCGTGCGCCTTGCCGGCCCGGATCGAGTCGCCACCGCGAGAGCCGTGCTCGACTGGATAAGTCAACGCCAGAATGGAAATTTGGCCGCCACCGCAACGGTCCAAGCAGCAAGCAGCAGCGGAGAAAGCAAGGCCACCTTCACCGTCGGCAAGGACATTCAAGCCGGATTCTGGCGGTTCACGGAGAGCACCGGCAGGTTCGGCGACTTCATGCCGGCCCCCAACACTCATTCAGCCTTCGGCTATCGCGGCCAAGGCTGTTGGGTGCCGGCCGAAGGTTCGGCTGGGTACATAGGTGGCCTGGTGACGGTGAATGAAACTGGAGACGGTTTCGGTCCATCTTGGCGCAAGCTCGGACAAGGCGCCGACGCGATCCCCACCACTGTGCCGTTCAAGACCTACGTCTTCGAGCTTGTCGACGGTGACAGAGTGACACTGCGGGCACTTCCGGGGGGAGTCTGCGAAATCGAAAGACACACATAGGCATCTACGGGCCGAGGGTGGTGATGGGGGCGACGGTCACGCCGTCTGGCCTTTCGTAGGCATACCCGCCAGCGGTGATCACCAGGAGCCTCGCGGGTTCGCCGGTCTTGTCGAAGTCGACCTTGTCTCGCAGTCGAATCGGCGTGCTCGCCAAGTGGGCGCGAGATCGTAAGTCCACCGGCCATGGCGTCAGGTTCTCCACGATGAAGAGCCGTTCCAGTGCGCTCAGGTAGGCCGCGACGGTGCGTGAATCGGCCGGAGAGCATCGAGCAGCGCAGCGCTGCGGGCCGCGTCGCCGCCCGTCCAAGTCTTGCCACAAGCCCGAGGACCCTCGACGAGCACGACGGGAGTTGATTGCAGCACCCGTCAAGCCAAGGCCGGTGTCGATGAGATGCTCAGGAGGCGGTTCTGGAGGCGTCGCGCCAGTCGTCGAAGGTGTGCTTCGTGAGCACTGTGGCCTGTCGGTCAAGAGGGAACCATGCAAGCTCCCGATCCCCTCCGGTTGCTGCTGATCGGCAGTCGACGCCGTCGAGTCCCACATCGAGAACTGCTTGCCCGACGGCTTGGCATCGCTGATGGGGAACCAGGTTCCCGCTGTGATCGAACGGGTAACTCGACGGCAGTCCAACCTCGGACACACCTTGAGGGGTGTAGACGTCTGCCGCCACACCCCGAGGCAGCTCTACCTCGAGCACTACGGGCGCAGTCGCAGGATCGAGGAACTGTGCATACGGGTACGGCCCGATGACTCGGCGAAGGTTGGCATCGACGGTCGGACGATCCCCGTTGAGATAGAGACACGGGATGCTAGGCGGATTCCATCGCTGCCCTGTGCCCCTCGCCGCATGGGATGCGTCGAGCGGGTCGGTCCAGTGTGCGTCGGCGATGCGGAAATACGTCTGCTCGCCGATTTCGACTGTTCGCACGGTCACGCCACGCTGGCGAAGTCAAAACTCCGGCGGACACTGTCGAGCAGCCACGCGTGCTCGTCGTCGGCGAACAGCTGCAGCATGCTGCGGTCTCCGTATGCCTCTGATGGCATCCGCACGGCGGTCGGCGGCGTCCCTGGCCGCAGCCGGTAGTGCAAGATGTCGGCGATGTCGGCGAGCGCGCCGATCTTCTCGATCCGGTCAGATGGAGGCCCGCCGATCAACCACTTGTCGACCGCTTGGCGCGACACTCCCATCGCATCCGCAACCTCACCGCTCGAGAGGTCGAACACCGCCATAGCGCGTTGCAGCGGTGCGCTGTAGGCACGTTCGAGTTCCACGCTCGCTAGCGCCTTACGCACCCAGTCGAAGTGGTGAACGTCGATACCGTCACGAGTCCTCACGCACTGGTTCGGGATCCCGCCAAGATGCCCGCGCAGCCGGTCGACGACGACCTTGACGAACCCGATTCCGTCAGGTGTGGGCGCGAGCCAGACAAGCACAGGTATGTCGCGTTGCATCAATTGCCCGATGATCCTGCCGCGAGCCGTGTCGGGTTGCGAGGCACCAGCGGGGGCGGCGACGACATCGGCACCCTCAAGCAGCGTCCAGATAGCAGCATCGGCCAGTGTGTAGTAGCGCCTCAGCGCGGGGATGCTGCACTCGGTGGAGACGAGCGGCACCATGAGGTCAAACGCGGCGACGACATCGGGGACCGCTTCAGCAGCAGCAGCCACCGCCTCGTCCAAGTCGCCTCCGAGCATGTGCTCCGCTGAGAACATGCCTCGACGATAACGGCACGAAGAGCGCTGCGCTACTTATAGTGCTTGCCAAAAGGTTGCAATCTCGTCCAAACGTGTCGGCATCCTCACGACATAGCCTGACCCTGCCGAGCCCAGCGCCCCATCCCACAAGACGGGGGAGGCTCGATCGTTTGAGGCCGAAGCGTCGAGCGTCGTGCGCACTATCTACCGCGCAGCGCGGCCTGCCGACCGATATCAGCAGAGCGCCAAGTCCGCAGGTGCTCCGAATGCCGGCTCGAGGTCGTCGTCGGCGACAACGGCGCTGAGCACCACCGGCCCCGAAGCTGAGGCGTGCACCGTGTCGAGACGGCCGGGCCACAAGGCGCTGAACGGGCCGAACACACTGCCGGTCACGTCTACGCGCACCCAGCCCGGCTGACCTGTCCCCGGGCGCAGAGCGGCGTCCGCACCAGCATGGCACCAGTCGCTGCGGACCACCGTGCTGCCGGGAGTC
>JAJDTF010000055.1 GCA_022827265.1 Acidimicrobiia bacterium | reverse complement strand
CATCTTGAGACCCTCGTCGATCAAGACGACCGCAAGCGAGGAGGGCGCGCTCGCGATCCGCCGGCTCTCGTCGTTAAGGCGTGCGCGCACCTCGTCTGGCAGCCGGAGCGAAGTCGGATGGCTCATCGCGATCTCCCGAGTGTGGTGCGCTACACCGTAGTGTGCCGGGCTACGCCAAAGTCATGCCATTACCTCGGGAGCGCGACTGCGACACCCCGCCGCGTCCTTGAGATTTCGATCGGTGCCCCAGCGCTACTCACCTAGCGCGCAAGTACTTTCCACAAATGTTTCCACAATGGTTTAACTTGTGCACAAAGTTTCCACAATGTGCACAAAGCCGGTAGCATGAGCGCTGTGGACGCTGAACGGGCCGATTTCAATTCTGCGTCGGCAGAACTCCAAGCGGAACTCGACGCGGCCGTACCGCTGCTTCGGGCTGCAGCCACCGATCTCGAAACGATCGAAGTCAAGTCTGCGGCGGGCGGTTTCCCTGAGAGCGTGCTGAAGTCCATATCGGCGTTTTCCAACGGCCGAGGGGGCTTGGTCGTCTTCGGGTTGAGCGATGCGAACTTTCTGCCGGTGCCGATCGACCCTGCGAAGCTTGCTGCTGACCTTGCTTCGGCATGCTCGGATGACCTCGAGCCCAAGATCCGGCCCAGCATCGGCATCTGCCAAGTCGAGGGCCAGCCTGTCGTCGCAGGTCGCATCCCGCCTCTGGGGCACCAATATCGGCCGTGCTATGTCCGAGCCGAGGGCATGAACCAGGGCTCGTACACACGGGTTCACGACGGCAACCGACACCTCACGGATTACGAGATACATGTGATGGTCTCGGGTCGCGGCCAGCCGACCGACGATGCCGCGCCGGTCGAGGCTGCACGGCTGGAGCACCTGAACGATGCGCTGGTGAGCGACCTGCTCAGACGGTTTCGCCAGCGCCGCGGCGAGATCTTCACCGAAGCCGCCGACCACGAAGTGCTGCACATGCTCGGCGTGCTGAGCGAAGCGCGACCCGACTCACCAGTCACGCTCGCGGGCTTGCTGGCGCTCGGCCGCTATCCGCAGCAGTTCGTGCCTCAGCTGGCCGCTTCGTTCGTCGTGCTGCCGACCGCTGACGGCTCGCCGCTCGCCGATGGAACACGGTTCATCGACAACCAGCCGCTCGATGGGCCGATACCAGCGATCGTGGCACAGGCCGTCTCGGCGACGCAGCGCAACATGCGACGGCGCTCAGTGGTGGAAGGTGCCGGCCGGGCCGACATCTGGGACTACCCCACCGAGGCCATTCGCGAGATCGTCGCCAACGCGCTGATGCATCGCGACTACCACCCGACGGCGCATGGCACGCAGGTGCGCATCTCGCTGTATCCAGACCGATTCGAGGTTGCGAGCCCCGGCGGCTTGCACGGCGTGCACGCTGGTCGCAGCGACGTGGCGCAGCTCATCGGATCACCCATCAACAGCACCCGCAATGCGCTGCTCGCACGACTGCTGGAAGATGTCGTCATCCCGGGGACCGGCAGGCCGGTTTGCGAGAACCGGGGTTCGGGGTTGCGTGCGGCGGTTCAAGCCCTCGACCGGATGGGAATGGGACCGCCGGAACTGGACGACCGGGTACGCGAGCTCGTCGTGACGGTACGGGATCAGTACTTCCGCATCGGTGTGTCGGCGATCGGCGGCTCCGACCGCTTTCCTGGCGCATTCGACCACGATCCATGGGAACGCACGTCAGGAATGGAGGCCGGGCGCCAGGATCGGTCGAGCGGGCTGTACAAGGGCACTCCAGAACAGCTGATGCGCCTGCTCGAGGCCGGACCGCGCAGCAGCGCCGATCTCGCAGCGGCGCTCGGCACGTCGAAACAGACGGTGCTGAACTGGCTGCGCCGCCTCAGAGCCGACGGCATGGTGCAGCCCACGCATGCAGAGCCCCGAACCCGCGGCAACAAGTGGGAGCTGGTGCCGCGGCAATAGAGCGGAGAGTCCTTGGTCGCGAACGCCTGAAGCCGGCGGGCGCCGCCGGACCAACTGCATCGAGCGCCAATGGAGGCTGCTCAGGCATGAGCTGATGCGCGTGATCCCCACATCTCGAACGAGTCGAATTCCGGCAGCGCAGAACAGAGCGAGTCGGCTCGCTCGTGAAAGATGCTCGGCTGTCGAGCTTCGCCGCAGGCTGCCCATCGCAAACGCCCGCTGTCGACTTCCGCGTCGTAGCGCAAACGCCCGAAGTAGTCGCCAGAGGAAGCCACCTCGACAGCCGCGTCCCAGCCGAGATCGCCGTGATCGCTCGCCACTCGCTGGCCTGCACGACTTCGACGCAATGTTCCAGGGGGATGCACGCCGCGCCGGGAAACCGCTTTGTGCGGCGGCGCAACCGGGCTTAGAGGGCTAGCGGATAGGTGGGTTATCGGGGTTGCCAGCGGTCGTGGTGGTCGATGAGTTTGAGGGTGATGATCAGGGTGACGGCGAGTGCGAGCTGGGCTGCGCGGTGCTCGGGTTTGCGGTCGGTGTTGCGGCG
>JAJDTF010000154.1 GCA_022827265.1 Acidimicrobiia bacterium | reverse complement strand
GCCTACCTGCTGTTCGAGGGCGAGGGGCACGGCTTCCGGCGCGGCCCCAACATCGTGGCGGCGCTCGAAGCCGAGCTGTCCTTCCTCGGCCAGGTCCTGGGCTTCGAGCCCGCAGGCGACATCGCCCGCGTCGAGGTGCGCAATCCTCACCGGTAGCGTCGCTCGCGAGGCCGAGCGCCTGCATCGCGGCGTTCAGGCAGCGATGGGCTGGTAGTCCGGCCCGGTCAATGGCTCATATCCCTGCGGCCATGGCGCCCGCAGCCGGCACAGCACGCGCATGTGGTTCGGCGCGCTCTCGGGGTTGACGTGTTCAGCGGTCACTTCGAGGGTGGCATCGAGTTCGCGCAGCTCGTGAAGCGTGGCAACGAGGCAATCGGGCACCCAGCCGATCCGACGACCCGTTCGCGTGCTGATGAGGATGGCTTGCGCGTTGACAGCGTTGGCCGAGTCGTCCTCGAGTTCCAGAACATCACCGGGCTGCACATCGCCAACAGACTCCAGTGCTCCCGGAAGGTATTGCACCCCACGCAAGAAGAACAGCGTCGTGAGCTCACCGCTAGGTGTGCGCTCGGGGTGCGCGAACACCTCGACGCGGTCCGTCGCCTTCTTGCCCTCGCTGCGAATGAGCACCTCAAACGGGTCGGTCTCTACGTCGAGGTTGAGCCGCTGCACGAAATCCGCATAGTCGGGTCGGCGCCGCGGCATGAGCCTGTTGCGAAAGACGGGAAAGAGCTGCTCGCTCTCGTAGGCCCGCTGCAGGTCGCGCAGACCGGGAAGCCCGTCGAAGCCCTCGAAATCCTCGGCCGCCTTCAGGTATACGAATCGGTAGCGCGGCTCCTCATCGGACTCGCGGAGCGAGAGAACGCCGACCGGGCGGATCAGCCCGTCGGGGTTGCGCCAAGCGGCGTACAGGCGACGTTCCCGGTCATCCGTCATGGCCCTCACCGTAGGCAGGGGGTGTGACTGGATGCTATCCGAGCTGTCCGAACAAGCGCGCGCTATTCACTCGCAGCAGGCGTTCTGCAAACTCACGAGATGCTTCCGAAATGCGCTCGCCGGGAATCCTCCGGATGGGCTCGACGAGGGCGTCGGCGTCACTGCAGGCGCTCAGCCAATGATCTCGAACGCTCATGGCACACCGATCGAGGGCTGCCATCGCTACATCGATGGGGTGAGGCCTGCCGGCGAACGGCGTCTGGGCGCCTCGTGTATAGGCCTCAGGGGTATAGCCGCTATCGCGCGTCGCCAAACGCTTGCTCCGCTCCATGTCGGAGAGCAGAAAGCCCAACGATGATGCGTGATCGAAGGTCGGGGACAGCCGCCGCCGTACCGGAGACACCATGACAGCCCAGTTCTCCTCGTGCCGGTCGGTGTTGCCAAGTAGACCGTCCAGCACGAGATAGCCAGCGAAGGCATCCCAGGCGTCGAATTCCGGGGGCGAGCCAATTGGTGCCTCTACGTCCGCGAGCGCCGCATGCACAGCGTCAATCGTGTAACCGCTCCGAGCACCCGGTCGGGCTGGCTGAGCCAGGAACTCGTTGCCGGGCACGAGCTCCTCAACGGGTTCGGCAACATGGGAAGCCGAGGACAGCACAGACTTGCTGATGATGCCGAGCTGCCTCACCGGCGAACGGTCCACCGCCAACTCGACATGGGCAGCCGGGACGCCGAGCGCGGCTGCGACGCCGCTGGCGACGCGCTCCGCCCAGTCGTCGCCCTTCTGATAGCGGAACCCATCGGCACCTGTGCTGTAGGTGACGTACTTCAGCAGCCACCGATCACCGGTCTCGGGGTGCGTGAGCCAGCGCTTCGGCTTGGTACCGAGTGGTTCCTCACTGGCGGAGAGCCATCTGGTCACATCGATCTCGGGGTAGGAATTCGACTCCGCTGACACAGTGACCACGACCCCCGATGCGCGCGTCACTAGTTTCGGCGCGTGCGCGACTTCATTCATGGTCGCACGATGAACGACCCGCCGACACAAAGGCTGCTGAGGTGTACCGCTTCGCGTTGACGCCGCGCTGGCTGGCCGGACATGCGCTGGCCGGCGGCCTGCTGGTGGTGTTCCTGATCGCAGGCTTCTGGCAGCTCAGCCGCCACAACGAGGTACGCGACCGCAACACCGCGATTGTCGAGCGGCAGGACACGCCAGCCCTCGATATCGATCGTTTCTTTGAAGCCGTGTCGGCGGCCGGGTACGCAGAACGGCTGGAGTACCGGACGGTGAACGTGACGGTCGAGCGGTTCGACTGGAACGAGGCCGTGCAGATCCGCAACCGCAGCCTCGACGGCATCCCGGGCTGCCACATCGCTGTGCCCGTCGAGCCAGAGACGACGATGCCCGCCGCAGATGGCGACGGCACGAGCAGCGGTTCGGGCACCGGCTCGGCTACGACGGGCATCCTCGTAGTTGTCGGCTGGCTGCCGGCTGGCGGTGTCTGCGAGGAAGCAATCGCCGCAGGCGCCAACACATTCGGTGGTGGGCTCAGCGATGCACGCCACTTCACCGGTCGCATCCGCCTGAGCCAACAGCGCGGCCTGCTCGGGCCAGCTGACCCGGCCACCGGCCAGCTCGACTCGCTGGCCCGCACCGATGTTCAGCGCATCGACCAGCAGACGACGCTCGATCTCGTAGAGGTGTATGTCGAACTCATCACGGTGACACGTGCCGACGCAACGCCTATCCGCTTCAGCGACAATGGATCAGGCACAGGCCTCACGGCCTTGCTTCGCCCGTTGCCGCCGCCGGAACTCCACGCTGGACCGCACCTCGGCTACACGGTGCAGTGGTTCAGCTTCGCAGCCGTCGCCATCGTGGGCTACACGCTCGTGCTGCGCCACCAAGCCCGCAAAGGCGAATCCGAACAGATCGCCGACGACTGAACACCGCCAGCAGCCGTCGTCACCGACGCGGTGCGTCCACAATTGCGCGAAACGGACACGGGACGCTCCGTGTGCCCGCCGTCTCGTGCGACGGCGCGCCTATGCGTCAGTCGAGGAATCTGCGGACGCGTAGTCGGGAACGAGTTCAGCAACAGATGTCTCCAAGGCCGGACGGGGCCGTGACGGGTAGCGCTCGGCCTCACGGGCTGCTCGTGCGATTTGGGTGTGCAGCTCCGAGTCGGGATCGAACGCCGGGACCGGAACATGCTTTAGCGGATTCGTATCGAAATGGAGCTTCGAGGTCTTCGACTCGCGCCAAGCGTCCTGCAGGCACTCAGCGTTCAGCACACCTGTTAGGTACAGCGCCTCTTCATCCGAGGCAGCGACGTACCAGTACAGCTTGTCGTCGGCGACGAGGCGCGACGGTCCCCGACAAGCTCGCAGCGACTCGCCTGACTTGTTATAGAACACCTTGCGGCGAGTCTCAGAGGCACCTGCGGCAAGCTGATTCGTGAGCGTGCTTTGGAAGTCGACGTTCTCTGACAGCGTCGCCCCGGCTGTCTTGGCCCGATCACGTGCATAGCGAGCTTCAGCGGTCTTCCAGTACTCGCGCGCTAGCGGCATAGTCGTCCGAAACTCGGCGTCGTTCAGGGACATGACAGTTTGAGGGTCCCCCGAAAGCGGCGCGATGAGCCACGCATCCGGCGAACACTCAAACGGCAGGAGCGTCTGCGCGCGCAGCGTCCTCGTGAGCGCCGACGTCTCCACAACGACCTCGTAGCTCACGCCCTTCCAAGGCTTCTTCGTAGACGCCTTCGTGCTCACCTTGACGGTCTTGGCTGAACCATCGTCGTCCAGCTCGACCGGGTCGATCGGGTCGATAGCCAAACACAGGCCCAGTGGCGATGCCACCGCGCCACGGCGGAACCGCCGCGCGTACGGCGACGGGCTACTGGCGCGCCGCACAACTTCGGAAACAGTCGGCGCTTCGGGATCGCCCGAGTAGCGCAACAGCATTGCGCTGCTCCATTCGGAAGCGCCCTGACGACCCCGTCGGCCGACGACGACACAGGTGCCGTTGGGTGCATGCCGGAATGGGGGCGGCTCTACATCATCGAGGCTCGCCGCATAGTCAAAGCCGACCTTCGCTTCACCCCAGTTTCCTGAGCGCCACTCATTCCATGTCTGGTTGATGAGTGCGCTGCCTGGCAACACCAGCCCGAACGCCCCTCCATCTTCCAAGTAGAGATCAGTGGCACGCGCCGAGAACAGCGACGCCAGGTCGCCCTTGGCCGACCATCTGGCCTTGGGGCGCAGCCCGTACCGCTCGCTGAGCGCGGCCATCTGATCCTTGCGCGTGCCGACCGGTGTGTCGTTGGCAACCAGCCACGGCGGATTGGCAACAATCGCCATCACCTTGTTGCGCGCCAACGCGGATGGTGCAACTTGGTTGCCGATGTACCAGCGCCAGACATGATCGCCTTCGTCGGCCACTGCGTCGGACAGCTGGGCTACCGCGCCGCTCAGCATGGCCTGCGTCTCGGCATCAACCGCGTCAAGGCTGCGCTCGCCAACAGCAGCATCCACCAGCGTCCGCACCAGCCGTTCGGCGTGCGGCGACTCGATGACCTCGGCGGGGATGTCAATGCGCTGGCCTTGAGCCGATGTCAGGCCGAGCGTCCCCTGCATGTTCTTCTGAGCCTGATCGGAGTGCAGCAGCGCGTCGGCGAGATAGACGCGCAACGGCACCGCGGCACCGGGCGGAAGCGCCGTTGCGAGCGTCGCCTTGGCCATCTCGACCGCGACGGGATGCACGTCGAGCCCGGTCACCATTGTCGCCACGATTTCTCTGGTCCGCCCGGCCAACAGCGGATGCGCGGAACGAATGCGCTTAGAGGGCTAGCGGATAGGTGGGTTATCGGGGTTGCCAGCGGTCGTGGTGGTCGATGAGTTTGAGGGTGATGATCAGGGTGACGGCGAGTGCGAGCTGGGCTGCGCGGTGCTCGGGTTTGCGGTCGGTGTTGCGGCGG
>JAJDTF010000069.1 GCA_022827265.1 Acidimicrobiia bacterium | reverse complement strand
GACGCTTCTCGCGCTTCTCGATCTGCGGCCCGAGGAGCCGTGGACGGCGGCGGACATGCCGCTTCGAGGCATCACCGAAATGATGTCCTTCATGCGTGAGCGCTACGACAAGGACTACGCGCCCAATACGCGCGAAACAGTCAGGCGGCAGACGATTCACCAGTTCTGTGCGGCCGGTCCGGCCACGAAGAACCCCGACGATCCCGGGCGTCCCACCAATAGCGGCAAGACCGTGTACCAAATCAACAGCCTCGCTTGGACGCTTGCCAAGTCCTACGGCACGGGGAATTGGACAGAGCGGCTGGCCACCTACCTCGAACGGGTCGGGACCCTTGCTGACCGCCTTGAGCGTCAGCGCCAGATGCGACGGATCCCGGTGCGGTTGCCCGATGGCACTTCAGTGGATCTCTCGCCGGGAGGCCAGAACCCGCTCATCAAGGAGATCATCCAAGAGTTCTGCCCGAGATTCACGCCGGGTGGAGGCGTTTGGTACATCGGCGATGCGGACGAGAAGTTCGCGGTCTATGACGACAACGCATTCGTGCGTGCTGGCATTGGGATTCTGCATCACGGCAAGATGCCCGATGTCATCGTCGAGCATGCCGATGAGGCGTGGCTTGTCGTAATCGAGGCCGTGACGTCTCACGGACCCATTGACCCGAAGCGCCGAGCCGAGTTGGACCAGCTCCTGCAATCGCCCCGTCTCGGGCTCGTCTACGTCACGGCATTCTCAGATCGCGCAGCCTTCCGTCCGTACATCGCAGACATCGCATGGGAAACCGAGGTCTGGATCGCCAACTCGCCTGACCACCTGATCCACTTCGACGGGTCCAGGTTTTTGGGCCACTACGACTGAGGTTGCCCCAATGACTGAGGGAGCCCCGGTCGATGTGGCCACGGTGATGTGCCAGTGGGCCACTGGGGGGCTGGCGTACTTGTGGGTGACCACGCGTCGGCGCGAAGTCGGACTCGGCTACGGCTGGCTGTTGCGCTCGCTGTACGGGGTGATCGCCGCCGTCGGGGCCGTCACCGGTTTTGTGTTCCAGCCGAATGCCGTGCGCGACATGGCCTGCGTCGTGATGGCACTGTGCGCAGCCGCGACGCTGGTGCGATCCGCATTGCCGGTCGCGCGCGGTGCCGATGGCGACGAAACCGGCTTCCGCAGTGTCGACGAAAGCAGCGATAGTCCCGATGGCGGCGCGCATACAGCGGCGCTCACAAACCAGGAGATGGCCGCGGCCTCGCAGCGCAGGACGATTGAGGGTTTCGATCCGCGCTGGGACCTGGCGGCGCCGCTGGTCGGTGTGGTGGGAGTGCTGGCCGCGGGGATCGCTGCCAACGGAGATGTCAACCCGATTCTTCACTTAGCGCGTGTCGTTGTCGGGGCGGCCTTTCTGGGCGTGGTCAGCAATTCGATGCTGCTCGGCCATTGGTACTTGGTGCAGCCAGGTCTGCGGCGCGAGCCGCTTCGGCAGCTCGTGCGCCATCTCGGCGGCATCTGGCCGATCGAGGTGGGGCTGCTGTTGCTGCCCACCGGCATGATCGCGGTGCTGACCGGCAACATTGATGACGGCTACGGCGGGCTGTTGGGTTGGTTCTGGATTGCATGCGCGGTCACCACCGTGGCGCTCGCGGCCGTGGCCATGGCGGCGCTACGCGAGCGCCAGTACGCGGCCGTCATGGCGGCCACCGGGCTGCTCTACCTGGCGATCCTCACCGGTTTCGGCACCGACCTCGTGGCGCGCCTCACCCTCGCCGGTTAGCGCACTTCGGCAACTGAGCGTTCAGGTGCCCGTCCATTCGGGCGGGCGCTTCTCGGCGAATGCCCGGCCGCCCTCTTTGGCGTCATCGCTGTCGCCCACGATCCTGCGGATCGACTCGCCCATGCGCAGGGCCTCGGTCCAGCCCATGCGCTGGCTGCGCCACGCCACTTCCTTCACGGCCCGCACGGCGAGGGGCGCTCCCTGGCACAGCCGCTCGGCCAGGGTGCGGGCTTCGTCCATGAGCGTGTCGTGCGGTACGACCTTCCATGCGAGCCCCATCTCATGCGCTTGCTCAGCGTCGAAGTTCTCGCCGGTCAGCAGGATCTCCATGGCGTTCGCCCAGCCGATCTTGTGCGGCATCCGCATCGAGCCCACGATGGTCGGCACGCCGATCCTCACCTCGGGCATGCCGAAGATGGCGCGGTCCGACGCAATGAGGAAATCCGCCACCAAGGCACCGGTGAGCCCGTAGCCGATGCATGCGCCGTTGATGGCCGCAATGATCGGCTTGTACAGCTCGAGGCCGCTCTCGAGACTGTTGATGGTGGGGATCTCGAAGTACGACCCCGACCAGGTTCCCGCCGAGCCCCGGGTTGGGTCGCG
The DNA here is from genome assembly GCA_022827265.1 of Acidimicrobiia bacterium. Taxonomy (GTDB): domain Bacteria; phylum Actinomycetota; class Acidimicrobiia; order Acidimicrobiales; family Poriferisodalaceae; genus Poriferisodalis. The sequence continues at coordinate 54,854 of JAJDTF010000069.1, read as the reverse complement.
CAGGTCCGCGCCGGCGCAGAACGCCCGGCCCTCCCCGGTCATGATCGCCACCCACGCGTCAGGGTTGTTGTAGAACTCCATCCACGCGGCGTTCAGGCACTGCCGCATGTCGCCGTTGATGGCGTTCATCGCCTCGGGCCGGTTGTAGGTGATCGTGGCGATGTGCCCGTCGAGCTGGTACGTGGCAGCTGCGCTCGGGTCGGAGATGTCGGGCACGGGGCCCTTGTAGGAGGGATCGGTCATTGGGCCGTTCTAGCGCACGTACGAAGCGTGTTCGCTGGCATCCCACCAGCGGGCGGCTCCACGGGAGTCTGTGACAGCTCGGCACTAGCGTGACTGGCGCTCGCACCACGTCCGGCACCGATGGAGGAACCACGATGCGCACCGGCCAGCAGTACAAGGAATCGCTCGCAGACGGACGCCTGACGTACTTCGAGGGCAAGCAGATCGACGACCTCGAGACCCACCCGATCCTCGGCCAGACCGTGGATGCCACCGCTGCGGGCTACGACCGCTTCTACGACCCGGCACCGGCAGCCATGTCGCCGCTGATGACCGTGCCGCGCAGCGCGGACGACCTGCGCGAGATGATCCCGCTGCTGCACTCGGCGGGCATGATGGCTCACGTCACCTACACGTCCATCCAGACGCTGAAGACCGCCGCGGGCCGCATGGTCGACTCCAAGCCCGACTACATCGAGCGGATGGACGCCTTCATCGACGAGGCGCAGCGCGACGACGTGCGGATCACCCAGTGCATCACCGACGCCAAGGGAGACCGCAGCCGGCCGCCGGCCCGCCAGGACGACCTCGACTCGTACGTGCGCGTCGTGGATCGCCAGCGGGACGGCGTGGTGATCCGCGGCGCGAAGCTGCACATCACCGGTGCTTCGTTCGGCCATGAATTGCTCACGATTCCCACCAAGGCCATGAAGCCGGGCGAGGAGGACTGGTCGATCGGCTGCTCGGTGCCGGTGAACGCCCCCGGCGTCAAGATCATCAACACCACCTACGCGCCCCGCCACGAGGACCCCCGGGCGTTCCCCGTGTCGGGCGAGCACCACTATCCCGAGGGCTTCGTGATCTTCGACGACGTGTTCGTGCCCCACGAGCGCGTCTTCCTCGACGGCGAGACGCACTACGCCGCCGTGTTCGCCCACGCGCTGGGACTGTGGGAGCGCCTCGGAGGGCTGTCGGCCTTCGTGGAGGAAGCCGACCAGCTCGTCGGATTGGCCCAGCTCGTGGCCGAGGCCAACGGCACGGCGGGGATCGGTCACGTCAAGGAGAAGATCTCCGAGTTGATCATCCACGCCACGCTGATCCGAGCTGCGCTGGAAGCGGCCATCGCTCACTGCTCGATCGGGTCCGAGGGGGCGGCGTTCCCCAATGAGCTGTATACCAACGCCGGCAAGTTCCAGGCGGCGGCGAACTACAGCGCCATGGTGCGCCACCTGCATGACATCGCCGGCGGTGCAGTGCTGACGTCGCCAGTGCCGGCTGATTTCGAGAATCCCGACGTCGGCGCGCTGGCACGCAAGTACATGTCCACCCGCCACGATGTCGACGGCGAGTACCGGGCACGCCTGATGCACACCATCCGCGACCTCACCGCCGACTCCTACGGCGGCTGGAAGTTCGTGACCAATTTGCAGGCCGGCGGTGGCCTCTATGCCCAGCGCATCGTCACCCGCAAGCACTACGACCTCGACGCCGCCAAGCAGAAGGCGCTGGCCGTTGCGGGTCTCGCCGAAGCGGATCACTAGCTGCCGTTCCCTCCGCTTGACGGCCAGCAGCCGCCCAACGGGTTTAGGTTGAGCGCGTGAGCGACGCTGCCGAGACGGTGCTCGTTTCGACGGCAGCGTTGACGCAGCGGTTCGGATCGACGGTGGCGCTCGACGCGCTCGACATTCAGATGCGGCCCGGGGTGACCGGACTCGTCGGGGCGAACGGCGCCGGCAAGACCACGCTGCTCAATGCGCTGCTCGGCTTGCGCCCGCCGACCTCTGGTTCGGCCACGGTGCTGGGGCTCGACCCCCGCAGCCAGGGAGCCGCATTGCGGGCCAAGGTGGGATTCGCTCCCGAGCGCGATGTGCTTCCCGACGAGATGCGGGCCGTCGACTTCGTGCGCCATCTGGCACAGGTACGCGGCCTGCCCCGCAGCGAGGCCCGCACCCGGGCATCGGACAGCCTGTGGCTGGTCGGGCTCGGCGAGGAGCGCACGCGCACGCTCGGCACCATGTCCACCGGTCAGCGCCAGCGCGTCAAGCTGGCGCAGGCCGTCGCGTCAGACCCCGAGATGGTGCTGCTCGACGAGCCCACCTCGGGGCTCGACCCCACGCAGCGCACCGAGATGCTCACGCTCATCGGCGAGATCAGCAACGAGCACTCGGTCAGCGTGGTCTTGTCGTCGCATTTGCTGGAAGAGGTCGAGCGGGTCTGCGACCACATCGTCGCCCTCGACGCGGGCCGCTTGGTCGCCGACGGGCCGATCGCCGAACTTGTCGGCGACGGCGAGGGCATCACGCTGGAGCTGGTCGACATCGTCGAGCCCGCTGGGACGGTCGACGCTGTCGAGAGCGCGCTGCGAGGTACCGGCATCGAGGTGGAGCGCACGGGTACAACCCTGCGACTCGGCGGCGCGGGACGAGATGAGCTCAGCGATCGGGCACGCGATGCCGTCGCCGACGCAGGCGCGCGCATCCGGCGTCTGGAAGCCCGCCAGCGCACGCTCGCCGACTTGTTCGAGATGGACAGCTTCGAAGCGAGTGATTCGTGAGCGGCACCGCGGCGAATGACCGACATGAGGGTCTGGACCACGACGGACCCGAGCGCGGTGACGCCGGTGCCAGTGTCGCTGACCCAGAAGCTCAAGCAGCGCAGATTCTCGACCAGCGCTACCGGTCCTACAGCGGCGCCCGCCACGGGCTCGCCGGCGCCATGCGCGCGGTGGTCGCCTCGTCGGTGAGATTCACGCTCGGCTTCGGGCGTCCGGCCCGCCACAAGTTCCTGCCGTGGCTGGCCGTAGTCATCGCCCTGGTTCCCGCCATCGTTTTCGTGGGCATCGCGATCGTGCTCGATATCGATCTGATCTCTGAGAACATCCTGCCCGAGTACCACCAGTACTACGGCTTCATCGAGGTGGCGCTGTTCTTCTACTGCGGGATCGTGGTGCCCGAGATCCTGGTGGCCGATCGCCGCAACGGCATGCTGTCGCTGTACCTGTCCACCCCGTTGCGCTTGTGGAGCTACCTGGCGTCGAAGGCTGTCGCGGTGACGGTGACGCTGGCAGTCATCACCATGGGGCCGTTGCTGTTCCTGCTCGTCGCCTACACCGTGGAGGGTTCAGGTCCTGACGGCATTGGCGACTGGCTGACCGTGCTGGTGCGGATACTGGGTTCGGGCATCGTCATTGCTGCCACCATCACCGCGGCCAGCCTGGCGATTTCGAGCTTGACCGATCGGCGGGCATTCGCCGTGATCGGCGTCATCCTGCTCTTGCTGGGCTCACAGATCGTCACCGGCCTGCTCGTCGAAGTGGCCGAGATGGATCCTCGCATCTACGCGTTCAACCTGGGCGAGATCGGCGACGCACTCAAGGATCGGATCTTCGGCGTCGGCCCGCCGTCGCCATTGGGTGAAGACGACGGGCCTCCGGGGCTGCGCATCAGCGAGCTGTCGACGCTGTTCGTCATCGCTGTGAATGCCGCATGGGTCGCGGCAGGAGCGGCAGTCGTGTGGTGGCGTTATCGCCGCATCGAGGCGGGTTGATGAACGCCCGGCCTCGCCCTGTGCCTGCACACACACCCGACGTTGCCGGTGACGAGCCGGTGCCCGAGTCGGCCGCTGGGGCCGCCGCGCCGGCGGCGCCGCCCGCAGGCATGGTCGAGGTGCACGGCGTGTCGAAGTTCTTCGGCGATGTGGTGGCCGTGTCCGACGTGACCTTCGCCGTCCGTGCCGGCGTCACGGCACTGCTGGGACCCAACGGTGCAGGCAAGTCGACGCTGTTCCGCATGATGTGCGGGCTCACCCCGCCGTCGCGGGGAACGGTGCGCGTGCTAGGAGCTGATGCCCGCAGCGACTGCGATGTACGAGGCCGGATCGGGTTGTCACCGCAGCAGGACGCTCTGTTCGACCGGCTCGACGCGCTCGAATTCACCGCCGTAGCAGCCGCCACGCAGGGCGTGACTGACCCCGAAGCGGCTGCGCGACACGCGCTGGGCATCGTCGAACTCGACCCCGACGATGGTCGGCCGGTATCGGGCTATTCCAAGGGCATGCGGCAGCGCACGAAGCTGGCAGCCGCGCTCGTTCACGATCCGGAGGTGCTGATCCTGGATGAGCCGCTCAACGGCCTCGACCCCGTTCAGCGACGCCGCATGATCGAGTTGCTCGAGGACCTGGGCGCGCAAGGGCGCTGCGTGCTCGTGTCGTCCCATGTGCTCGGGGAAGTCGCCCGGCTCGGATCGCGAATCCTGGTGATCGCCCAAGGCCGCCTTGTCGCCAGCGGTGACTATCGAGAGCTCCGGGAGCTGATGGACGACCGCCCGCACCGCATCAGCATCGAGGCTGACAGGCCCCGCGATCTCGCCGCAGCGCTGGTCACCTCGGGCACGGTGGTGGGGGTGCGCATCGATGGAGATGTGGTGGTGGCCGACACGCTGGAGGTGGACCGCCTGGGACGCGAGATTGCGCCGCTGGCGAAAGATCTGGGCGCCCGTCTGCGGCAGGTCATCCCGCTCGACGAAGACCTCGAATCGGTCTTCCGCTACCTGGTGGAACGACGATGAGCGCAGCACTCGACCCGCCGCAACCCACGGCACAGCGGCGCCGTGTCGGCGCGGTTCGGGCGACGGCGCTGTGCTACCGGGTCCTCATCCGCCAGATCTTCTCCGTCGGCCGCCTGGTGGCGCTCGGCGCGCTCGGCGCCGTCATGGTCGTGGTCGGCTGGGTGGTGGGCAACTCAGCGGACGGCGGGGGCTCGGCCAACGCCGGGGCGCTGTTCGACGGCGCCAGCTACGCCGACGGCTTCGGCCTGATCATCATCGTGCCGATCGTCTCGCTGGTCTTCGCCGCAGCCTCGCTGGGCGATGTCCGCGATGACGGCACGCTCGTGCACCTGTGGCTGCGGCCCATGGGCCGTGCCCCGCTGGTGGTGGCTGCTGCCGCCGCGTCCATCACGGTTTCGCTGCCGCTGTGCGTCGTCCCGACCGCGTTGGGCGGCTGGCTCGCGACCGACTTCGTTGCAGACTCAGGCGGCGTCGCGCTGGGAGCGCTGGCCGCGGCGGCGCTGGGGACCGTCGCCTATTCGTGCCTGTTCGTGCTGCTGGGCTTGCTGTTCCGCAAGGCTGTCCTGTGGGGGATCGCCTACGTGCTGCTGTGGGAGGGCCTGGCGGTGGGTCTCGGCGACTTTGCCGAGCGCCTGTCGCTGCGCGGCTACGCCCGCACGCTGCTCTCGCGGATCGCAGACGTAGATCTCGGCTTCACTGCTTACGGGCTCATCACCGCGGTCATCGTGCTGGCCGGTGTCTCAGCCGTCAGCCTGGCTCTCGCCACCGTGCGCCTCGGCCGCATCAACGTCGACTGACCCAGCGCAAGGAACCGGTCGCCTCCGCAGCGGGCGCACCCGACGCTGAGTTCTCTTGTGCCGGGCGCACCCGACACAATGGGCGGGTGCGGCTGGTCATCCAGATCCCCTGCCTCAACGAGGCAGAGACGCTGGGAGCAACCCTGAGCGCACTGCCGCGCCAGGTGGACGGCTTCAGCGAGGTGCTGTGGCTGGTCATCGACGACGGCTCCACCGATGACACGGTGAAGGTGGCCCGCAACCACGGCGCCGACGCCGTCGTGAGCCTCACGCAGAACAAGGGGCTCGCCGTGGCGTTCGCGAGCGGTCTCGACGCAGCACTGCGCATGGGCGCCGACGTGATTGTGAACACCGACGGCGACAACCAGTACGACGCGGGCGACATCAGCAAGCTGACCGAGCCGATCGTTGCCGGCCGTGCCGACCTGGTGATCGGCTCGCGCGACATCCGCAACCATCCCGAGTTCTCGCCCCTGAAGAAGCGGCTGCAGCGGCTGGGCTCGTGGACGGTCCGCCAGGCATCCGCGACCGACGTGGCCGATGTCACCTCCGGGTTCCGCGCCTACAGCCGGGAAGCTGCGCTTGCAGCAAACGTCGTATCTCGCTTCACCTACACGCTCGAGACGGTGATCCAGGCCGGAAAGTCAGACCTTGCGGTCACTGATGTGCCGGTGCGGGTGAATCCCACCACCCGGCCGTCGCGCCTGTTCAAGTCCAAGCGCCAGTACGTGCGCAGGGCGGCAGGCACCATCGCCCGCGTCTACGCGATGCACGAGCCGCTGCGGGTCTTCGCCGTGCCTGCGGCACTGTTCGCCGCGGTCGGCGTCTTCCTGTTTGCCCGATTCGGGTGGTTCCTGCTGACCTCGGACGGCTCAGGTCACGTGCAGTCGCTCATCATCGGCGCCGTCGCGCTGCTCGTGGCCATGCAGCTCGTGATGCTCGGCGTCCTGGCCGACCTGCTGCGCGCCAACCGCGTCATCGCAGAACGAACGCTGCGCCGCGTCCGCGCCATAGAACTCGATCTCGGCGCACTCAAGAAGCACCAGCAGGGCGAAGACACACATCACTGAGCGGTGAGGGAGGCACCGGCGCCTGCGAGCTCAGGAGATAACGACCACTACGTCGCCGGCGCCTACGGTGTCGCCCGGCTCGACCTTGACCTCGGTGACGGTTCCGGAGCGGTCGGCGTTGATGCTGTTCTCCATCTTCATGGCTTCGAGCACCACCACCCCCTCGCCGGCCGTGACCTCTTGGCCGATCTCCACCAGGATCTTGACGATGGTCCCCTGCATGGGAACGGTCACCTGACCGGTGCCGGCGCCCGCCGATGCGCCGCCGCTCGCTCGACGGGGGCGAGCCGCAGTGTTGGTCGAGTTGGCGGCTGGTGCTGTTTCGGGCACCCACGCGCTCACCGAGAACCGCTTGCCGTCCACCTCCACCACCACATCCCGTCGCACGCGCGGCGTGTCGTCGCCATCGGGCGCAGCGGGGGGTTCCGAATCGGTCTTGCCGGTCACACCGCTCAGATCGAGCCGCTCCTCTACCCACTTGGTGCTGTGGATACCGGCTTGAAAGTCCTCTGAGGCCATGATCCGTGCGTGCGCCGCCGCAGTTGTCGCGACGCCGCCGACGCTCAATTCGCTGAGGGCCCGTTGCATGCGGGCGATAGCCGTCGGGCGGTCAGAGCCCCACACGACGAGCTTGCCGATGAGGTTGTCGTAGTACTGGCTGACCGTGTCGCCTGCCTCATATCCGCCGTCCCAGCGAACGCCGAAACCGTCTGGCACCACCAGCGATGTCAGAGAGCCAGGCGACGGCAGGAAGCGACCGCCCGCGGGATCCTCGGCATTGATGCGCGCCTCGATCGCGTGACCGACCGAGGTCACCTCCGATTGCGTGAACGACAGCGGCTCACCGGCAGCCACGCGGATCTGCTCGCGCACCAGATCGATGCCGGTCACCATCTCGGTGACCGGGTGCTCCACCTGCAGCCGGGTGTTCATCTCCAGGTAGAAGAACTCGCCGTCCTGGTAGAGGAACTCCACCGTGCCGGCATTCGTGTAGTTGCAGCCACGGGCCACCGCCACCGCCGCGTCGCCCATCGCCTTGCGAACGGCATCGTCGAGCAGCGGCGCGGGGCTCTCCTCCACCAGCTTCTGGTGCCGGCGCTGCGCAGAGCAGTCACGCTCGCCCAGCCATACGGCATTGCCATGGTGATCGGCGATGATCTGCATTTCGATGTGGCGGGGCCAGGTGAGGTAGCGCTCCATGTAGCACTCGCCCCGCCCGAAGAACGCTTCGGCCTCCCGCTGCGCCGAGGCCAAGGCGGCTTCGATCTCCTCAGCGCTGCCGACAACCTTCATGCCGCGACCGCCGCCCCCGTACGCCGCCTTGATGGCGATGGGGTAGCCGTGCTCATCGCCGAACGCTGTGACTTCGTCGGTGGAAGTGATCACCTCGGTTGTGCCGGGCACGCCGGCGACGCCGGAACGTTCGGCAGCCAGGCGGGCCGAGATCTTGTCGCCCATCACCTCGATGGCCTCGGGCGGCGGCCCCACGAACGTCACGCCCTGCTCGGTGATGGCGCGGGCAAAATCGGCGTTTTCGGAATAGAAGCCATAGCCGGGATGGACCGCATCGGCGCCGCACCGGGCGATGACATCGAGAATTGCCTCGGTGTTGAGGTAGCTCTCCGCCGCGGTCTGGCCCCCGAGGGCGAATGCCTCGTCGGCGAGCCGCACATGCATGGCGTCGCGGTCCAGTTCGCTGTACACCGCGACCGACGCGATGCCCAGCTCGCGGCACGCCCGGATGACACGCACCGCAATCTCGCCCCGATTGGCGATGAGGAGCTTGCCGAACACAGATCAGGTCCCCAAATTGCCGTGGGACTCGAATGCGCGGACATGAGAGATTTCTCGTTGCGTCACCAGTTGCTTCCCGCTCTTGTTCGCTGCGCTCACGGGCCGCTCGGGCCCCGGCTTCGCCCTTCGGCTCAGCCTCTGGTCAGGCGACGCTATTGCTCTCTGCTCATGTTCGCTACCGGTACTGTCGCTGCGTGCCTGTCACCGACGACCCGGCGCAATTCGACTCACCGCACTTCGGGTCGGTCGCTGGCACCCGCTTCGCCGAGGTCGAGTGGCACGACGAGATCGGCTCGACCAACACTGAGCTGCTCGATCGGGCCCGCCGGGGGGCACCCGAAGGAATGGTGCTGATCGCGGACCTGCAGACCGCCGGCCGCGGTCGCCGCGGCCGCCGATGGACGGCGCCGCCGGGCACCTCGCTCATGATGTCGGTGCTGCTGCGCCCGCCGCCGGGTCCGCTGCCTCCATCCCGAGCGGCCTTGGTGACGCTTGCGGTCGGGCTGGCCGCCGTTGACGCGTGCGAGCAGGCGAGCGGCGTCCGGCCACGTCTGAAGTGGCCCAACGACCTCGTGATCGCTGATTCCGCTGGCGGCGGCCCTGCTGGCGGCAACGAGACTGGCAGAGACGGGGCAGGCCGGAGTGCGGCTGGTCAAGACCGCAAGCTGGCGGGCATCCTGGCCGAGTCCATCAGCACGCAGGGACTGCTGTCTGCGGTGGTCGTGGGCATGGGCCTCAACACCGGCTGGCCGGAGGTGCCCGCGGAGCTGGAAGGCGTCGCGACCAGCCTGAACCTGGAATCGGGAGCTCCGGTGGATCGGACACTGCTCGCACGCCGGGTGCTCGAGGGTCTGGAGGCTCGCTACGAGCTGCTGTGCCGGGCTGCTGACGGCGCCGGAGCAGTCGCCGTGCTGAACGAGGCTCGCCGGAACTCCGCCACGCTCGGTCATCGCGTGCGCGTCTCGCTTGATGCCACTACAGACGCGCCTGCAAACGGTGCGCGCAGCCTCGAAGGCGTGGCGAGCGATCTCGATGCTGAAGGCAGGTTGCTGATCACCGACGATGCCGGGGACATCCACACTGTGGCGGTCGGCGACGTGGTGCACCTGCGCCCAGCCTGAAGCACAACACGGCCCCCGATCGGCGCAAGGCAGACATCTGCTGCGTTGAGCGTCAGCGTCGGGTAGAACCGCGCTGCGGGCTGCGCTTGCCGCCGCTCGTGACACCCCCGACAGAGCGAGGACGCTGTGCCGCTGACTGTTTCGACTGATGCCTTCGAGGTTGTGACCGACCCCGCTGCTGCGCCGCCCACTGCTGCCGCGGACAGGCCGGTGCGCAGCGACGCCTTGGACACGCTGGGAGCCACGCCCAACTACCTGGCGGCCAGCGGCTTCGATGGCGCCGCCGGCAGCACCGCGCTGATGGCCGGCATCGCCGACACTGCTGAGGACACCATGCCCATCGCCGTCGGGCTCGGTTCGGACGAGCTCACTGCGGCGGATGTCCGCAAGGCAGCGGCGAACCTCTGGCGGGCGGCGGCGAAGGTCGACTCGCTGACTTCGGCGCTGCCGGCGGCTGCATCCGATGATCTCGGTGCCGATGTCGCACTAGCGGCAGTGGTCGAAGGCATGCTCCTGGCCTCCTACGGGTTCAACGAGCACAAAGGCGAACCGCCCGAAGCCGACGCGCTCGGCCACGTTGTGCTCGCAGCGCCCGACGGCACCGACACGACAGCAGCCGTCGCCCGTGCCGCTGCTGTGGCCGGCGGCATTGCCTTGGCCCGTGACCTCGTCAACCAGCCGGCCGGCGCGCTCACCGCAAGCGGCTTGGCCGATGCCGCAACCGAGGCCATCGAGACGGCCTCGGCAAGCGGCGATCCCGCGGCAGGCACTGCATCGGTGGAGGTGTGGGACCGCGAACGACTGGAGGCGGAGCGATGCGGTGGGCTCCTGGGTGTCAACGCGGGCTCGACAGAGCCACCGGCGCTCATCCGCATGCGCTGGCAGCCGACCGCTCCGCCGCGCGCCACTGTGCACCTCGTCGGCAAGGGCATCACATTCGACACGGGCGGGCTCAACCTCAAGACCTTCGAGGGCATGGAGTGGATGAAGATCGACATGGGCGGCGCTGCAGCGGTCATCGGCGCGATGAGCGCGATCGTCCGGCTTGCGCCCGATGTCGCGGTCACGGGCATCTGCTGCTGCACCGACAACCAGCCCGGACCCACGGCCACCAAGCCCGGCGATGTGCTGCGCATCCGCAACGGCAAGACCGTGGAAGTGCTGAACACCGATGCCGAGGGTCGGCTCGTGCTCGCCGACGGTCTGTCGCTCTCTGTCGAAGAGGAGCCAGACCTGGTTGTCGACCTCGCCACGCTGACAGGTGCCTGCATGGTGGCGCTCGGCGACAAGTACGGCGGGCTCATGGGCAACGATCCCGCAGCGATCGAGCGTGCTCAGGCTGCGGCAAGCGCCGCCGGCGAGCTGCTGTGGCATCTGCCGCTGCCGCCGGAGTACCGCGAGCAACTCGACTCGCCGATCGCCGACCTGCGCAACATCGGCAAGAACCGCTACGGGGGCACGCTCCACGCAGGCCTGTTCCTGTCAGAGTTCGTGGGCGATACGCCGTGGGTGCACTTCGACATCGCGGGACCCGTGCGTACCGACGCCGACGCCGGCGAGCTGTCCAAGGGAGCGTCCGGCTTCGGTGTGCGCACGCTGGTGGAGCTGATCTGCGGTTGGTGACCGGGCGCTAGCAGCGGCGCATATCAGGCCGGGTGCATCGCTGCGCCCATGCCCATGCCGCTGCCTCGTTGGCGGCATTGGGCGCGAGCCCCAGCGTCACCAGGCGCTCGGCTGACTCGTGCAGGCCGTGGCCGAACATCAGCATGCACGACGCGAGCAGGCGGGTCTCGCCGACCGAGAATTCCGCACGCCCGTCGGTGCGCGACCAGCGTCCGACCTCCTCACGCAGCTCTTGGGGCATCCGGTCGTGCAGCCGGCGTGGCACGGGCGGCAGCAGGCGGCGAACCATCAGCACGGCGTCATCGGCGAACTGCGCCAGACCGAACATGGCGCAGCGGTCGATAGTGCGCATGAAGCTGCTTGTGCGGCCGCCGCGGTGCTGGAGCCCGAGTCGCCGGGCGGTGGAGTCGAGATCGAGTCGCAGGTCTTGGCCTGGGGCCAGTTCGTCGAACTCCCGTGCGAGCAGACGCAGAAACCAGACGGCGCTCGGGCCCAGGATGGCGACCCAGAAGCGCTCCACGTAGGCCGAGCGCGGATCGTGGCCACGGCGCCGCAAGCTCGGGTCATCCCACGGCCGCGCCAGCAGCACACGCAGCGGCTCGCTCATGGCTGCTGGGACCAGCGGCTCGCTCCGCAGTGTCGCCGTGCCGCCCACGAGTTGCAGTGTGGTCGCTGCGGCGTCGCTGCCGGCAACCGGAAGCGGGGGAGTCGTGGGCATCTCGTCGCTTCGCATTGAGGTCTCCTTGAGCGAGTCGTGTCGCATTCGGCCGCCATCGACGTTCGGCCGCTATTGACGTTCGTGTGCGGTTGACATGTTGTATATCAAAGAATACTTACAAAACATGAAATATACTTTTAGTCACACCAACCTCGTCAAACCCGGCACCCGGCGATCAGTCAGACTGTGAGGCATGAGCCCAGCCGAGACGGACCGGGGGCCTGATGCGGGTTCCGACACCGATGACGACGTTCGAACGGTGGCCGGGTGGATCGATGAGGCGAACGCCATCACGGTGCTGACCGGCGCCGGGATCTCCACCGACTCGGGAATCCCGGATTTCCGCGGCCCCAATGGCGTATGGACCAAGAACCCCTCTGCTGAGAAGCAGGCGACGCTTCAGAACTACTTGGCAGATCCCGAGGTGCGCGTGCTGGCCTGGCGGGCGCGCATGGATCACCGCGCGTGGGGTGCCGAGCCCAACGACGGGCACCGAGCCCTGGTACAGCTCGAGCGCCGTCGCAAGCTGGTGTCGCTGCTGACGCAGAACGTGGACGGGCTGCACCACGACGCCGGCTCGGATCCTGACAAGATCGTGGAGGTGCACGGCACCATCCGCGAGGTCGCGTGCCTGGAGTGCGACTACCGCGCTGACATGGGGGTGGTGCTCGACCGGGTGCGGCTCGGCGAGGATGATCCGCCGTGTCCGGTGTGCGGCGGGATTCTCAAGAGCGCCACGATCAGCTTCGGCCAGCAGCTCGTGGCGCGAGACCTGCTGCGTGCCCAGATTGCTGCTGAGAATTGCGACCTGATGCTGGCCGTGGGCACGACGCTGGCCGTGTATCCCATCGCCGCTGTGGTGCCGGCGGCCAAGTCGGCGGGCGCGCGTGTCGTGATCGTCAATGCGGAGCCCACCGAGATGGACCATCTCGCCGACATGGTGCTCCGCCGATCCATCTCCGAAGTGCTCCCCCAGATCTGCGGCGGCGGCCGGAGGCTGAGCCGGTAGGCGAAGCCGTGGCCCGAGCGGCCCGTGAGCGCAGCGAACAAGAGCGGAGAGCGACAGGTGCGACAACGAGAAGGCTCGCCCGTCCGCACAGCCAGAGCAAAACCCGACTGAATTAGTAGGATTTAGGGTCAGGGCCTGGTCGGAGGACTGGGCGCTATCGAAAGCGACTCCATCGTTCCAGACACCGGGCGACGAATAGGGAGGCCCCGATGCCCTCGTTCCGCGAACTGCTGACGGCGACCAAGCGCGAGATCACTGAGATCACCACGGCCACGGCGGCCGAGTGGATCTCCGACCGTTCACCGGTGGTGCTCGACGTGCGAGAGCCCGACGAGTACGAGCAGGGTGCGCTCGCCGACGCGATCCACATTCCGCGCGGGCACCTCGAGGCACAGATCGAGAACCGGCTGCCCGACCACGACGCCGAGGTCATCGTCTACTGCGCCGGCGGCGTGCGCTCGGCCTTTGCTGCGAAGACGCTTGCTGAGCTGGGATACCCGAACGCGGTGTCCATGGACGGCGGCTTCGGTCAGTGGAAGGACGAGGGCCGGCCATGGTCGACGCCGGCCTCGCTCGGTGCCGAGCAGCGCAACCGCTACCAGCGGCACCTGCTGCTGCCCGAGGTGGGCGAGGCCGGGCAGCTCAAGCTGCTCGACGCCAAGGTGCTCATGCTGGGCGCAGGCGGCCTTGGCTCGCCTGCTGCGCTCTACCTGGCAGCCGCCGGTGTCGGCACGCTCGGCATCATCGACATGGATGTGGTCGACGAGTCCAACCTGCAGCGCCAGATTCTCCACAACGTCGACCGTGTCGGCGACCGCAAGGTCGACTCGGCCAAGAAGACCCTGACTGCGCTGAACCCCGACGTCAACGTGGTCACCTACGACACGCGGCTCGGCGCCGACAATGTGCTGGAAATCCTGTCGGGCTGGGACGTCATCGTGGACGGCGCAGACAACTTCCCGAGCCGCTACCTGCTCAACGATGCCTCCGTCAAGCTGGGCATACCCATAGTGCACGGCTCGATCTTCCGCTTCGAGGGCCAGGTCACCGTGTTCGACCCACAGCAGGGGCCGACTTATCGCGACTACCTGCCCGAGCCCCCGCCGGCGGAACTGGCCCCGTCGTGCGCGGAGGCCGGCGTGCTCGGCGTACTGCCGGGAATCGTGGGTTCGATCCAGGCTCTCGAGACCATCAAGCTGATCCTCGGCGTCGGCGATTCGCTGTCGGGCCGCATCGTCGCTTTCGACTCGCTGGAGATGACGTTCCGCGAATTCCGGCTGCGGCCGGATCCCGCCAACGAGGTCACCTACGCCAATCGCGAGCGCATCACCGTCAGCGAGCTCGACGGCCTCTGCAGCCCCACGCTGAGCTGAACCCCGGGCCCGAGCGGCCCGTGAGCCCAATAGCTGCAGATCGAGAAGCACAGCGCCGCGACGACAGTCGGGCCGGGGGGCACCGGTACGCTGCGGGTCCATGGCCCAGAAGCGGTTCGTCGTGATCGGCGGTGGCCCGGCGGGTCACTCGGCGGCTACCTATGCGGCGCGCTACGGCGCAGACGTGACGCTCATCGAGCGCGACATCGTGGGCGGCTCCGCGCACCTGCGGGATTGCGTGCCGTCCAAGACCATGATCGCCACCGGCTCGGCGCTCAGCTTTGCGGGCCATCTCGACGAGCTGGGCCTTGCCAATGTGTCCACGTCGGTGGACACTCCGCACCTTCGCCAGCGCATCGGCGACATCGAAGACCGTCTCGCTGAGGTCGCCCGGCAGATGCTGGTCAGCCAGGGTGTCCGGATCCTGTCGGGCTCTGGCCGCCTGCTCGGCCTCAACGAAGTCTGCGCAGATACGGCCGACGGAGCGGTGGAGCTGTCGGCCGATGTGGTCGTGCTGTCGACTGGCAGCCGCCCCCGCATTCCCGAGTGGGCGCCCATCGACGGTGAGCGGGTGCTGACTACCCGTGACGCGTACCCGCCCGCAGAGCTGCCCGAACACCTTGTCGTGGTGGGCTCGGGTGTGACCGGCGTGGAGTTCGTGCACATGTTCACCTCGCTGGGCTCCCGGGTCACGCTGATCGTGAGCCGGCAGCAAGTGCTGCCTCACAAAGACCCCGAAGCCGCCGCCGTGCTGGAGCAGACCTTCAGCGATCTCGGCGTCGCCATGCTCAAGGGCGCACGCGCCACCAGCATCGTGCGCGAAGGCGACGCGGTCGAGGTCGTGTGCAGCGACGGGCGCACGGTGCGGGCAACGCACGCTCTGCTGGCCATCGGCTCGATCCCCAACAGCGACGGCTTGGGGCTCGAGAACACCGATGTGAGGGTCGATGGCGACGGATACGTGGAGGTGGACCACAACCTGCGCTCGTCGGTGCCGAGCATCTATGCCGCGGGCGACTTGTCGGGCAAGCTGCCGCTCTCGTCGGTAGCCGCGATGCAGGGACGCAAGATCGTCGAGCACGCCATGGGCTTGCACGAGACCCGCCCGCATCGCCATCTCGACTACGACAAGGCAGCATCGGCCATCTTCACCGAGCCCGAGATCGCCGATGTCGGGCTGGCTGAGGCGGAAGCGTTTGCCACAGGCCGCAAGATCCGTGTCACGAAGGTGCCGTTCGGCGCGAACGCCAAGGCACTGATCGAGGAGAACCCCCGCGGTTTCGTGAAGATCGTCTCCGACCCGTTGACCGGCCAGGTGCTGGGCGGCTCGATCGTGGGCCGGCACGCGGCCGAGCTGATCTCGGTGGTGGCTCTCGCTGTCAGCGCGAACCTGCGCGTCCAGGACATCGCCGAGAGCCTGTTCGTATACCCATCCCTGAGCGAGGCCCTCTCCGAGGCAGCTGAGTGAGACAGTCCGAGGCTGCTGAGTGAGCCACCGCAACTGGCGGACTCGCCTCATTCTTGTCTCGCTCGCGGTGCTCACCCTGCTCGGGGCGGTCGCGACCGGTGCGTCTGCCTTCGTGCTGCTGCAGCTCGGACGGATCGAACGGCACGAGCTGGCGGATGTGCTGACATCGGCTCCCCAGCAGCCGGTCACCGCAGCCGATGTGCTGATCGAGCAGCCGGCCACGATGGCGGCGAATCCTGACAGCTCGACAGGCGGAGCAAGCAGCGGCCAAGCGGGTAACGCGGGCGATGGCGTCTCGGTGGGTGACGAGCCGGACGCCCTGTCGGACTCGTCAGGAGCCGCGGACCGGACTGCCGGTGAGCCGGTGCTGCCGGCCGGCCCGGCCGGCGAGAATTACCTGCTCGTCGGCACTGACAGCCCCCTGGGTCTCGCGGCCGATGATCCGTTGCGCGCCGGTCACTCAGACCAGAGCCGGCTCGCGGACGTCATGATGGTGATCCGACTGCGTGACGACGGCACTGCGGCCATGATGTCCATCCCGCGGGATCTGGCGGCGGAGATCGCAGGCACGAGCGACATCGCCGGCACCGGCGTCATTGCCAAGATCAACAGCGCCTACAACCGCGACCGCACTACGGCAGCGCGCGCAGCCCGGCTGATCGACACCGTCGAGGAGAACCTCGATATCACGCTGCAGCATTTTGTCGAAGCCGACTTTCAGGCGTTCTTGCGGCTGGTAGACGCCGTCGGCGGCGTCGAGATGACTTTCGCGCGGCCGTTACGTGACCAGCCGAAACAGAATGCCACCGATCAGACGGAGAGCCGGAGCGGGTTCGTCACCGGGGCGGGCACCCATCTCCTAGACGGCAGGCAGGCGCTCGCGTACGTCCGCAGCCGTCATCTCGAAGAGCAGCTGCCTGATGGGACCTGGCAGCGGCACGGCGCCTGGAACGATCTCGCCCGCACCGACCGCCAGCGTGAATTCATGCGCACGGCCGCTGCGCAGGTCGCACCGGCGTTGCTTGCCAACCCGGTCAACCTGCTCGCGGTGCTGGACATCGCAGCCGACCACCTGTCCACGTCCGACACGCTGAGCATTGTGAACGACGGCAGGCGACTCGCCGACAAATTCGCCGGCCTCGACGTCGATGCCGACGTCGAGGACTACGAGCTGCGGGTTGTGGACATTCACGAACCGGTGCGATGGTCGCTCGGGCTCGATCCGCAGCACGCTGAGCACAATCAGCGGGTGCTGGATGTGTTCCGGGGCATCGGCTGGGACGACATCGTCGAGTCGCGCGTGCGGGTGCAGGTCACCGGCACGGCGCGACACCAGGTGGTTGCAGGGCTGAGCGAACTCGGATTCGACGCGGAGGTGGCGGGGCCCATGCCCGAGGGCATCTCGGGCGTTCCCGAGGGCACCGTCGTCTATCTGGCCCCGCAGGGACGGCTCGCTGCCGGCCTGCTGGTTAGTCACCTGCTGCCTGTGCCAGAATTCGCCGGCCATGCCGAGCTTGACGCGACCACGGTGATCCTGCACGTCGGCGACGAACCGCCCCGCATCGATCCCGGCTACCGGAGGGTCGATGTGCCTTCCGCCGACCAGCTGGCGCCATGAGCGGCACATCGCCGGAGCATCGCGTGCTCGTCGTCGGTGCGGGCTACGTCGGACTCACGACAGCCGCGTGTTTCGCCCACCTCGGCCACGACGTCATCTGCGCGGACATAGACCGGGCCAAGGTGGCGTCCTTGTCGGCCGGCGTGGTGCATATTCGCGAAGCCGATCTGGATCGGCTCGTCGCCGATGGCATTGCCGAGCGTCGCCTCCGGTTTGTGATCTCGGCCGAAGCCGTTGCATCCACGTGCGATTTCGTCTTCGTCTGCGTGCCGACGCCGCTGCGTGCTGACGGCGAGACCGAGCTCAGTTACTTGCTGGCGGCACTCGATTCGGTGGGGTCTCGCCTGCAGCCAGGCTCGGTCGTGGTGACGAAGTCGACCGTGCCGGTGGGAACCGCGCCCAAGATTGCCGCGGCGCTCGGGCGCACCGATGTGGCGCTGGCATCGAATCCCGAGTTCCTGCGGGAAGGCTCCGCGGTGGCCGATTTTCTGTCTCCCGATCGGATCGTCATCGGCGCCGATGACCACTCGGTGGCACGCCGGGTCGCGGCGCTGTATGCCGGAGTGGAAGCGCCGGTGATCCTCAGCGATCCCACATCGGCCGAGACCGTCAAGTACGCAGCAAACGCATTTCTGGCCGCCAAGGTCTCGTTCGTGAACGCGCTCGCAGCCGTCTGCGAGGCAGTCGGCGCCGACGTCGACACAGTTCTTGCCGGGGTGGGCACCGATCACCGCATCGGCTCGGCATACCTGCAGCCCGGCCCCGGATGGGGCGGCTCGTGCCTGCCGAAGGACACCCGTGCGCTGGTGTCGGTCGCCAACGACGCCGGCTACGTCTTCGACCTGCTCGAAGGCGTCATCGCGGTCAACGAGCAGCAGCTCGCCCGGGTGGTCGCCAAGGTCGCCCGGATGGTCGTGGGCGAGCCAGACGAGGTAACGGATCCGG
This sequence comes from Acidimicrobiia bacterium, assembly GCA_022827265.1. GTDB lineage: Bacteria > Actinomycetota > Acidimicrobiia > Acidimicrobiales > Poriferisodalaceae > Poriferisodalis. The sequence continues at coordinate 36,531 of JAJDTF010000069.1, read as the reverse complement.
ATGCCGGCGATGGAGCCGCGGGAACTGTCGACCTTGACGGTGTCACGGTGGCGATGCTGGGCCTCACCTTCAAAGCCGGCACCGACGACCTGCGCGGCTCTCCCGCGCTTCGGGTTGCCGAGCGGCTGAGCGCGACGGGCGCGCGCCTCGTGGCGTACGACCCGGCGCTGGGCAGTCTCGACGACCGTCCCGACATGGCTTCGCAACTGCCAGCGGCCTTGCACGTCCGAGGTTCGCCGTTCGAGGCCTTGCATGGTGCCGATGTGGCCGTAGTGCTCACAGAGTGGCCTGAGTTCGCCGCCATCGACTGGGAGCGAGCCGCGTCGGAGATGGCCGCAGCTCGCGTCGTCGACGCACGCAACCTGCTCGACGCGGACCAGCTGCGCGCCGCAGGCTTCACCTACGAGGGCCTCGGCCGCCGCTCAGCGCCCGAGAACGCACTGATGCCATAGCTGCGGGGGCGGCAGGGAACTCTGCGACGTTGCGACCTGCTGGATCGCGGGAGCAGAAGGTGCTGCCGCCTCCGCAGCGGGCGCGACCATTAGCCGCGAGCGCCGGTAGCTTGTCGCCCCGTATGGCGAGATCAGCCGCTGCCAAAAAGGTTGCCAAAGCAGCGAGCGCCGGCGGAAGCGGCAGGAGCTTTCGCCCCCGGCGCGACATCCTGTTCCCGGCGGCGATGCTGCTCGTCGTCCTGTTGGGCGTGGTGCTGATCCTGATGGCCCGCAACGAGCGGTCCGCGAATGCCCCGGCAGGCCCGCCGCGCCTCGGCGATCACTGGCACTCGCTCTACGCGATCTACGACTGCGACGAGTTCATTCTCGACCTGTACCCCAACGATGTCGACGACCAGTCGGGCATCCACACGCATGGCGACGGGCTCATCCACATTCACCCGTTCCACACCGGTGTGACGGGCCAGTTCGCAACCGTCGGTGCGTTCATGCGCGAGATCGAGTTCGAGTTGACCGACTCGAGGATCGAGCTGCCCGACAGGTCCATTCTCGACGAGTCCGGCGAAGGCTGTGCCTCCCCCGATCCCGACAGCGACGATCCCGACATCTCCGAACCGGGGGCAGAGCTGCGCATCATGCGCTGGGAGACGTTGCAGGCAGAGAAGGCGCTGGCGTTCACCGAGGATCTGCGCGATGTGCGCTTCCTCGACGACGGTCAGATCTTCGTGTTCGCATTCGTCCACCCGAGCGTGGAGAACGCCGACGTTCCGCGACCCGACGACGCATTCCTGCGGGCCTACCTCAATCTGCCGCCCGAGGATCAGCCGCTGATCGACGGCTCGACCGAAGAGGGACCGGTACTTGACGACGGCAGCGAGAGCGAGCCGGCCGAAGGCGACCTTCCTGCCACGTCTGAGCCATCGGAGACATCCGAGCCCGCTGAGTGAAGGCGATCCTGCTGCTGGGCGGCTTCGGCACCCGGCTGCGCCCGCTGACCAACGACACCCCCAAGCAGATGCTGCCAGTGTGCGGGCGGCCGATGATCGAGTGGGTCTGCGAGCACCTGCACCGGCACGGCGTCGATGAGATCGTGCTCTCGCTGGGCTACCGGGCCGAGGTGTTCACCGCGGCCTACCCACACGGCCGCATCGGGCAGCTCGCATACCAGGTGGCAGTTGAGCCCGACCCGCGCGGCACCGCGGGAGCTGTGCGGTTTGCTGCGGAGGCCTGCGGTATCACGGGCACATTCCTGGTGCTCAATGGCGACGTGCTGACCGACCTCGACGTAGGCGCCCTTGCGAGCCGTCATGGAAGCTCGGGGGCGGAAGCCACCATCGCGCTGCAGCCGGTCGCCGATCCATCGCCATACGGCCTCGTGGTGGCCGATCCGTCGGGACGGGTGCTGTCGTTCTCGGAGAAGCCGGAGCCGGGCTCTGCCCCCGCGGCGCTGCCGCCAGGCGAACGGCCCACAATCAGCGCCGGTACCTACGTGCTGACTTCAGCAGTGCTCGCTCGCATCGCGCCTGACCGGCCCGTATCCATCGAGCGCGAGATCTTCCCGCAGATCGTCGCGGACGGGGCGCTGGCAGCGCTGGTTGCCGACACATACTGGCTCGACACGGGCACGCCGCAGCAGTATCTGGCTGCCAATCTCGACATCCTCGAAGGACGCCGGCCGCTCGCCCGTGTCGTCGACGGCGGGGCCGTTCCCGGCGTGTCGCCACCGGAGAATCCGGGCGGAGGAGTTCATCCCGAGGCACAGATACGCACATCGGTGGTCGGCCGCGGGTGCCAGATCGGGCCTGGCGCAGTCGTGCAGCGATCAGTCGTGGGGGACGGCTGCCGCCTCGCCGCGGGCGCCATCGTGATCGACTCGGTGCTCGGCCCGGGCGTTGCCGTGGGCGCGGGGGCAGCGCTCTGTGACTTCTCGGTGGTCGGCAGCGGAGAGCAGGTCGCACCGGGAGCCGTGCTGCGTGCGCAGCGCCAACCGCCACCCGACTGAGCGATCGGGCCGAGCGGCTGAGCCGAGCTCCCGCCACTTGTGGGCCGAGCCGCGTATGAGCGGCAGCAATCCGCGCCGGCTCTAGCGGAACAGGTCCTCGGCGGGATCCCTGATGATCTCCGAGCGCACCGAGGCACGGCGCAGCCAACTCGGGTCGACCCCGCGCACGATCGCGACCGGCACGCCCCGCGCCTTGCCGCACACCAAGTCGGCAGCGGATGCGATCTCATCGGCCACGCACACCTCGGTGACCATCAGCTCCCGCCCCAGTGCATCGGCAGTGCCCTTCAGGTCGACGACGGCGGCGATGCCGGCACAACCGATGGCCACATCGGTGACGCCGCGCCGCCACGGGCGCCCGAAGGTGTCGGAGATGATCACCCCGACGGTCCGGCCCGACAGCGCCCGTATTCGGTCTCGGATCTTGTTGGCGGAGCGGTCGCTGTCGTCGGGCAGCAGCGCGGCGTTGCCCCGCTCGACGTTGGACAGATCGATGCCTGCGTTTGCGCAGATGAACCCGTGCTTGGTCTCGCTGATGATGAGATCGCCGCGCCGGCGCAGGATGCGGACGGACTCACGCTCGACGAGGGGCTTGTGCGACAGCGGGTCGTCGGGGTCGATCTGCTCCATGGCGCCCTCAGCCTTGGAGACGATCTTCTGGGTCACGACGAGCACATCGCCGTCATGCAGTCCGGCGGGTGACGCCTCGCAGGCACTCGCGATGACGGCTCCGAGATCGGCACCGAGCGTGATCTCGCCGATGCCTTCGAGCGGGTGCAGTTCGATGGTCATGTGCTTTCCCTTGCGCCTGCGGCTTCCAGCGCTGCGGTGGCCAGCCGGGCCGCACGGTCCGGGTCGGCCATGATCGTGTCGGTCACCACCGGTGTCATCCCTTCCTGGGCCACGGCGGGAGCGAGTTCGGCGTCGGCATGGTCGATCACCAGCGTGCCGGCGAAACCGGTGTAGAGCCGCGCCACGCCGACGACGCTGGGCTCGTGGCCCAGCTCGCGCATCATGGCGCCGGCAGGCCCCTTGATCGATGCGCCGCCCACGATGGGCGACACGGCCACGACGCTGTCCCGCCGGTCGCGCAGCGTCTCGCGCACCTGCGGCACATCGACGACAGGGCCGATCGAGACGAACGGGTTCGACGGCGCGACCACCACGGTGTCGGCGCTGCTCAGGGCATCCAGCACGCCCGGCGCCGGCTTGGCCCCCTCGATGCCCGCGAAGCGAACCGATCGCACGGCGATGCCGTGCTGGTGAGCCACGAAGTACTCCTGGAAGTCGATCTCGGTTGCTCCGTCGGCTTCAGCCGGCGTGATGCGGGTGGCAATGGGATCGTCGCTGACCGGCAGCAGCGTCAGCTCGAGCCCGAAGCTGGCAGCAATCTCACCGGTCACCTGCGACAGCGATGCACCGTCGCTGCGTCGCTGCGTGCGGAACAGGTGCAGCGCAAGATCCAGGTCGCCGAGCTTGAACCAGTCCTGCCCGCCGAGCCGTCCCAGCTCGGTGAGCACACGCCAGGTCTCGCCGGCCCGGCCCCAGCCGGTCTCGGGGTTGATCTGGCCGGCGAGCGTGTAGGTGACCGTGTCGAGATCCGGGCTGATGCGCAGGCCGTGCAGTGTGAAGTCGTCGCCGACGTTCACGATCGCGGTGACATCGGTGGGCCGGCAGACGCGAAGCAGTCCGCTGAGGAACCGGGCGGCGCCGACACCGCCGGCCAGCACTGTCACACGACCCGTTTGCACGGGCTGTGACGCTAACTGTTGTTCGGCGCGAAGGGCCGTGGTGCCGCCGCGCCAGGCGCGGCCGACTGGCCTGGTGCCATCAGGCCAGCTTGCGCTGCTCGACTTCCAGGTCGTGGGCCACCATCGTGGCGACGAGTTCGTCGAATGACATCTGCGGCGCCCAGCCGAGGACCTGTCGTGCCTTGGATGCATCGCCCACCAGCAAGTCGACCTCGGCCGGGCGAAAGAAGCGAGGATCGATGCGCACGTGACGCTCCCAGTCGTCGATCCCGGCCGCTGCGAATGCCAGCTCAACGAACTCGCGCACGGCATGGGTCTGCCCGGTCGCGATGACGAAGTCGTCGGGTTCGGGCTGCTGGAGCATCAGGTGCATCGCCTGCACGTAGTCGCCGGCGAAACCCCAGTCGCGCTTGGCGTCGAGATTGCCCAGCGCTACCTCGTCCTGCAAGCCGAGCTTGATCCTCGCGACTGCGCTGGTCACCTTACGCGTGACGAACTCCTGGCCGCGGCGCGGCGACTCGTGATTGAACAAGATGCCGCTGCATGCGAACAGCCCGTAGCTCTCGCGATAGTTGACCGTGGTGTGGTGACCGAACACCTTGGCTGATCCGTAGGGGCTGCGCGGATGCAGCGGCGTGAGCTCATTCTGCGGCGTCTCGCGCACTTTGCCGAACATCTCGCTGGAAGAGGCTTGGTAGAACCGGATCGGGTTCGGGCTGCCGCCGACGAGACGGATGGCTTCGAGCAGTCGCAGCACACCTAAGCCGCTGATGTTGGCTGTCAGCTCGGGCTGCTTGAACGACAGCGCCACGAAGCTGATGGCGCCCAGGTTGTAGACCTCGTCGGGCTGGGAGTACTCGAGGGCGGCGATGAGCGATGCCAGATCCTGCAAGTCGCCCTCCACCAGATCCACGAAGGGCAGCGCGCTGGCCACGGTCTCGGCCCGGGCATTCCGCTGGCCGCTGATCAAGCCGAACACCCGGTAGCCCTTGCCGTGCAGCAGTTCGGCCAGGTACTGGCCGTCCTGTCCGGTGATGCCGGTGACGAAGGCAGTGGTCATCAGGCGAGCCTCTCCAGCCGTGGTGCTGCCAATCCTGTCCTTGCTGAGCTTCCAGTATGGGGCGGGAGGGGTCTGCCAGTACAGGGACTTCATGGGTTACCTTGCGGCAGATGCGCAGTCGCGGCGCCGCGGGCGAACCCCTTCGGCGCCGGTGCCGGTCATCGCAGCGCCGAAGCCGCCGTGCCGCAGTGCACGTGCCGGGCGTCGCGCTGTTGGCGGTCGCGTCGATGCTGGCGCCGGTTGCGCGTGCGGGTGCCGTGAACGCGGTGACGCCCGAGCGCCTTTGGGGGCAGGATCGCTACGAGACGGCGGTGCGCATCGCCGAGGCGTACGTCGCTGAATCAGCACCGGTCGACACGGTGATCGTCGCTTCGGGGATCGCTTTCGCCGACGCGCTCTCGGCGGCGCCGCTGGCAAGCGTGCTGAATGCGCCGGTGCTGCTCACGCCGCCGGACGGCCTGCCAGCGGCGGTACGAAGTTTCATCGGGCAGAATGGCATCAGCCGCGCGGTCGTAGTGGGCGATGCCGACCGTGTCTCCAATGCGGTGGCTGCCGATCTCGCCCGACTCACGGGCGCACAGCCCGAACGCCTCTCGGGCGCCGACCGCGACGAGACGAATATCCGGGTAGCTGAACGGGTGGCCCAGGCAGGCATCGGCGACTACTGCGGCGACGGCCTCCGCACGGTGCTGCTGGCGACCCGCGACGTGTTCGCCGATGCGCTGGCAGTGTCGCCGCTGGCCTACTACGGCCGCCATCCCGTGCTGCTGAGCGACCCGCAGGCGCTGACATCGCGTTCACGGACGTTCCTGACTGATCGAGGTGTCGAGCAGGTGATCGTCGTCGGCGGCCCTGTCGCGGTGTCGCCGACGGTTCTTGACGCGGTGGCTGGTCTCGGCATCGCCACGCGCCGGTGGTGGGGACAGGACCGCTACGAGACAGCAGCCACCGTGGCGGCAGAACTGGTCGGCTCCTGCTTCGGTGACGTCGCGGTCGGGCTCGCAAGCGGCGCTGCGTTTCCCGATGCTCTCGTGGGCGGCGCGTTGCTGGGCGCTCGCGCCGTGCCCATGGTGCTGGCCGACACGACGCTGCCCGCCTCGACTCGCCAGGCGCTTGCCCGCACGGCCGCAGCAGACGGCGATACGGGCCTCACGGTGCTCGGCGGGCCAGCGGCGGTCCGCGAGACGGTGGTGACGGCAGCGGCGGCAGTGCTGACCCGCCCGCTCGATGATGCCGGTGCCTCCAGCGCCCCCGAGTGCACTGCGCCTCCTCCCGTTGCCGCTGGCCCGGTCTCGGTCGATCCGCCGAGCGACGCCTCCGACGCGGTAGCCCCGTCGGAGATCGTGGTGGAGGGGCGGGGCCACGGTCACGGCAACGGCATGGGCCAGTGGGGCGCCTTGGGCTACGCCACGCATTTCGGCTGCACCGGCGAGCAGATAGCGCTCCGTTACTACGGCAACACCACGTTAACAGATGTCAATGAGCGCGACATCTTCGTCCACCTGACGCGCAACGCCCGCCATGACCTGCTGGTCACCTCGAAATCGTCGTTCACGGCCGAAGGCCACTCCTTCGCAGGCGGTGACACCGCGCGTCTGAGCGTCAGCGGCAACGCCTTCGACGTCCATCGCACCTCGGGCTGCGCGGACGACCCGGGGGCGAGCGTGGCGTCGGGCCTGCCCGGGCACAGCGGTCGCAACGGCGACAGGTTTATCGAAGTGCTGCCGTCGAGTGACGACTACGCCGCCGATGACCGATCGGCCATGCTGACCATGATCTACTGCGGCGGCACCGGCGACGCCACCGAGATCATGCGCATCACCTACCGGGGCGCCCTCGGCATCGTGAAGCAATCCGGCCGCCCCTACACCTTCAACCGCCTGCCGCTCGAGCAGTACCTGCGCGGCGTCGTGCCCAAGGAGTCGCCGCCGGACTGGGGCACCCGCACTGGCCCGGCCGGCACGGGCCTGGCGGCTCTCGAAGCGCAGGCCATCGCGGCGCGCAGCTACGCGCTCTACTGGTCTCAGTATCAGGTGAGCCAAGGGCGCTTCACCGACATCTGCGATTGGCCCAACTGTCAGCTGTACGAAGGCGCGGCGGCCGGGCACGGCAGCCGGGAGCGCCGCAACGATCACGGGGACGGCTTCGAACACACGACGCTGGCTATCACCAACACCGAGGGCAGGGCGTTGGTGAATTCCGACGGCGGGTTCGCCTTCGCCGAGTTCAGCACCAGCAGCGGGGGATGGTCTGCGGGGCCGCCAGCGTCCACGTTCCCGGCTGTGCCCGATCTAGGCGACGCCATCTACGTCGACAACGGCAACAACGGCCACCGATGGACCATCAAGCTGCGACGCTCCGACATCGAGCGAGCCTTCGAGCCGCTGTTCGCGCAGCACGGCAAGACGCTCGGACAGCTCGTGCGGATCGACATCACCGGGCGCGACGGCAACGGCGAGTGGGGCGGACGCGTGCGAGCACTGCGAGTGGTCGGCACCGGCGGCGAGCACACCTTCAGCTTTGACCGATGGGCACGAGACCCATTCCGCCGGGCATTCCCTCGCACGGTGCTGTCGGACTGGTACCGCTTCCCGCAGTTCGACAGTGGATCGAACCCGGTCGAGCCGGTGCAGGGCACCGCCGACGTTCACCTCTGGGTGCTCAAGGCTGACGGAACGGTGCGCGCGTACGGTCTCGCACGCCACTACGGCGACGGCGCGGACGAGCCGTCCGACGCGGCTGCCGACGACGGCACCGGGGCGCCCGCATACGTCGATATGGCGGTCACCCGCAGCGGGAAGGGCTACTGGCTGCTCGACGCCTCGGGAGCGGTGACGGGATTCGGCGACGCTCGGCACCACGGCGACGCCGTCGGGCAGGTCGACGAGACTGTGCAGCGCACCGCGCCTGTCGGCATCGCGTCCCATCCCGAGGGCGGCTACTGGATCGCGCTGGAGAACGGCGAGGTGTTCGAATTCGGAGCGGCTGCCGATGTGGGAGCCGAGGAACGCTCCGATACTGACGCGCTCATCGTGGACGTCGAATCGACTCCATCCGGCGATGGGCTCTGGCTGCTCGCCACGAACGGCTCGGTGCTGGCCTACGGCGGCGCCGAACAGCTGGGATCGGCGGATACCGCTGCCGCGGTGGGCATCGCGGCAGCAGCCGACGGCGACGGCTACTGGGTAACCGACGCGGGCACGGCCGTGCACGTATTCGGCAGTGCAGCTTCGCTGGGATCGCGTTCGGGCCGGGCCAACCGTCTGGCAGCAGTTGACATGGTGGCCACCGACACAGGCGACGGCTACTGGCTGATCTGGAGCGACGGCACCAGCTTCAACTACGGCATCGCGCCCGACTACCCGACGAGCCGGGCTGGGCCGGGCGTCGTCGCTGCCGCGTCGGTGCGCTGACGCCGCTGCGGCAGACTCGAAGTCGCATGGACACGAACGCCGAAGCGTCCGAGCCAGAAGATCCGGCTGGCGCCGTCAGTCCGCCGGCTTCGGAGTCGCCGCCGGCGGCAGCGGAACCAACCGTTCCGGCGCCTCCGCCGGCGGTTGCTGCAATCGTCACCGCGGGCTCGCGGTGGTCCGATACCGAATCCGCGTTGCGTGCGCTCGCTGCGCAGGACTACCCGCGGCTTGCCGTGCTGGTGTTGTGCGATGCGACGGACGAGCAGGGACGCCGGGTCCGCGAGCTGCTCCCCACCGCCGCCGTCGCCGACCCCGCGTCATCCGGTCGGGGTCGAATCCGTGGGGCGCAGCGTGGGCGGATGGGTGCCGTCAACAATCGGGGAGCATCGCTGGTCCGCGGAGCCGACTACCTCCTCTTCCTGACCGACCGCGTCGCGCTGGCGCCCGATGCCATCAGCCTGCTCGTCGACGATGCCGAGAACGTCCCGGGCCGGATCGTCGGTGTCGCCGGTCCCAAGCTGCTCGACGCCGGCGACGGCTTGACGCTGCGCGATCTTGGCGGCACCGCTGACCGCCTCGGGGTCCGGATTCCCGTTGCAGGTCAGGACGAACTCGACCAAGAACAGCACGATGAGGCCCGCGATCTGTTCGTGGCTCCCACCGAGGCGATGCTGGTGCGGGAGGACATCTTCCGCATCGTCGGCGGCTTCGATCCAGCGCTCGAAGGCGACGGCGCCGTTGTCGATCTCTGCTGGCGGATACAGCTCTCAGGTGCGCGGGTGCGCGTGGTGCCGTCGGCAACCGGGACGGTGCAGTCAGATGCAGCGCCGGCCGCTCACGGGCCCTCGGCGCGCCAGCATGAGCATCGAGCCCGGCTGCGCACCATGGCGAAGTGCTACGGGTGGGTGCACCTGCTGCCTGCGGTGATTCTCGCGGCAGTGCTGGCTGCGGGCGAGGTGCTGCTGGCCGCGCTGCGCGGGCGGTTCGCCCAGGCCTCGGACGTGGCGCTGGCATGGCTGTGGAACGCCCGCCACCTCGGCGGCACGTTCGCTCTGCGCGGCGCAGCCAAGCGCTACCGGCGGGTGCGAGATGCAGATCTGCGCCGATTGCAGCAGGGCGGCTCGGTTCGCGTTGCCGACTGGTTCCGCTACCGCCTGAGTCCCGAAGGCGGGCTCGCGGCACGGACCACGATCGACGAGAGCATCCTGGGCACCTGGAGACGCAATGCGCACCGAACGGTGTGGGTGGTCTGGCTCGGAGTGCTCGGGCTGATCGCCTTCGGTTCACGCCACCTGCTCACTGGCGGCATCGGGGCATTCGGCCAATTCGCACATTTCCCCGATGTCGGCACCATGCTCGGGGCGTACACGGATGGCTGGCGTGACAGCGGGGTCGGTGCCGCGGGGATCGGCCCTGCGGCGATGGGATTGCTGGGCCTCGGCGGCACCGTGCTGCTCGGCTCGGTCGGATTGCTGAGAAACATCGCCATATGGGGCCTAGTGCTCGCGGGCTCCGTGGGCATGTGGCGGCTGTGCGCCACGGGAAAGAGCGGACACGGGCCGAGCCGCAATGGCCGGCTGGTCGCTCTCGTGCTGTACGCCGCGTGCCCGTTGCCGTACAACGCGCTGGCGGCTGGCCGCTGGGATGTGCTGCTGGCCTACGGAACTGCTCCGGTGATGGTGCTGCTCACCAGCCGCCTGGTGAGCGCTTCGGCTGCTCGGCCGCTCCGCAACGGCTCTCGGCGCGGCACCACAGCCACGGTGGCATCGCTCGCTTTGCTGCTCGCGGTTGCGGCAGCATTCGAGCCGTTCATCGTCGCGCTGGTCGCCGCCGCGGGGGTGGTGCTCACGGTTGTCGAACTGGTGCGTCGCGTGCCACGCCGCGAACCGCTCGGTGCACCGATAGCCGGATTGCTGCGGGTCGCGTTGGCCGTGGCGCTTGCGGGGGTGGCGCATCTTCCCTGGCTGCTCGAGTTCGCCTCATTGCGCGCCTACGTTGATGTCTCACTCGGCAGCCGCACCTCATCCACGCCGTCGTCGCTGGGGGAGCTGTTGCGGTTCCAGACGGGTCCGCTCGGCGATCTGCCGCTCAGCTGGGGTTTGCTGGCTGCTGCCGCAGTGCCGCTGCTGGTCGGCGGCGGAGCCCGGCTGTGGTCGGCAGTGCGCGGCTGGCTGGTAGCGCTGGCCGGCTTTGCGCTCGCATGGGTCATCGTGGCCGGCTGGGCGGATGAGCTGATCAGCAGCGCAACGCCGGGGCCCTCGCTCGCCGAAGTATCCCTGGCATTCGGGGCCGTCGGCCTGTGCTGGGCCGCCGCAGCAGGACCGGCAGCCCTAGCGACCGCCGACGGAGACGCACCACCCAGGATCCGCAGCGCCATGGTCCTGCTGAGCGGCGTTGCGGTAGGTGCCATGGTGGTCCCGACGGCGTGGGCGTCGATCGACGGCGATTGGTCGGCACCGAGCTTCGACCACCGGGTGCCCTTGGGGCTCGTCGATGACCGCGACGTCGGGCCTGACTACCGGGTGCTCTGGCTCGGCGCTCCAGAGGTCCTGCCGTTGCGTGGCACCGACCTCGGCGTGGAGGGACTCGCTATGGGGATGTCGGTGCGGGGGTACCCCGACATCCGTCACTCGTGGGCGACACCGCAGACACCCGGCGGTGAACGCCTGGCGAACGCTGTGCGGGTGGGGTTGGCAGGCGACACGCTGCGATTGGGACGGTTGTTGGGTTCATTCGGCGTCCGGTATGTCGTGGTGGTGGAACGCTCGGGGCCCTCGTATGCCGACGGCTGGGTCCGACCGGTGTCGGCGGCGGTCTCCGAGGCGCTTGCCTCGCAGATCGATCTGCGCCCGTTGGCGGCAGATCCCTCGGTGCAAGTGTTCCGCAACGAGGCGTGGTGGTCGTCGCGGTCGCAGTTCTCCCAGCCGATTCCGGCGGGCTTCGCGGCTGACCCGGTGGATCTCGTGGTGAGCGACTTGACCGACGGCATCGGCGTGCTCACCGACTACCGGTCGGCCACAAGCCAGTTCGGACCGGTGGGTGCCGGCACCGTGCTGGTCGCGGAGTCCTACGATCCGGGCTGGCGACTCCACATCGGCAACGCGGACGGCGCAGGCTCTGCAGCAGTCGAGCCGGCACCTGCGCTGGGCTGGGCGATGCGATTCGATCCGCCCCAGGCTGGCCCGGCCGAGCTGCGCTTCGAACGTTCGACCGCGGTATCCAACCGGATCGCTGCGCAGGTGCTGATCTGGCTGGCGCTGATCTGGGTGGCGATCGGCCAGCCCACCCCCCTCGCCGACCGGCTCACTGCGCTCATGAGAAGGTCGGCACGGGGGTCGCAGCGGCGTGGCGTTCCTGGCGGTACGGCGGTGGACCAGTGAGGACGGCGAGGCTGTCAGCGAGGCGTGGCGTTTCTGGCGGTACGGCGGTGGACCAATGAGGACAGCACGGTGATGGGCGTCATCCGGTGGCTGCCGCGGCTGCTGATTCCGCTGGCGCTTGCGGCAGCGCTGGTGATAGACGCCCGCAACGACCGGGAGCCGGCCTCCGTTGCGGCCCAAGGCCCGCAGGCGCAGACGCAGATCGCAGTGCCGCCCCCCGATGCGCTGACTTCGAGCTGGTTCTGCCCTCTCGTCGGCCTGCGGGGACCAGTCCAGGGTTTCGGAGAGGTCACCACAGAGGTGCTGCTCACGAATATGACGGCCGAGGTGGCATCGGTGTCAGTCGAGTTCCGAGGACGCACAACCGGACGGCAGTATGTGATGGCCGACGTTGCGCCGCGTAGCACCGGGGTTGTCAGCACGTCCGACTATGTGCGTGACGAGGTCGCCGGCGCACTGGTGGAGGCTTCGTCGGGCGGGCTGGCAGTGACGCGCAGGTTCGTCTCGCCGCTCGGGATCGACGAGACTCGCTGTTCGAGCGTGCTGGCTCCGGATTGGTACGTGCCCGTCGGCGATACGCAGAACGACGCGCTGGCGGTGCTGGCCATCATGAATCCGCTGCCCCGGGACGCGATCGTCGATGTCACGTTTGCTTCGGAAGCAGAATTCGGACCGTTTGTGGCGCCGGCGCTGACGGGGGTTGTGGTACCGGCGTGGAGCACTGTTGCCGTCGACATCGGCGAGCACGCGCGCCGTCGAGATGTTGTGGCCGCATCGATACGGGTCCGCGCCGGCCGAATCGCAGTGGACTCGCTCGTGGCCTATGACGGCAGCGTCGGCCGCCGCGGCCTGGCTGCCGAGCTGGCGTCCGTGGCTGCCGACCGGCGCTGGCTTGTGCCGGTGGCCGGCATCGATGACGGCACGCGGTTGTGGGTGCGGATCTTCAACCCGTCCGGCGATGTGGCGGAAGTCGCTGCGTCCATCGTGTCCGACGACCCGCTCAGTGACCATCTGGCCTTCGCCGTGGCGTCGCACGACGTGGTGGAGTTGACAGTCGCCCCGCCCGGTGAGCTGGCACCGGGACTGGAAACGCTTCTCGCCACGCCCGGCGCCCCCTTCGGGGTGTCGGTTGTCTCGCAGAATGACGTTCCCATTGTCGTGTGGGCGGAAACGCTGGTGGGCAGTGCGGCGAGCCCGCTCACCGACCTCAGGGCCGAACCGGATGCTGCGTCTGAAGCCGAGCCGGAGGATGAGTCCGTCACGGTGATTGCCCAGACTGGCGGTGCAGACGACGTCACCGGGCCCGGCGCCGCTGGCGAAGCTGTCGACGAGCCGGCAGTCGAGGCCCGCCCGCCAGTACTGCGGGCGCGGTCGGGCTTGGCTTTCGTGCCGGGCGTCGTCCAGACGGGCGACCGGTGGCTGGTCGTCATTGCGCCCCAATCCGGTGGCGAGGCGTTTGTGACGATCATGACGGATCCGTCCGCGCCGTCCGAAGCCGATGCCTCCGATGAAGGCGCTTCCGCTGCGTCGGCAGGCGGCGACGGCCGCGTGGTCGTCGCGACGCTGAGCCGCGAGACAGTGGCTGTCATCGACGTGCCGCCATCGGGTGTGATCACTCACCGGTTAGCCAGCGGCACGGCCCGCCTGCTTGTTTCCGACACGCCGTTCGCAGTGCTGCTGTGGCAGGCACGAGTGTCCGATGCAGGCCTGAGCGTGGCGCATCCGGTGGCCTGGTGAGCGGCTGATGGAGCGTCTCGTCATTGCCGCAGTCCTGATCGTGGTCGCGATCGCGATCGCGTCGCTCGCCCAGCGCCGCCGCAGTGCATCGGCCACGGCAGTGCCGAGGTCGGAGCTGCCTCCGGTTGTCGATCTTGTGGCGGTGGGCATCCCGGAAGGCCCCGCGCTGGTGGTCTTCACCGAAGAAACCTGCCGCACCTGTCAATCAGCCATCGCCGTGGTGCGGGGTCCCGCTGGCGCAGGGCTGCCCGTCGCTGAAGTGCCGTTCGGCATCGAGCGGGAACTGCATCGCCGGCACGGCATCGGCACCGTGCCGACGACGGTGGTGGCCGATGTCGGCGGCCGCGTGGTCGACGGCTGGGTCGGCAGCGTCGACCTGTCGGGCCTGGCTGCGGCGCTAGCGCAGGTTGTGCGCCCCGACGATCCTCAGGATTAGCCAGCCACGAGCGCGGTGATCTGCTCGCCCGTGATGGTCTCGTGCTCGAGCAGGGCCGCGGCGATGCGGTCGAGGGCTGCCCGGTGCTCGACGAGTGCATTGCGTGCCCGGTCCTGCTGTGTCCGCAGGATGCGCTCGACTTCCTCGTCGATGACCCGGGCGGTCTCGTCGGAGTAGTCGCGTCCCGACACGAGATCCTCGCCGAGAAAGACTTGCGCGTGCGACCCCCAGGCCATGGGCCCCACCCGGTCGCTCATGCCCCACTCGGACACCATCTTGCGCGCCAGCTCGGTGCCTTGCACGAGGTCGTTCGCCGCCCCGGTCGAGGTCACGCCGAACACGGTTTCCTCTGCCATGCGGCCGCCGAACAGCACTGCCAGCCGATCCTCGATGTACTCCTGGCTGTAGGCGTGGCGTTCCTCTGGCAGCTGCATGGTGACGCCGAGCGCCTGACCGGTCGGCAGAATCGTCACTTTGTGGACAGGGTCGGCGTGCGGGAACAGGGTGGCTATGAGCGCATGCCCGCCTTCGTGGTAGGCGGTGACTTCTCGCTCTCGCTCTGTCAGCGCCACTGACTCGCGGCGCTGGCCCATCAGCACCCGATCGCGCGCCGCCTCGAAGTCTGCCTGGGCGATCGATTCCGAGTCGCGCCGGACAGCGTGCAGGGCCGCCTCGTTGACCAGATTCGCCAGGTCGGCGCCGCTCATGCCGGGCGTGCCCTTCGCCAGGGTGTCGAACTGCACGTCGGGGTTGGTCTTCTTGTCCTTCGAGTGCACTTCCAGAATGGCGAGCCGCTCGGAGAACTCCGGCAGCGGCACCACCACCTGGCGGTCGAAGCGGCCCGGACGCAGCAGGGCCGGATCCAAGATGTCGGGCCGGTTGGTGGCCGCCATCATCACGATGCCGCCGCTCTCCTCGAAGCCGTCCATCTCGGCCAGCATCTGGTTGAGCGTCTGCTCGCGCTCGTCGTGGCCGCCCCCGAGACCTGCGCCTCGCTTGCGGCCGATCGAGTCGATCTCGTCGATGAAGATGATCGCCCGCCCCAGTTTGCGGGCGCTCTGGAAGAGGTCTCGCACGCGGCTGGCGCCGACACCCACGAACATCTCCATGAAGTCCGAACCGGTCACCGACAGGAACGGCACGCCGGCCTCTCCCGCAACCGCCCTGGCAATGAGCGTCTTGCCGGTGCCCGGCGGGCCCACCAGCAGCACGCCTTTGGGGACCTTTGCGCCGATCGCCGTGAAGCGTTCGGGCGTTCGCAGGAAGTCGACGACTTCGGTGACCTCCTGCTTGACGCCGTCGTAGCCGGCGATGTCGTCGAACTTCGTCGAGGGGCGCTCGGTGGTGTAGGTCTTGGCCTTGCTCCGGCCGATCGACATGATCCCCGACATCTGGCCCTGCGCCCGCCGCTGCATCCACCAGAACAGCAAGAAGATCAAGCCGAACGGCAGCAGGAACGGCAGCAGGCTGACGAGCAGGTTGGGCCGGTCGGTGTGGAACTCGATCGTCACCTCGCGCGCTCGCAGCAATTCCAGATCGGTCTCGGGAAGCTCCACCGGCCCTTCGGAGGAGAATCGGGTGCCGTCGGTGTACTCGCCGGTGATCGCGCCGGTGCCGTTGGTGACTGTGACACTGCTCACGGTCCCCGAGGACACCTCGGCGATGAGTGCGCTGTAGTCGATGGGCTCGCCGCCGTCGCTGCGCAGCAGCCCGGGCAGGAACATCACCGACAGCAGCACCATGGCGAGCAGCCAGATCGACCAGCGTGGCCAGCGCTCGCTGCGCCGACGCGGCCCGGATTCGGCAGGGGTCGGGCCACCGTGACGGGAGTGGTCGGTCGAGCTGCCGTCCGCACCGCTGTCGCCGTCGGCCGGCGCGTCGGGGGGCTCGCTCGCCCGGGGCTTGCGAGCCCGCGAGTGGCGCCCGCCCGAGGGCACCTCAGCTGCCATGGGTTCATGCTATGGCGACCGTCCCTCGACCAGTAGCCGCGCGCCGCCGAGCGGCTCGTGTCGTCGCCTCTCCGCTCTGCCTCTAGCCTGCGCGGGTGGCCGCACTGACCACGCGCCCCCCTCGCACGGGGTCGGTGCTGCGAGCGTGGGTCGAAGCTGCGGTGGTCGTGGCGAGTTGCGTCGCGGTAGTAGCGTGGCTCGACCCTGGCGGCATCGTGTCGGCGTCGACGCCGACGGGCGGCGACATGGGCGCCCACGTCTGGGGCCCGGCGTTCTTGCGTGACGAATTGCTGCCCGCCGGCTCGCTGCGCGGCTGGTCGCCGGATTGGTACGCGGGTATGCCTGCGATGCAGTTCTACATGGTGCTGCCGTACCTGATGATCGTGGTGGCGGACGTGGTGCTGCCCTACGGCGTGGCGTTCAAGCTGGTGGCGATCAGCGGCGTCGTGTCGATGCCGGCCGCTGCCTGGCTCATGGGTCGGCTGGCGGGCTGGGCGCAGCCGCTGCGGATGCTGCTTCCCGCTGCGCTGCTGCTGTTCGTCTTCGATGTCAACTTCACGATCTACGGCGGGAATGCAGCCTCGACGCTGGCGGGGGAGTTCGCGTACTCGATTGCGCTGTCGGCGACGCTCGTGTACCTGGGCATGCTCTGGCGCTCGCTGGAGCGAGGGACCGGGCGGGCGCGAGCGAGCCTGGTGCTGGCGTTCGTGGCCCTGTGCCATCCCATCGCGCTGGGGTTCGCGGTCGCGGCCAGCATCCTGATGGTGACGGTGCGCAGCCTCCATGCGCTGCCTGGCCGCATCGGCCGGATCCCGGCGCTGAGCGCGTCCATCGCGGCGATCTTGCTGTGGGCCGCCGTCTGGAATCTCGCCGAGTCGCCGCTGGCTCGCCTGACGGTGCCTGCGGCGGCTGTTGCGGCGCTCGTGGTGATGGAGTGGCGCCGGTCGTGGCACGCGCTGGTCATCGGCGTCATCGGCGGCGCGCTGTCGGCGTTCTGGACGGCGCCATTCGTTGCCCGGCGTGCGTACCTCAACGACATGGGCTGGGAGCGGCTCACGGAGGTGCGGGAGCATCTGTTCTTCACCGACGAGATCAGCGGCGACGGGGCCCGCCACAGCATCACCTGGCTGCTCGTGCTCGCAGGCGTCGGCGCCGTCGTCGGCCTCGCACGCTGGTACCGCCCGGCGCTGACGTGGACGGTTATCGCCTTCGCGATGGCCATGGGGTTTGTCCACTGGCCCCAGCACCGGCTGTGGAACGCACGCATCTTGCCGTTCTGGTATCTCGCCGTGTACGTACTGGCGGCGATGGGCCTGTGGCTCATCATCGAAGCGCTGACCCGTCGAGACCCCACTCGGGCCGACTCGACCCAGCGAGATCCGGCCCAGGACCACTCGATCAAGCCCCGGGAGGGAGGCACTCAGCTCGTCCCGGATGGTGGCTCTGCGGCAGCCGGTATCCCGGCCTCTGCTGCGCGGGCACCGGCAGCGGTCGGAGATGGCGTGTTGCTGTGGGTGCGGGTGTTCGTGCCCGTCGTCGCCTTGGCGGTTGCGACGGGCCTGCTGTCGCTGCATCTCGGCAACGCGCCCGGTGCGAGGCTCGACGCCGAGGGTGCATACCGCTGGGGCCCGTTCACGGTGTCCGCAGACGACCACAATTTCGTCTCCGGTTGGGCTCGCTGGAATTTCCGCGGCTACGAAGAGCGCCCGGCATGGCCAGAATTCCAAGACTTCGTCGATGTCATGCGCGAGGTCGGCGAGACGCCTGACCTCGGATGCGGCCGCCTGCTGTGGGAGTACGACCGGGACATCGTGGGCGCGTACGGCACGCCGATGGCCCCGATGCTGCTGCCGCACTTGACGGATCGCTGTATCTCCTCCATGGAGGGTCTCTACTTCGAGTCGTCGCCCACCGTGCCGTTCCACTTCCTCATGCAGTCAGAGATGTCGGCGTCGCCCTCGCGTCCGATGCGCGGCCTTCCCTACAACGCATTGAACTTCGAGCTGGGCGTTCCCCACTTGCAGATGTCGGGCGTGCGCTACTACGCAGCGTTCAGCACCGAAGCGACCGCAGCAGCCCAGAATTCTGCTGACCTGCGGCACATTGCCACGGCGGGACCGTGGTCGATCTTCCTCGTCGCTGACAGCGATCTGGTGTCACCGCTGCGGTTCGAGCCGGCCGTGGCGGACGACGTGTCGCAGGCTGGACGGGCGTGGACCGATCCGGCTGCCATCTGGTGGAACGACCCTGCGGCGTGGGCTGTGCCGATTGCTGCGGACGGGCCCGAGCACTGGTCCAGGGTGTCGCTGCTGGGGCCCCCCGACCCTGACGGAGCGCCGCCCGCTTCGTTGACGCGATTCAGTGCGGCACCGAGGAGCGCCCTGCCCCCGGTTCACGTCAGCCCCCCCGAGGTGGATCGCGACCGGCTGTCGTTCACTGTGGATCGACCCGGTGTCCCGGTGCTGGTGAAGGTGTCGTACTTCCCGAACTGGTCGGCGCGCGGTGCTGAAGGTCCGTACCGGGTGACACCCAATTGGATGGTGGTGATCCCCACCGACGAGCATGTCGAGCTGACCTATGGCGCCACCGCGGTGGAGTATCTGGCCTGGTTGGCGACGCTGCTCGGCGTGGCCGCGCTCGCGTTCGTCGCCGTGCGGCCCCCGGTGCGCTTCGACCGGTGCCGCCCGGAGGCTGAGCCCGGCGCCCGGGCGGCCCGTCTGCATCCTCCCACCGGAATCGAGCCGCTGGGAATGGATCCAGCATCGGACACCGATCCTGTGCAGGACGCCGGCGCTCGAGTTGCAGCGGTCTCCGTTGTGCTGCCGGCGTACCAGGCGGCGCACCTCGTTGGCGCCGCCGTCACCGAGATCAACGCTGCCCTGGGCGGCCACGTAGCGCTGGGCGGCCCGCTCGAGATCGTGGTGGTCGACGACGGTTCGACCGACGGCACAGCAGAAGCGGCCCGGCAGGCGGGGGCCGATGTGGTGGTGTCGCTGGAGGCCAACCGAGGCAAGGGTGCAGCGGTGCGCGCCGGGATGCTGGCAGCGAGCGGCCGTCTGCGCCTGTTCACCGATGTCGATCTCGCCTACCCGCCCGGGCAGCTCGCCTCGCTCATCGATGCGCTCCGTGACGGGGCCGATGTCGCGCTGGGCAACCGGCGCCACGTCGAAGCGCGCACGATCAGCCCGGCGCGGCCCGCCAGGGCGTTCGCGAGCCGCATGTTCAACACCTTCACGCGCCTCGTGCTCCTGCGCCGCTACCGAGACACGCAGTGCGGCTTCAAGGGCTTCACCGCCGAGGCTGCAGAGGAGATCTTCGGCCGTTCCGTCATTGACGGGTTCGCCTTCGACGTCGAGGTGCTCTACCTGGTCGAGCACCTCGAGCTGACGGCCGCCGAAGTGCCCGTCACCGTGGATCACTCAGCCGATACCACCGTCCGGCTGGCGGCCCAGTTGCTCAGGGTGGTGGCCGACATCGGCCGCATCCGTCACCGTGCCGCTGCCGGCGCTTACGACGCCGTTCGAGCAACCCCGGCAGACATGCCTGCCGGCCCGGTCCCTCAGGCTTGAGCGTCGTGAACTGCAGGTGCCGGATCGCTGACCGGGCTCTTGGGGTGCGGCCTGCGCTCGTTGCTCGCAACGACGGCCATGAGCGGAGCTGGCCGTGCCTGAGGGGGCGTGCGCCCCTTCGGCGGCGCATGGTGCCGTGAGCGCGAGCGCGGAATGGTCACGCCGCTGGGACGCGTCTGGGAGAACAGGCCCGCTTCGTCGAGCAGCACCCGGTCCTCGTATTCGTCGAACCACAGCGCTTCGGGGTTCCGCCCGACGATCGTGACCTTGCCTCGGTCCGGCGCGTGGGCCGGATTTCGCAGCACCTTGAAGATCACCACGCCGTTCTCGGCGCCCGGCAGGCCGGCAATCGGCTCATCGGTCACCGCAGAGACCTCTGTCTTGCCCTTGTAGTGCACGATGGTGAGTCGGGCGTGTGACTCCACTCCCGACAGCCCGCGCTGCGAATCGTTGAGGAGCTGCCACGCGGTCTCGATCGGCACATTGAATGCCTTGTAGGCAACGATGTTCCGTCCGCAGAAGAAGTAGTGGTTCTCGACGCCGACGCCCTTGAGCGTGCGCTGGAGGATTCGCAGTGCATCAGCGTCGTCGTTGACACCAGCGATGATGGGAGTCTGGTTCTCGACGCTGATCCAACCGCGTTCAACCAGCGCGTCCACCGCGCGCCGCGTGTTCGGACGCCACTGAAGGAATCCCTTCTCATCGGCGATATATCGCCCGTCGGCATCCTTCAACAGGAACTCGTCTGGATGGTTGAAGTGGACCATGAACCGCATCGAGACGTCCGGGTACACCTCATGGAAGCGGTCGATCATTGCAAAGAAGGCGTCATCGAAGCGGTCGGGGTAGAACGCCAGCTCCTTGGTGCCGACGCGGATGGCTTCGGCGCCCGCTTCGGCCAATGCTGTGAACCATCCTGCCAGCTTGGAATTCGGCAGCACCATGGGATCGCCGCCCGACAAGAGAATCTCGCGCAGCTTCGGCCTGCCGGTTTCCGGATGGGTACCGCCGTTCGTCGCGACGGCGTCATTGTGTGACCGGACGTAGTCGACGATCTCGCCGACTTGCGCAAGGCCCTTTTTCTTGACCGAGCCATCCGAACGTTCAATCTCTTTGCGCCCGATCAACTCCTCGCGATAGCAGAACCTGCAATGGGCGGAACAGGTTGAAATGACATACAACAGCGCCATCTCATATTTGTGTAACAGTCCTTCAATGGGGCTGTAGTCGAGTTGGTTCGCCGGGTCCGGATCGCCCTCAAGATCCACAGTTTCGTCAGGCGATGCTTTGACCAGCTTTTGAAGTGCTGGGCTCAACTTAGCCATTTCAAAGTAATGCCGCGTCAGTTTGACGGGCATTCTGTCTTCTACATCACGATCAGTCCCGCGCAGTTTGCCTAAGTCGCTGAGTTCCTTCTCACTATAGAATGTTCGGAAATCCTCAGGCGCGGAGCCACTCATGAAGGGTTCGAGACCATTGACAATTTGGCGGTCGTACCTGGGGTTCTCGACCTCGCCAAGCACCAATTGTTCCCGTTCTGTTGGCTGGTATTTGCTCTTCGTCATCGCCTCTCTCGCATGCTTCAGGCAGGGTCGCATCCCACTCTCTGCTCCCACCCTAGGGAAAAGCGGGTGCAGATTGCAAGGGGGTTGTGCGCGATGGCCGCGCACTGCTGCGCGGTCTTTTAGGCTTTGAAGCCGTATGGCGGCCCGCATCGACCCTGTATCTACTGGCATTTTGGCAGGCGTTGTCAAGGCATATGACATACGTGGCATTTGCCCTGAGGAGCTCAGCCCGGCAGTGGCGCGCGGCATCGGCTACGCGTTTGGAGAGTGGTCGGCAGCACCGCAGATCGTTATGGCGCGCGACATGCGCCCGAGCGGTGTTCCGCTGGCTGAGGCGTTCGCCGATGGCGCTCAAGCCGCCGGCGTGGACGTCATCGACATCGGGCTGGCGTCCACGGATCTGCTCTACTTCGCCTCAGGCCACCTGGGCCTGCCGGGCGCGATGCTGACGGCGTCGCACAATCCGGCGTCCTACAACGGCATCAAACTGTGCGGGCCGGGTGCTGCGCCAGTGGGTGCGGGCAGCGGGCTCGATGAGATCGCTGAGCTGGCGGCACGGGGTGCTTCCTCGCCGCCTGGCGGCGGCCGGCGCAGGCGCCGCGATCTGCTCGACACGTTCGCCGCCCACGTGCGCTCGTTCGTCGATGTCTCGGGGCTCAGTTCCCTGCGCGTCGTGGCGGATACTGCCAACGGCATGGGGGGCCTCGTGGTGCCGGCCGTCTTTGACCCGCTGCCATTCGAGTGCGAGCTGATGTACGGCGAGCTCGACGGCACCTTTCCCAATCATCCGGCCGATCCGATCCAGCCGGAGAACCTGGTCGATCTGAGCGAGCGCGTGCGCAGCACCGGGGCGGACGTGGGCTTGGCATTCGACGGTGATGCCGACCGGGTGTTTCTCGTGGACGAGCGAGGCAGCGCGGTCAGCGGGTCGTTGCTCACTGCGCTGGTCGCCCAGGCCATGCTGCGCCGCAACGGGCCGGGTCCGATCCTGCACAATTTGATCTGCTCACGCGCTGTGCCCGAGGCGATCGTCGAAGCGGGCGGCCAGCCCGTACGCACCCGGGTGGGTCACAGCTTCATCAAGGCAGAGATGGCCCGCACCAGGGCCGTCTTCGGCGGTGAGCACAGCGGCCACTACTACTTCGCCGACAACTACCGGGCCGATTCCGGCCTCATCGCGGCGCTCATCGCACTCGAGCAGTTGAGCGCCGCGCAGATCTCGCTCTCGGAGCTGCTGGCCCCGCTCGAGCGGTACGCATCCTCGGGCGAGATCAACACCCGTGTCGCCGATGTCGAGCTGGTGCAGCGCCGGGTCGGTGCACACTTCGCGCAGTTCTCCCAGGACCGTTTCGACGGCCTCACGGTCGACGGCGGCGACTGGTGGTTCAACCTGCGGCCGTCCAATACCGAGCCCCTGCTGCGGCTGAATCTCGAGGCGCCTGACTGCGAGGCCGTCGCGGAGCGTGTGAGCGAGATCAGGGCGTTGCTGGCATGATCGCCGCATGGATTCGCTCACGGGCCGCTCGGGCCGCGGTCTCGCTCGCCGGCGCAGCCCCTCGGTGCCGCGTTCGGGAGGCACGCGTGGGTCTTGATCCGGTCTTGGCGGAAGTGCTGGCGTGCCCGCAGGACAAGGGACCCCTCTACTTCGTGCCCGACGACGACCTGCTGTACAACCCGCGCCTAGGGAAGACGTACGCCGTCGACGGCGGCATTCCGGTGCTGCTGATCGACGAGGCAACCGATGCCGATCCGGCTTCCGCCGCAGCGCTCGACGCTCGCATCGCGAACGGCGAGCTCACCCCGACGTTCGAGTCATGACATCACCGCACGATGACGTCTCGGCGACGATCGCTGCTGAGGCTGCTCCCGATTCCCTCGATCTGGCGCGTGCGGTTGCTGGCCTGCCCGAGCAGATGGAGGCTGCACTCGCCTCGTCTCAGGCCACACCGGGGGCAGTCGACGGCAGCCGCATCGCGAACGTCGTGGTCATGGGCATGGGCGGTTCTGGCGTCGCCGGCGACATCGTCTCGGCGCTTGCAGCCCCCCTGATGCCGGTGCCGGTCAGCGTTGCCAAGGGCTATGAGTGTCCGGCATTCATCGGCCCGACCACGCTCGTCATCGCCGTCTCGTTCAGCGGCAACACCGAAGAGACGCTCACCGCCGCTACGGCAGCCCACGATGCGGGCGCCCCCGTGGTAGCCGTCACATCAGGCGGGCGGTTGGCCGAGCTGGCTGGCGAGTGGGCTGCACCGCTCTACGAGGTGGATGCGGCGATCCCGATGCCGCGGGCCGCGGTGGGCGCGATCTCCGTCGCTCCGCTCGTCGCACTCGAGCGAGCCGGTCTGCTGTCCGGCATCGCCGGTTGGGTCGACGCGGCGGTAGCCCAGCTGCGCTCACGTCAGGCCGGTACCGGCGCTGCCGCAGATTCGCTCGACAGCATCGTGAGGGCGGCGGGCAACGGCGAGATGACCCCCGTCTTCTACGGCGGCGGTGCGCTCGGTGCAGTGGCTGCGGGTCGTGCCAAGGCCCAGATCAATGAGAACGCCAAGATCCCTGCCTTCGCCAGCTTCATGCCCGAGCTGTGCCACAACGAACTGGCGGGCTGGGACCAAGCCGGACGCTTGGTCGACGGCTCGCCGCTGGCGATCATCGCGCTGCGCCACGACTTCGAGCATCCGCAGCTCGGTCGTCGCTACGACTTCACCCACGGTGTGCTCGACCGTGCCCGCATCGCCGTGCCGCATGCCGAACTGCACGCTGCGGGCTATGGCCCCATGGCGCAGCTGTTCGACCTCATCTACCAAGTCGACGTGCTGAGCCTGCGTGTCGCCTCAGCAGCCCGGCGTGACCCCGGCCCGATCCCCCTGCTCGAAGAGCTGAAGGCATTTCTTGTCTGAGGCGGCAGGCTGTCGCTCCAAGAACGAGGTGATCCCATGAGCCAGGCGTCGAGCCTGATCGATGATTTCGACGTAGCCGATCTGAGTCTGGCAGTTGCAGGACGGCTCCAGATCGAGTTGGCCGAGACCGAGATGCCAGGGCTCATGGCGCTGCGCGCGCAGCACATGGACTCCCGGCCGCTGGCAGGCGCGCGCATCACGGGCTCCCTGCACATGACGGTGCAGACGGCGGTGCTGATCGAAACCTTGGTCGACTTGGGCGCGCAGGTGCGATGGGCGTCCTGCAACATCTTCTCCACCCAGGACGAGGCCGCGGCTGCCGTTGTGGTGGGACGCGACGGGACAGTCGACAACCCCCAAGGCGTGCCCGTGTTCGCATGGAAGGGCGAGACGCTCGCCGAATACTGGCGCTGCAACTTCCGCGCACTCCGCTGGCCCGACGGGCCCGGCCCGACGCTGATCGTCGACGACGGCGGGGACGCCACGCTGATGGTTCATCTCGGGGCTCGCTATGAGTCTCAGGGCAGCGTGCCGAGCCTGCAGGCCGACGGCCCGGATGCGGCATCGCCCGACGAGGTGGCGGTGCACGAGCTGCTCAACGAGATCCAGCGCACCGAGCCCGGCCTGTGGACCGACATCTCGGCTGGTCTGCGAGGCGTCTCTGAGGAGACCACGACCGGCGTGAACCGGCTGTACGAGATGGCGGCACGGGGGGAGCTGACCTTCCCGGCCTACAGCGTCAACGACTCGGTCACCAAGTCCAAGTTCGACAATCTCTACGGCTGCCGGCACTCCCTGATCGACGGCATCAACCGGGCGACCGACGTGATGCTGGGCGGCAAGGTGGCATTCGTGGCGGGCTACGGCGACGTCGGCAAGGGGTGCGCGCAGGCGCTGCGCGGCCAAGGCTGCCGGGTGATCGTCTCGGAGATCGATCCCATCAATGCGCTGCAGGCCGCCATGGAGGGTTTCGAGGTGGATCGGCTCGAGAACGTGCTCGACATCGCCGACATCTACGTGACCGCGACGGGCAACCGCGACATCATCTCGGCCGAGCACATGTCGGCCATGAAGCACCAGGCGGTGGTGGCCAACATCGGGCACTTCGACAACGAGATCGACATGGCGGGGCTGGCCGCGATGTCCGATGTCCAACGCCGTTCGATCAAGCCGCAGGTGGACGAGTTCGTGTTCCCGAGCGGCAAGTCGGTGATCGTGCTGGCCGAAGGCCGCTTGGTGAACCTCGGCTGCGCGACCGGGCATCCGAGCTTCGTCATGTCGATGAGTTTCACCAACCAGGTGCTTGCCCAGCTTGAGCTGCATGCGCATGCAGAGGAGCTGGCTGCCGATGTTCACGTGCTGCCCAAGCGGCTGGACGAGGAAGTGGCTCGGCTGCATCTTGATCGGCTGGGCGCGAAGCTCACGCGGTTGACGCCGGGGCAGGCTTCGTATCTCGGTTTGGATGTGGACGGTCCATACAAGGCAGATCGCTACCGCTACTGAGGCACGAAATCCCTTTGGTGGTCGAAATCGGCGCGCGTACGGTCGAGTGGGTGTTGTTTGAGGTTCGGTGTGCCGGTTGTGGGGTGTTGGGGTGGTGCCCTTGTTCGCCGTGCATCGAGGCGCTTGTCGACCCCGAGCCGGCTTCGGTTGCGGGAGCGCAGTCCGTCGCGCTGCTGTTCGCTCATTCCGATGTCGGGCGCGAATTTGTGCATGCCCTCAAGTACCGGGGCGAGCGGGCCATTGCCCGTTGGCTCGGCGACTCGCTCGCGCTTGCTCATCTCGCCGCGCTGCGTTCGATCGCGCCCGTTGACACGGCGGCGGCTGGGCCGGCGCCCATCGACACGGCGGCGGCTGGGCCGGCGCCCATCGACACAGTGACTTGGGCGCCGACTACTGCGGCGCACCGGCGAGCACGGGGGTTCGATCAGGCGGAGACACTGGCGAGGGCCACTGCCAAGGCCTTGCGAGCACGTCCGATGCGATTGTTGCGGCGGATCGGCGGCACTGCGCAGTCAGGCGCCAGCCGGGAGAAGCGGTTGGCCGGTCCTCGCTTCGACTGCCGCCGCGTCGCAGCGGGACGCCGGATCCTGCTGGTGGACGACGTGGTCACTACCGGGGCAACGCTGCGGGCGGCAACGGCTGCGCTGACGGATGCCGGTGCAGCGGCCGTCCATGTGGCAGCGTGTGCTCGACGGGGTCGCGACCGCGACTCCGCGGCTGCCTAACATGGCACTCCCTTCAGTTGGAGCAAGGCTGCAACGGCTGCGCACCTGCTCAGAAAGCCGAGGCAATGCAGATCACCATTACGGGTCGCAAAGTTCAGGTTCCCGACGATGTGCGGGCTGCGGTGGAGCGGAAGATCGGGGCACTGGATCGATTCGTCAACGGGTTGGATCGTGCCGAGGTGGTGTTCCGTGAAGAGAAGAATCCGCGCATCGCCGAGCGGGAGCAGGTGGAGGTAACGCTGCTCGGACATGGCCATCATGTGCGGGCCTCGGTCGCCGGCGTCGATCAGCACCAGGCGGTCGATCTGGCGGTCGGCAAACTGGGCAAGCAGCTCCGCAAGCTCAAGACTCGCGTCGTGCGCCGGCATCGTCCCAATCTGCACCGCGACGAGGCGCATCATCCGCTCGCACGCCTCGAGAACGACCTCGTCAACGGCGCTCCGGCCCCCGAGACAACAGCAGGACCTGACGACCCCGAATGGGTGCCGCGCATCGTGCGGCGCAAGAGCTTCGACCTGGAGCTGATGGATCCTGCCGAAGCCGTGACCCGCATGCAGCTGCTGGATCACGATTTCTTCCTCTTCGTGAACGCAGACACCAGCAAGCCCAGCGTGGTGTACCTCCGCTCCGACGGCGACGCCGGCCTCATCGAGATCGACTCCTGAGAGGCTGAGCCGGCAGGCGAATAATCCTCGGCTCTGGCGTCGGGGGGCAGCGGTAGCCTGCGTTTGTGGCTCTGTTTCAGCGCGTGCTCCGTGCCGGGGAAGGCAAGAAGCTGCGCCTGCTGACCGAGTTGGTGCCCGAGATCAACGCCGTCGAGCCGGAAATCGAGCGCCTCTCCGACGACGGTCTGCGAGCTCGTACTGGCGAGTTCCGCGCTGAGCTGGAGCGTGGCGCCGACCTCAACGACGTCCTCGTCGATGCCTTCGCGGTCACCCGCGAGGCCGCACGCCGGGTCATCGGCCAGCGCCACTACGACGTGCAGCTCATCGGCGGAGCGGCGCTGCACTTCGGCTGGGTGGCCGAGATGCGCACCGGCGAGGGAAAGACGCTGGTGTCGACCCTGCCGGTGTACCTCAATGCGCTGAGCGGCAAGGGCGTCCACGTGGTCACCGTCAACGACTACCTGGCGGCGCGCGATGCCGAGTGGATGGGACGCATCCACCGATTCCTGGGGCTGGACGTTGGGCTGGTAGTGCCCGGTCCCTACGACGCAGCGCACAAGCGCCGCCAGTACGGAGCCGACATCACCTATGGCACCAACAACGAGTTCGGCTTCGACTACCTGCGAGACAACATGGCGCCATCGCGCGGCGCACAGGTCCAACGCGGCCACAACTACTGCATCGTCGACGAGGTCGACTCGATCCTCATCGACGAAGCCCGCACGCCGCTCATCATCAGCGGCCGGGTCGCGGACGCCGCCAAGCTCTACCAGCAGTTCGCGCGCATCGCTGCCACGATGATCCGCGACGTCGACTACGAGGTGGAAGAAGACAAGCGCAACGTGGCCGTGCTCGAACCGGGCATCTCCAAGGTCGAGCGAGCGCTCAATATCGACAACCTCTACGACCAAGTCTCGGCGAATCTCGTCCATCAGATGAACGCGGCGCTGCGGGCCAAGGAGCTCTACCGGCGCGACAAGGACTACGTGGTCTCGCACGGCGAAGTGAAGATCGTCGACGAGTTCACCGGCCGCATATTGGAAGGCAGGCGCTGGAGCGAGGGCCTCCACCAGGCGGTGGAGGCCAAGGAAGGGGTGGCGATCAAGGAGGAGAACCAGACGCTCGCCACCATCACGCTGCAGAACTACTTCCGCCTCTACGACAAGCTCGCGGGCATGACGGGCACTGCCACCACTGAGGCTGCCGAGTTCAACGGCACTTACGGACTCGACGTGGTGCCGGTGCCGACCCATCTGCCTGTGGCGCGCGACGACCAGGGCGATCTCATCTACAAGACCGAGTCAGCCAAGATCGAGGCGGTCGTCGACGACATCTCCGAGCGGATCCGCTCCGGGCAGCCGACGCTGGTCGGCACGGTCAGCGTGGAGAACTCCGAGAAGCTGTCTGCAGCGCTCGAACGCCGGGGAATCGATCACAGCGTGCTCAACGCCAAAGAGCACACACGAGAGGCCGAGATCATCGCCCAGGCGGGCCGGCTGGGATCGGTCACCGTGGCTACGAACATGGCCGGGCGCGGCGTCGACATCCTGCTCGGCGGCAACCCCGAGGGCTTGGCGCGTCGCGACATGCTGCGCGAGAAGCTCGACCCGGACGATCCCGACAACATGGCAGACCTGACGGCACGGGCTGAGCGCCACGAGCCCGAGTGCCGTGCCCAGGGCGACGAGGTGCGCAAGCTGGGCGGTCTGTACGTGCTGGGCACCGAGCGGCACGAGTCACGGCGCATCGACAACCAGCTGCGCGGCCGTGCAGGCAGGCAGGGCGACCCCGGCGAGAGCCGCTTCTACCTCTCGCTGGAAGACGATCTGATGCGCCTGTTCGCGACGGGCGCGGTGAATTGGGTGATGGACCGCACGCTGCCCGATGACGTGCCGCTCGAGGCGAAGATGGTCACCAAGGCCATCGAACGGGCGCAGAACACCGTCGAGCAGAAGAATGCCGAGGTCCGCAAGAACGTCCTCAAGTACGACGAAGTGATGAACGAGCAGCGCAAGGTGATCTACGCCCGGCGCGAGCAGATCCTCGGCGGCGACGATCTGCGCACCGAATCGCTGGGGTACCTGCGCGATGCCGCCGAAGCTGCGGTGCTGGATCACTGCACGAGCGAGGTCCCCGCCGAGTGGGATCTCGACGGCCTGCTCGCCACGATCGGCACCTACTGGCCCACCGAGCTCACGGCTGCAGAGCTGTCGGGAGATGGCGAGCGAGACTGGGATGTCGACGACGCAGTCGAATCGGTGTGCGCCGACGGCGAGCGTCACTACGAGGCTCGGGAGGCCGAGATCGGCCCCGAGGCGATGCGCGAGGTGGAGCGCCAGGTGATGCTGCGCCTCATCGACCAGCGCTGGCGCGAGCATCTCGCTGACATGGACCACCTGCGCGAGGGCATCCACCTGCGCGGCATCGGTCAGAAGGATCCCGTGGCGGAATGGCAGCGCGAGGGCTTCGACATGTTCGGTGCCATGCTCGAGCGCGTCTACCGCGATTTCGTGACCTACGTGATGCACGTGCAGGTCACCTCGGCGCCGCCTGGCAGCGAGACAGCCACCGCAGGCGCGGCCCCGTCGGCTGGACCGTCACGGTCGAGGGCGGCCGACGGCGCAACCGGGGCCACCGACGTGCAGTACTCGGCACCGGATCTCACATCCTCCACTGTCGGATCCGGCAACGGCGCCTCGGCTGCCGCCGCCGCGCCGTCGGCGCAGCGGGGTCCCAGCGGGCCGTCGCAGTCGCGCCGGATTGCCGCCGCGTCGACCGGCACCGTGGTCAAGTCGGCCCAGGAGAAGCTGGGCCGCAACGATCCCTGCCATTGCGGATCGGGCCGCAAGTTCAAGCACTGCCACGGCCGCTGAGCGACTGCTGTGAGCCGATCCTTGAGTGACCTTGCCGACGCGTTGACCGACTTGGATCGCCGCGTCAGCGAGGCGCATCAGTACCTCGGGATCGACGACGCGCGCGCGGCGGCGAACGGGCTGGAAACCGAGGCATCGGAACCGTCGCTGTGGGACGAGCCCGATCGGGCCCGGGCGGTCACCACACGCCTGTCGCGTGTGCGTGACGACATCGAGCGCTGGGAGCGGGCACGCGCCGAGGTCGACGACGCGACAGCGCTGGTGGAGCTGGCCACCGAAGAAGACGACCCAGAGCTGCTGCCCGAGATCGACGAGGTGGTCACTGCAGCCGAGGACCGGCTCGCGGACATCGAGCTGATGGCGCTGTTCGGCGGCGAGCACGACGAGAACGATGCCGTCTGCGAGATCAACTCGGGGGCCGGAGGCACCGACGCCTGCGACTGGGCAGAGATGCTGCTGCGCATGTACCAGCGATGGGCCGAGCGCAACGACTTCACCGTGGAGCTGACCGAGGCGACCGACGGCGGCGAAGCCGGGATCAGCTCCGCAACGTTCCTGATCAAGGGGCGGCACGCGTTCGGGTTCCTTGCGGCGGAACGGGGCGTGCACCGGCTAGTGCGCATCTCGCCGTTCGACTCGCAGTCGCGCCGGCACACAGCGTTCGCATCGCTGTCGGTGGTGCCGTTCTTCGACGAGGTGTCAGACGAGGTGCCCATCGACGAGAGCGATCTGCGCATCGACACCTACCGTTCGTCGGGCGCGGGCGGCCAGCACGTGAACGTCACCGACTCCGCCGTGCGCATCACGCACCTGCCCAGCGGGATCGTCGTTGCCTGCCAGAACGAACGGAGCCAGCACCAGAACAAGGACCGAGCCATGCAGATGCTGGCGGCCAAGCTGGCCGACCTGCAGCGAACCGAGCGAGAGGCCGAAGTCGCGGCCCTCGCGGGCGAGCAGCGCGACGTCGCGTGGGGCAGCCAGATCCGCTCGTACGTGCTGCACCCGTACCAGCAGGTCAAGGACTTGCGGACCGGCATGGAGATCGGCAACGTCGACGCCGTGCTCGACGGCGACCTCAGCGGCCTGATGGAGGCCTACCTGCGCTGGCAGCGCTCCCAGCAACCCGCGGCCGCCGAGACCTAGGCAACTGGGCCGATTGATGACCGGGTTGCGGCCGGTCGCTGTCGTACCTTGGGGCGCGCATGATCCGCTTCGACAACGTCACGAAGATCTACAAGGGCGAGACGCGGGCAGTCAACGGCGTGACGCTCAATATCGAGAAGGGCGAGTTCGTCTTCCTGGTGGGACCGTCGGGCTCGGGCAAGTCCACGATGCTGCGTCTCATGACCTGCGAGGAGAAGGTCACTGCCGGCGACATCCACGTGGCCGGCAAGGATCTGTCCAAGCTGAACAGCTGGCGTGTGCCCTACCTGCGACGGAACATCGGCTCAGTCTTCCAGGACTTCAAGCTGCTGCCGAACAAGACCGTCTACCAGAACGTCGCTTTCGCGCTCGAGGTCATCGGCCGCCCAGAGAATGTCATCCGCACGCAGGTGCCGGCCATCTTGGAGCTGGTCGGCCTGGAGGACAAGCACCGGCGGTTTCCCGACGAGCTGTCAGGCGGCGAGCAGCAACGTGTGAGCATCGCCCGGGCATTCGTGAACCGGCCCCTGATCCTGCTGGCCGACGAGCCCACCGGCAACCTCGACCCCGACACCTCAGAAGAGCTCACCTCGCTGCTGGACCGGATCAATCGCACCGGCACCACCGTGGTCATGGCCACGCACGACCGCACGATCGTGGACCGCATGCGGCGTCGCGTGATCGCGCTGCGTCAGGGCGAGCTCGTGCGTGACGAGCAGCGCGGCGCGTACGGCAGCGAGACCGATTCGCCAGAGGCGCCCGGGGTCCATCCTGTCGATGGGGCGAGTCCGTGAGCCGGATCCGCTACTTCGCGCGGGAGACCTGGACCAACATCCGGCGCAACCTCACGCTGACGTTTGCTGCGATTCTCACTGTGGCTGTCGGCGTGATGCTGGTGGGCATGGGGCTCATGGCGGGATATGCCAGCGGGAACGCGCTCGATCGCTGGGAGGGCGGCGTCCAGTTCGAGGTGTTTCTGAACCCCCAGATCGACCCCAGCCAGCTCGATGCGCTCGGCATCGAGTTGCAGACCCACCCCGAGATCGATCGCATCGAGTTCTTCAGCTCCGAGGAGGCCTATGGGCTGGTGTCCCAGCAGATGGCCGACCAGCCCGAGCTGCTGGCCCAGGTGTCTCCCGAGGCGCTGCCCGCGTCGTACCGGGTGGTGCCCCGGTCGGTCGAGGCCGAGCTGATTGAATCACTGGCCGCCCAATTCCGTCAGCGGCCCGGCGTGATGTCAGTCCAGACAGGCCGAGAAGAGGTCGACGCCATTCGCACCTGGTTCACGTCGTTCCAGGGCATCGTGCTGCTGCTGTCGATCGTGCTGTCGGGCGCCAGCGTGATGCTCATCTTCAACTCGATCCGCGTGGCGATGTTCGCCCGCCGGCGCGAGATCGAGGTGATGAAGCTGGTCGGCGCCACGAACAGCTTCATCCGGTTCCCGTTCATGCTCGAAGGCATGTTGCACGGCCTCATCGGCGGCATCATCGGGGCGATTGCCGCAGGAGCGCTGCGAGGTCACGTGGAGGGCCTGTTCTCGCGCTCGGACATCCTGGCGTTCTTCCGGTCGTTCGTGGTCACCTCCGATCAGTTCACGACTGTGGTGATCGTCACGGTGATCGCCGGTGTGCTCGTGGGGATGATCGGCTCGGCGTTCGCAGCCAGCCGCTTCCTGGACGTGTAGCTGGGCGCGAGCTGCACCGGCCGCTCGACGTACGGAGCGGCTGGGCGTGTAGAAAAGCCGCCGACACCGCCGTCCGCCAGCCGGACGGCCATTGCTTGAGGGGGCGCTGTGCCGGAGTTCGAGATGATCCTGTACGAGGTTGACGACCGCGTCGCCACCATCACGCTGAATCGCCCCGAGCGCCTGAACGCGTTCAACAGCCAGATGCTGCGTGATGTGATGGATGCCATCGACCTTGTCGATGCCGACGACGACGTCCGGGCGGTGATCTTCACCGGCGCCGGCCGTGGCTACTGCGCCGGGGCCGATCTGAGCGGGGGCGCCGACACCTTCGACTTCGACAGCCAATCCGATGAGCGCAAGGCCGAGCGAGCCTCCGAGCGGGGCGAGGGCGGCGACCTGGCGTGGATGCGCGACGGCGGCGGGCTGCTCACGCTGCGCCTGTACGAGTGCAACAAGCCGCTGATAGCGGCGATCAACGGCCCGGCGGTCGGCGTGGGCGTCACGATGACGCTGCCCATGGACATCCGGCTGGCATCCACCAAGGCCCGTATCGGGTTCGTGTTCGCCCGCCGGGGAGTGGTGCCCGAGGCCTGCTCGTCGTACTTCCTGCCGCGCGTGGTCGGTCTGTCGCGGGCGCTCGAATGGTGCTTCAGCGGCCGTGTCTTTGACGCCGACGAGGCCCTCGAAGGAGGGCTGGTGCGCAGCCTGCACGAGCCCGACGACCTGCTGCCGGCGGCCCGGGCCATCGCAGCCGAGATCGCCCAGAACACCTCGGCCATCTCGGTGACGGTGATCCGCCACATGCTGTGGCGCATGCTCGCTGCCGATCATCCGATGGAGGCCCACAAGATCGACTCCCGTGGGATCTTCCACCTGGGCCGTGGCGCAGATGCCCACGAGGGCGTTGCGTCGTTCCTCGAGAAGCGGCCGCCGGAATTCTCGCTGCGGCCGACGCAGGACCTGCCCGAGTACTTCCCCTGGTGGGACGAGCCCGAATTCAGCTAACCCCAGATCGGCTGGCTCGGGTCAGCCGATTCAGTCCTAGGAACCCTCCGCGGGCACTGGGTCGTCGCCCCAGCCGGTGAGCAGGACGCCCGCCACGCACGCAGCGACGGCGAGCCCGAAGGCGGGACCGAAGCTGTCGAACCAGTCGGCCGTCACGCCGCCGAGCCACGGACCTGCCGCCAAGCCGAGGCCGAACAAGATCGTGGCAACCCCGTAGGCCGCGCCGAACTCGTCGCCGGAGAGGTTGTCGCTGACCCTGGCCGCTATCGAGGCGATGATGCCGGTGAACGCCGTGCCGAAGATGAACGCCGCAGTCCACGCCAGTGCCTGCCCGCCCACTTCGAGCAAGGGGTACGCGGTCATGAAAACCATGGAGATCATCGACACGCAGAACCCGATGGTGACGGTGCGCCGTCGGCCAAGACGGTCGGCTGAGCGTCCGAAGATCGGCCCGCCGGCGATGCTGCCGACGCCGATCAACGAAAAGGCGATCGTGGCGTCCCGAGCGTTGAAGAGGTCGGCGTAGCCCTCGAGGTGGTCCACGATGAACGTGATCACTGTCGTGACGACGAAGGCGTGCAGCGTGTAGGCGGTGATGAGCTGGCCCGCCCGGGGAATCTTGGCGAGTGCGGCGCGAGCACCTCCGAAGCCCGTGCGACCAGGCGTGCGTACCCACTTGTGCACGGCGACGGCGAGCGCGATCAGTATCACCGCGCCGATGACGAGCTCGACCCGGTACACGTTGCGCGGATGGCTGAGGTCGGCCGCGACCAGCATCGCCTCGCCAGGCTCGGTGCCGTCGGGACGGTTCAGCAGCGCGTCGATGGCCGCCGCCGCGACCATGCCGCTGCCGACACCGCCGGTCATCCAGCCGGCAGCGGCGCCCCGCCGCTCGGGCCCCAGCAGCTCCGCGGCGAGCCCGGGAGTGCCCACCCACACGCCGGCCGCACAGAAGCCCGTCAACGCGAGCGCGAAGGCCGCGACGCCCACGTTCGGGCTCCACGACAGCAGCGCCAGGCCGGCCACGTTGCCCGCGAGGCCGATCCGCACAGCGCCGCTCAGGCCGGTGCGCCCCACCGTGAGCGCAACCACCAGCGAGCCCACCACGTACAGCAGCAGGTTCAGCGAGCCAAGAGCACCGGCCACGGTGTTGGACAGGCCGAAGCCGTCGCGCATGTCGGCATAGAGCAGCGAATAGGTGAAGCGGCCGAACGATTGCGACACCGCCGCTGCCCCGGCCAGCGTCAGCAGCGTGCCGATCCGGCGCGCAGGGCTGAACGCCTCGGCGTGGTGCGCGGCAGTCACGATGAACTCGCTGGCTGGCTCATGGCGCGCGGCGGACTGAGGCTCGCTTGGGGGCGCGCAAGCTAGTCGTGCGGCCAGGTCACTGCCGGAAGCGGGGGACGCTGGCGGTAGATGGTCTCCGTAGCGATCACGCGCCGGGGCGAGCGCTCGGTGTCGGCGAATTTCGCCACGTCGGCACGGATGACGTCGCGGTCGTGGTCATCGCCGAAGAAGCGCTCACGCATGTCGTCGAGCGAGGCGAACGCGACCATGGCAAAACCGTCATAGGACGGTCCGTTGAGTGTGGCCACTACGCTGAGCTGGGTGTAGTCCCACATGCCGGGGTGATGCTGCAGCGCTAGCGGCACGTGGGTGTCACGCCAGTGGCTGTCTCCCTGCGCGTGCGTCAGCCGTGGGTGGTGGACCATCGGGAAGATGGCAGTCAGGCCCGGCGAGGCAGTGCCCGGGTCGGACCCCAGCGGGCGCTCGCGGATGACGCGTGAGAACGCCAGGTAGGTGCCGACCGTTGCGGCGGGCGTCAGCAGGTCCGGGGAATCGGTCATGGCGCGCACGAGCGTGCGGAAGGGAAACTCGCGGCGATCGTCGGGGTCAGCCGCGTAACACACGCCCCCGACGCTGGCCGCTACGTCCGCAGCGGCATCCGGATCATTTCCCGTGACGACGAGCTCGTACATGCCTGCAACTTACTGCTGGTCCCAGCACAGCGCCCGATCCGCCGACTGTGCCTTGCCGCTGACGCGGGCCGGCTGGCCCGGCAGGATGGGGGTGTGCTCGAGATGGACGAGACCCGCTTTGCCGACCTGGTGGAACAGGCGCTCGAAGACATTCCCGACGCGCTGCGCTCGCTGATGGACAACGTGGCCATCTTCGTGGAGGACCGCGGGGAGGATCCGGACCTGCTCGGCGTCTATGAGGGCATCCCGCTGACCGAGCGCCATGACTACGGCGGCCTGGCGATGCCCGACAGCATTGTCATCTACCGGCTGCCCATCCTGGAGATGTGCGAGTCGCCCGACGACGCGGTGGAAGAAGTGCTGGTGACCGTCGTGCATGAAATCGCCCATCACTTCGGCATCGACGACGACCGGCTGCACGAGCTCGGCTGGGACTGACCCGGCCGAGCAGTTGGGTGCACATGCGCGCCCGCTGCGGCGGCGACAGAATCCTCAGCGACCAGCGATCCAGCAGTTTGCTGAAACCCGCAGGTCAGCAGCACATTCGCCCAAAAAATATATATAGGCGCATATAAAGCTGCGGAAGCGCGCCGGTACCGCCTAAGAGGGCTAGCGGATAGGTGGGTTATCGGGGTTGCCAGCGGTCGTGGTGGTCGATGAGTTTGAGGGTGATGATCAGGGTGACGGCGAGTGCGAGCTGGGCTGCGCGGTGCTCGGGTTTGCGGTCGGTGTTGCGGCGG
>JAJDTF010000132.1 GCA_022827265.1 Acidimicrobiia bacterium | reverse complement strand
CTCACATACAGTGCAGTCGCGAGGGTGTCCAAGTCCGGGCCCATGCCGAGAACCTCCAAAATCGAAGCGTGACTACACCCGAGCTTGGACACCCTCACCCCACCAACGGTGGACCCCACCCCTTGGAACTAACCATCTAGCAGTCGAGTCTTCGGTGGTCGAGTCTGGCACCGAGCGGGAACTGGGGCAGAAGCCGAACTCCGTCTTGTGGGGCTTCCAGGGTGCTGGCGGCCTCGGCCCAGGCGAGCGGTCTCACGGCTGCGGGCCGCTGACCAGCGGTAGCGTCGAAGGTCGCGGAACACCTGCGACAACCTGCCAGAGGACGAACATGACGCCCACGCTGTACAAGGACACTGGCTACTCGCTCGTGCACCTGGTGGAGGACATCAAGCACGGCAACATCGCGCTACCAGACATCCAGCGCCCGTTCGTCTGGTCGGCGGCGAAGGCGCGGGACTTGTTCGACTCGCTCTATCGGGGGTACCCCGTCGGCACGCTGATGCTCTGGGAGACGGGAGCGGATGCTGGGACACGGCAGGTTGGTGGTGGTGAAAATGAGAAAGTCGCGAAGCTGCTCATTGTTGACGGGCAGCAACGGCTCACGTCGCTGTACGCCGTCTTGACCGGTCGGCCAGTATTGACCAAGACGTTTGAGGAGAGGCAGATCCGAATCGCCTTCTGCCCCGAAGACGAGACGTTCGAGGTCACGGACGCTGCCATCGAAAGGGATCCCCAGTTCATTCCTGACATAACGGCTTTGTGGCGCGACGGGTTCAGGCAGGCCGTTCGGAGCTTCCTCGACCGCTTGTCGGATGACGAGTCGAAACACCTTCCTGAGGAACAGAAGGATGTGCTCGAAGACCGCATCGATCGCGTTCGTGACCTCCAGAACTTCCGTTTCCAGGTGGTTGAACTCAATGCCTCGGCGGACGAGGAGCAGGTCGCCGAGGTATTCGTGCGCACCAACTCGGAGGGCGTCAAGCTCAACCAAGCCGATTTCATCCTCACGTTGATGTCGGTGCATTGGGAGAAGGGGCGGCAACAGCTCGAGCAGTTCTGTCGAGACGCCGCGGACGTCGCGGCGAAGGGTCCCTCGCCACGGAACGCGTTCATCGACCCGAGCCCTGATCAACTGCTGCGCGCAGGCGTTGGCTTGGCGTTCCGCCGAGGCAGGCTGCAGCACGTTTACAACATCCTGCGCGGCAAGGACCTTGAGACTGGTGATGTCTCGGCAGAACGACGAGCAGGCCAGTTCGATGAACTGCGGCGAGCCCAGGACGATGTTCTGGACCTGACTAACTGGCACGAATTCTTGAAGTGCCTTACTCATGCTGGCTTCAGGAGCCGGCGCATGGTGACTTCCGAGAACGCGCTCATCTACACCTATGTGCTCTGGCTTATCGGAAAGCGTGATTTCGGTCTCGATCTCAAGACGCTTCGGGGGGTCATTGCCCGGTGGTTCTTCATGGCGCATACAATTGGTCGCTACACATCGTCGCCAGAGAGCCAGATCGAAGCAGACCTTGGCCGTGTCGCTGTTTTGAAGCACGGTGACGGAGGTGCCTTCTGTGCTGAGCTGGATCGCTTGGTGCGGGCGAACTTCACCCGTGACTACTGGGAGATCTCCCTGCCCAATCGACTCGACACCTCGTCGGCGCGTTCCCCTGTTCTGTTCGCCTATTGGGCGGCGCTCAACTTGCTCGACGCAGAGTTGCTGTTCAGCGAACTGAGAATCCGCGAGCTGCTGGATCCGACAGTGACTGCTCCGCGGTCAATCGAGCGGCACCACTTGTTCCCGCGTGCGTACTTGGCTGCCCGAGGGATCACCGTCACTCGGCAAGTGAATGCGATTGCGAACATGGCGTTCCTCGATTGGCCGGAGAACGCCACGATCAGTGCCGAGGACCCATTGGAGTATTGGCCGGCGATGACCGGAGCGATGGAGCCGGAACGCTTGCGTCGGCAGCGGAACTGGCACGCGTTGCCTGTCGGCTGGGAACAGCTCGAATATCCGACCTTCCTTGAGAAGCGACGAAACCTGATCGCACGAGTAGTTCGTGAGGCCTTCGATCGCCTGTGGGACGAGGATCAGAGGGATGAGCCGCAGTCGATGCTCACCGACCTGCTTGATGTCGGCGAGTCCCAGACGGTCGAATACAAGTCGACGGCCCGTCGGAATCTCCACACCGGACAGCCCGACAAACGGCTGGAGCACGTCATCACCAAGACGGTTTGCGGGTTTCTGAATGCTGAGGGCGGAACCTTGCTGATCGGCGTCGATGATGCCGGTGTCGTGCTCGGACTGCAGGACGACATGGCAACCTTGGGCGACAAGGCGTCTCGAGACGGATACGAGCTTTTCCTGCGCCAGCGGCTTGATAGCGATCTCTCGATCCCCACTGCTGGCATTATCAAGATCGGCTTCGAGCGGGCCAGTGGCGTCGACGTTTGCCTCGTCTCAGTTGCTGCGAGCGGGAAGCCTGTGTTTGCCAAGTCTCATGACGGCGGGCAGGTGCCTACGGATTTCTGGGTACGCGTCGGCAACGCCACGAAGCAACTGCATGGCGACGACATGCTCGAATACCAATCGGGCCATTGGGACTGAATCAGGCCGCGGCATCCTCCTAACGTGAACCCCCAGCACCGAATCCAGCAGCCCTCATCCCACAAAAGCGCGAAGGCTCACGTTGTTGCCGAGCAATCGACGGATCCATCGGCTGTAGCGCGCGCCTTCTAGAGTCGCGACATGGCAGTAGAGACCACGGATCCCGAGCAGTTTCTGCTGGAGGAGCTTGATGCTGCGTATGCGGCGATCATGCGCGAGACGCTGGCGACTGGGGTGGCGCCTCACTATGCGGAACTAGCTCGCACGCTTGGCATCGAGCCGGTGCGCGCGAAGGCACTCGTGAGACGGGTCATCGACCTCACCCCGGGCTGGCTGCACCCGGGCACCGACTACATCGCGTCGTTCCCACCGTTCAACAACCAACCCACTCAGTACCGGGTGAGCATTGATGGTGAGCAGCGCTGGTTTGCGCAGTGCGCCTTCGAGGCGCTGGCCATCCGCTGGCTGGTTCCGGGGCAGACCGTCACGGTGGATACGGCATGCCTGCTGGGCGGTGAGCCTCTGCGCATCGAGTTGCGAGACGAAGAGATCCTCTCGAAGGACCCGCCAGAGATGGTCGGCTACACCCGCAGCGTGGTCGGCGGCGATGTGGCAAGCCGGCCATTCCGTTGAGCGGGCATGAATCTCTTCCGGTCGGAAGAGGACGCTCGCAACTGGGAGGAATACGACCCCGCCATGGCGCACTTGGTGCGGCCCGTGGAATGGTGGGCCGACACGTTCTCTGCGCCGATGTTCCGGGAGCGTGGCCGGGGCGACTTCATCTCATGGGTCACGGGCCCCGAGGCCTCCGGGACCTTCGCCGAGCTGCGCGAACGCATGGCACCGCCACGAGCGGACGTGCGGGCCACGACAGCGGCGGCAATCGCTCTCAGCAAGATCGACGTCAGCGTGGTCGAAGGGGCGTCGCCCGACGACCGCAGCGTCGAGCAGCAGCTGCTGGGGCAATGGCCCGCCGCAGTGTCGGCGGAGGTCGCCCGGAACTGGCGCAATACCGCCAGAGCGATGATCGTGGCCATTCCCGCCGATCCGCTGCTTGGTGCCGACGCGCAGCTGTGGGCCGCGACACGAAGGTCGGCGGTGCGCGATGTTCAGGCTGCCACCGGCTGGCTGGCGCGGGCCGATGTGGGTGCTGGCGACATCCGGCTCACACATCGGCTGGCACAGATGGGCTGGCAGGGCGAAGTGGCCGATCAACCCGCTTGGACGGCCATGGAGCAGTCGGCCCGAGCCGTCCTCAAGTGCCAATCGCTGGCCGAACTCACCTGAGCGGCACAGCGGCCGGTTCGCGGCTTCGCCCGTCGGCCAAGCCTCCTGTGATCAGCGCGCGAGTCACAGCAATGTCGAGGCCGGCTTGCGCTTCGGCGCGGTGATTGGCGCTAGTCCGCCAACGAGAGCACTGCGTTGAGCGTGGCTTGCGCGCCGGCTCTTGCGTGCTGAGGGAGGATCGATTCGGCTTCGTTGTGCGACAACCCATCGGCACACGGAATGAACAGCATCCCGGTAGGCGCAACCATGGATACGTAGCAGGCGTCGTGGCCGGCCCCTGAGGTGATGTCGACGGGCTCGAAGCCGGCTGCCGTTGCACCAGCGCGCACCGCATCGACCACCACGGGGTCGAACACGATCGGCGGTGAATACCAGATCGGTGTGATCTGCGGGCGGGGGATCGACCGTCCGCTCGGACTCTGGGGCCCGAACGCTGGGCCGTCGGCGAAAGCCAGCAACTCGTCATGCATGGCTTCCAGCTCTGCGGCATCGGGATGGCGCAGGTCGACGGTCAATGAAACCGAGCCCGCCACGGTGTTGCGTGAGCCGGCGCCGGCCGACAGCGTGCCGACAGTGGCGCGTCCCTCCGGTGCCCGGCGAGCCGCGATCTCATCGGCCTCGCACACCAGCCGTGCGGCGGCCACCATCGCGTCGGCGCGATGCTCCATCGGCGTACTGCCCGCATGCGCTGATTGCCCCTCGATCAACACGTCATACCAGCGGATGCCCTGCACTCCGGTCACCGTGCCGAGCGTCACCTCGGCGGCCTCGAGAATCGGGCCTTGCTCGATGTGCGGCTCGATGTAGTGCCCGATGGGCCGGCGACCGGCACCGTCGGGAGCACCGCATGGCTCGTCTCCGGCGTATCCGATGCGCGCCAGCTCGCCGCCGAGCGTCGTGCCGTCGACTCCTGGCGCAGCGAGTCCCTCATTCAGGCTGAATGCCCCGGCATAAACGCCGGAACCGATCATCGCGGGCGGGAAGCGCGCTCCCTCCTCGTTGGTCCACGACACGACCTCAATGGGCGCCGCAGTGCTGACGTCATGGTCGTGAAGCACCCGCAACACTTCGAGGCCCACCATCACGCCGTAGGCGCCGTCGTACTTGCCGCCGGTGGGCTGGCTGTCGAGATGGCTGCCGACCACCACCGGTGCCCGCAGCGGATCGGTGCCCTCCCGGCGTGCGAACACGTTCCCCATCTGGTCAACGTGAACCGAGCAGCCGACCTCCTGCACCCACGCCACGAACTGATCACGTCCCGCCCGATCCTCGTCGGTCAGCGCCACCCGGGCCACACCGCCCGCGGGCGTCGCCCCGATCTCCGCCAAGGAATGAAGCGTCTCCCACAGACGCCCGCCATTCACCGGGTACGGGCTCGTGCTCACCGTCGTCATCTCCAGGCCATCGCTGAGGCCATGGCACCGATCTGTGCCGGACGAGCGCCGAAGTTGTTCCTGGCTTGCGAGCCCATCGGCATTCCTGCGGTGCCCCCCCATTTCCCGTGTCACGTGACGGCACATCTCAGAGTAGTGATCAGCGGTCGCACTAATATGTTGCAGCGGCCCGCATTCAGACCGAGGCCGATGTGGCAACCGTTCCCGTCCGGCATATGCAGAGCATAGAGAAGAATCGCCCGTCGATAAGATGTGCTGGTTGATGCGCGACCCGCTCATGCTCATGAATTGCCAAAGACGGTGCGACCTCGCTTCCATGCATTCAAGGATTCCACGCCATTATCAATGTCGACAACAGCGTCTCCTTCGTTGCCGCGAGTCACCAGTCCAACCACATCTGTCGCAGGTGGTAGTGCGAATACCTCGGTCCGTGAACGAAGAATGAGTTGTCTCCCGTGGAGACGTCCACTGGCTTTGCTGTCATAAGTCTTCCAACACAGTCGTGAATCGAGACGATGAGGGAAACCGCCTGCCCGCAGTCCGTCATGAATCTGAGAGGGTTTGACTTCACGCCCGTTGACCCAATTGCGAGACAGGATGCAGATCTGGCTCATGTCATCTTGAGAATCGAGAACTGTGACGAGAAAATCAACCAACTGATTCCATTGACTCCCTTGTACAGCAGAAAGATAATTATCGATCCACAAGGGTTGTGGCTCGTTGCCGCAGCGCGCACGAAATCGGTCTACTGCTGCCTTCATGTTTCCATATGGCCAAGGTTGACCGACGAGAAGCGTTTGGAGATCTGACGGATTGATTGATTCTAGCACTTGGCATCGAAGCTCATGGTCTACCTGTCGCGGCACAACCAGTGGAGCCAAGACCGGGTCGGCGCCGTCTCTTCGCCACGCTGGCGGCCTATTCCTTCTGATGATCTCAGCAAGGCGCGACTGGTGCCATACATCCAGTTGGCTGATCCACTTCGGAAGCCATTGTGCTGCCGTGGACTGCACAATGCCTCGCCGTTCATCGGGCGTCCTGCCCCCGGCACTTAGCCCGGATCCACCGGTGGGGTGGGTTGGCGGGGGTCGTGGTTGTTGGTGCTGGGGCGGTTGGGGGTGGGCGGCGAGCTCGGGCGCAGCGCGGGCGTGCGGGGTGGGGCGGGGCTTGTTTGGG
>JAJDTF010000029.1 GCA_022827265.1 Acidimicrobiia bacterium | reverse complement strand
GCGGGCGCGCCGGAGTCGTCGGTCGAAGCCGTCTTCCTCACCGACTCCGATGCTCAGAACCTGAACGGGCTGCAACGTCACGAGGTCACTCACAACACGATCCGCAGCTACCGAAGCCAATGGCGCAGCTTCGTGGCCTGGGCCGACGGGCGGAGAATCCCGGCACTCCCCGCCAACCCCGAGCATGTCGCCGCCTACCTGGCGGAACGCTTCGAGCGCCACGGGCACAAGCCGGCCACGCTGCGCGTCGCCGCCGCTGCGATCGCCTACGTGCACAGCAGGTGCGACCTCCCCAACCCGTGCAGCCATCGCGACGTCAAGCGCACCCTCAGGGGAGCGACCCGGGTGGCCGGCAAGGCTCAGAAGCAGGCGAACGGCCTCACTGCGGAGCGGCTCGACGCCATCGCAGCCACCGCCCGCCGGCGGCGTGTCGGGAAGAGCGGCAGGCAAGAGAGCGCACGCACCGCGGCGAGGCGAGGCAGCGTCGACATCGCTCTCGTAAGCCTCATGCGCGACGCGATGCTCCGAGTCTCCGAATGCGCGGCGCTGGTCTGGAGCGACATCGAGACGGCGTCCGACGGCAGCGGGCGGCTGCTGATCAGGCGCTCGAAGACCGACCTCGACGGCGAAGGCTCGGTGCAGTTCGTGTCGCCGCAGACCATGGCGGCCCTGGCGTCGATCCGCAATGGCGCCCCGGCAGAGCTCCGGGTGTTCGAGCTCAGCCCTAATCAGATCTCGCTGCGGATCAAGCAGGCGGCCCTCGCCGCCGGGCTGGGCGACGGCTTCAGCGGCCACTCGCCGCGTGTCGGCATGGCCCAGGACCTTGCGCGTGTCGGCGTCGAGCTGCCCAGCCTGATGACCGCGGGGCGGTGGCGCTCCCCGATGATGCCTGCCCGCTACACCCGCAACGAGACCGCCGACCGAGGCGCCGTAGCGCAGTTCTACAACCACCTGCGGAACTCCCGCGAGCCGCCTCAGATGAGCTGATCCACCCGGAAACGCTCGGCCGCGGAAGGCCCGCGATAGCGTTGCCACTCTGCGGAACCGGCCGGTTTGCTGGATCGGCAGGTCTGCCGTCTCGGCCTGCCAGGGGGACTCAGGATGAGGGATAACGGCGCTTTCACAGCCCTGTGAGCTTGACCGTGTGAAGGCCCCGAAACAAGGTCTGATTAGGCGTTTTTCTTGATGATTTGGCCCACATTCGACCGAGAGATTCGACCGTTTCTCATCACCCGAACAAGCCGACTGTGCATACGCGTATTCGGCCTCACCGAGCCGAGCATTCGAGCTCGGAGGCACGGGCGATCAATTTCGGCGCTGGTGGCGAGGGCCCGCTAGGCGCTCCCGCTGATCCCAAGTCAGGCACAGCTGTCAGGTGCGCTCGGGGCTCTAGTCAGCGTACGACGGCCTGCGCGGCGCCCACAGCAAGCCATCGGATAGTCCCGCAGCCCGCTAGATGCGACCCAGGCGCCTGAGGAGCTTGGCGTATGTCGTTACAAAGTCGCTAGGCAACGCCTTCGCCTCGTAGAAGGCAGCCGAGTCGACATCGTGAGCCTCATCTAGTTCGAGTTCACGTCGGATGTCGCTGATCGTGTTCCGTGCGACCTCCTGTCCTTCGCCTGAATGCTGGACCTGGATGTGCAAGGTGCGCCTTTGCCGCCGACGGCGTCGCCGCTGCTGGGTTTCGACAGTTCGCGTGATGTTCAATCGGTTGCCTCGACTAGGTGTGCTGAATTCGCACCCGTGCTCTCTGAGGATCCGCTTCAGGCGCAACCACGGAATCGGACGCTCGCCCTTCTCGACCGCACGACTGTGAGCGCGAATCCACTGGGCCGCCACGAGAACCTCCCTGTCCGCAAGGTTGTCGTAATGACTCGGCACGAGGTTGTGGCC
Source organism: Acidimicrobiia bacterium (assembly GCA_022827265.1). Lineage (GTDB taxonomy): Bacteria > Actinomycetota > Acidimicrobiia > Acidimicrobiales > Poriferisodalaceae > Poriferisodalis. The sequence continues at coordinate 5,130 of JAJDTF010000029.1, read as the reverse complement.
GGCCAACTTGAGCGTGAATCGGAACAACTCCTTCTCGTCGCAGGTTGCGATGAACGAATTGTCGTCAAGGAACGTCAGCATCGCGACGAGAGCGGTGCGCTTGTTGCCGTTGAAGAAGCAGTGGTTGTGGACGATCGAGTGCATCAGCGCCGCTGCAGCCATCTCGATCGTCGGGTACTTCAGCTCATCGCCGAAGGATGTACGAGGGCGGTTCACAGCCGAACCGATCAAGCCAGGCTCCTTCACGCCGGCGGGCGCGATCGGGTCTTCGTCGTTTGCGAAATCCTCAACGAGCGCCTCATGTATCGCGATGACGTCCTCTTCTGCCAGATAGCTACCGGGCGGCTGATTCCCGACGCGGTGCCAAACGAACGGCGGTGGCGGTTCCGGCGGTGCAGCTACTTGCTCAACGGGAGGCGGTGACCCGGCGTGCTTCCTGCGAAGCTTCTTCAACGCTCCCTTGGGCAGCTTGATCACCTCGGGTCGCAGCGTGACATCGAGCGTGCTGAGCTCATGAGCAAGCTCGTCTCGCGTCAGACCGAGCCGCTGCTCCCAGTACGCGACCTTGGTCTGCTCCTTGACACTCTCGATGTCAAGGCACTGCAGCACACGGTTGACCGTCTTGGGCGGGACCCTCGTGTCAGGATCGTCGATTTCGTCGATTCCCGCGTCCCAAACGGCAAGCAGCGATTCGTCGAGGTCGAGGTCGTGCTTGTGACAGATGTCTGCCAGAGTTCGGAGCTTCTGCACCACACCCTCCGCCTTCCGACCCCGCACCTCGGCGCGCTAGCACCGTACGACAACGTCGTGGGACCCACTAGGGCCCAACGACGTCGCGCATCTGGCACCTCGATGCAATCGATACGGCGAATCTAGACCTCTCGAACACAAGGGCCTCAAGAGCGCCACCGGGAACCCGGACTGCTTCATCGCTTCCGCGCCTGCAAGCCCTGACGAACGAAGCCGGCGGGTAGGCAACGCGAAGGCACGTAGGTATCCGCGCGTTCGCGGCTGCGGCACGCGAACATTGATTCGCTGCCTATGGGCTGATCTGGATCAGTGCTGCGCAGCTGTTTCTAATCCGGTGGATTCGCAGAGTGGAGTGCGGGCCAGTCTCGCGATCGTCAGCAACGGCTCGTTCAGTTTGGAGTGATGGACATGCGTGTTCGACCCAATGGCCCTGACGGTGTCGTGGTGGAGATACCCCGCCAGCAACCGTACGCCCTGCACTCAACTCGCAACATGCCGCGCCCGCTGCAGCCCGTGCCCACGCTCACACTCGCCCACCAACCGCCGCCCGAGAGCCCTGGGGCACTGATGCAGTTGGTTGCCGCCGTGCCGGAGCATCTGGTTTCGTCCGAGTATGCGTTGATGCCTGACGAGAACGGCATTCACCGGCCGTGGCAGGAGCCGCTGGGCAGTCCGATTCTGCTCACTGATACCCGCTCCGAAGACATTTCGCTGCAACGTGGGACAGCCGTTGAACTGCTGTTGGACCCCCGATCGCTGCCCGTGTCCGTAGGGGGCGAACAGCTGCGTGTTGCTGCCTCGTGGGTGCTCGCACATACGCCTGCCGAGACGCTGATACGCGTGGCTTTGCATTGGGCCTTCGCTTGCGAAGTGTGCCACCGCCCTTGGTCGGGGAATATTCACTCACTTGGATTCCATGACCTCTCAGGTCCTGAGCCGAACCGCGAACATCTTGGGGACAAACCGCACCGCCTAATCGAACCTCAAGTGATGCGTGTGGTCGCCTTGGATGCGGCTTGTTCGCAACTCACGACGGACCGGGCTGATCAGCCTGACCCCGCACTCCTGCCCACGGCGGTGCGGACACTCGTCGCGGAGTTCTTTCCGTGCGTGCACACGCGGCTTCCGCCCACCCACGCCGAGGTTCGCACTGCGCTGTGGCTACTTGCTAATGACTCACCCTTCGATGACCGGGGCGATGATGCCCCGTCGATGCTGATGGCTTACACCTTCGGTTCGCGCAGCGTCGGTGAGCCTCAAGAAACGTTGCAGCAGTGGATGAACCTGGTGAACCTGGACGACGACCACCCCCATGGCTCATGGGACCCGAGCGAGGCACCGTCAGACCTTCGGAACGACTTACGGGCGGCGAACGGTCTCGACCTTCGCGATGTCGCAGCAGTCGTTGACTGGATGCTGCCCTTCATGACACTCATGCAAGACGAGGGCAATCAACTGTGGACATTGCCCAGTCTCCGCACGCTGGCGGCCAATGCGCTCGGCGAATCAAAGGAACCAGCCTTCGCGTTCGTCGCAGAGCACCTCGTCACCACCGTCGATCAGCTGTGCGAGTCGATTCGCTCTCAGCACCCCAATGGCCAGAGTGAAACTGACGCGATCGCCCGGCGCGAGCAGATCGAGAAGCAGCTGCTCCACCGACCGCTCATCCAATTCGGCGACGGCTCGATCGTGCCCACAAACGCGCCCGACCTGGTGTACAGAACGATCTCGCTGTGCCAGGAAGCACATAACGGTCAAGTCGAGACAAAGCGTCAGCGAAGTCAGCGGATCGGCAGGATCCTCGGACACAGCTTCGAAGCTGTCGTCAGGGAGATGTGCCACAGCCTCGGCGGCACCCATCTGGTGCTCGACCGTGACGCCGTCGACAGCGTCATCGAGCACGAGGGTGGGCCTGATGCGAAGAGGGCCGATGTCGTCCTTTGTGACGCCGACGGTAATTACGTCGTCATCGAAGCCACCAAGCAGAACCTCCTCGGCGGAATTCGATATGGCGATGGCAATGAACTCGCCAAGTACATAGATGAGCACCTCCGGAAACTCAAGCAAGCGACCAGCACATCGAGCCACATGACCGCCATCGCCGTCGAGTGCAGAACACCGGCACCCAAGAATGTGGCAGCCATCGTCGTTGCAGACCTACCGCTCCGCCACGATCCTGCGCTCGCGTCATTGTTCGACGACCGGTCGGGCACGCGCAACCCGCCGTTCTCGTGCGGGATGACGGAGTTCGCTCGGCTCATCGCACTGGGCGACCGGGGATTCTCGGTGCCGACAGTCGTCCTCGCATGGCAGATGAATTCCCGCGGCCGATCACTCGGGCTGTTCTTGTCCGACTCCCCATATGTGTGAGTTTCCACGAGCCATCCCGGACAAGCGCCCAACGCCCACGCGAACGGAGACGACTGAGTCGCGAAGCTGCGACTACCGCGGCACGGATCACTACATGACGTGCGCAGGCACAGACGCACATCGCGGACGCTCAGCGACGAGAACGCCCGAGACGCATCCGTGTCTCGATGAGCACGGTGAGCGACATGCCGAGGGCGACGAGCGCCCAGAACTGCCATGAGCCGACGCCGGGTCCGACTACGGCCAAGAAGGCCAAGACGGCCGACCCAGCCAGCGCAAGGCCGAACCGGGCCAGCACCCTTGCCCCCCACGCGAAGTAGTCGCGGTCAAGGTGGGCTCGACGCCAATGGACGTTCACGATGCTCACAGTTCGAGCGAGTGCCGCAGCCCGCCGTTCAGGCCTGTGCCGCGGCGCCGCCCTGCTTCTGCACATGGACGTCGATCGGGCCCACGTCAGCGGGGTCGATGTCGAGCATCATGGCGATGGCCTCACGAGCGGCCGCCGGCACCTCGTCGAGGTGTCTCGCTTGGGAGAACACGCCTCGAAGCGACGGAACCTTGATCGCCCACCGCTCGTCAGACCGCACGGCTTCGACGCGATGACCCATGGAGCGCCTGAGCGTACGCTGTCGGACGACAAGCACGCTCGTGCCAAGAAATCGCTTTGTGCGGCGGCGCAACCGGGCTTAGTCTTTGATCAATCTGCTGACTCCTCCTTTGAGGAGTTCACGAGGGCCCGAATGGGCCCTCGTTTTGTGTTGGAGGGTCTGTCACGCGGACCGATGCGCAGTGTTCGTCGATGCCGGCTGTCTCTACGCAGAGGGCGGCAAGGTCTGTCGCGGCAGCGCGAAACGCGACCGGGCGCGGCTCATTCCTTCCGCCGCGCGCGACTTCCTCGCCGATCTGGCCTTCCGGGCCAGCGGTGTGGAGGAGCTTCGACGCAGCGCCCGAACGCCAGGTCCGACGTGTACGTGCAGTTGGAACATGCAAGTCGTGCCGTCCGACGAGGTTGACCGAATCGACGAGCTTCCACACGGTCAGTCAGGCGGACCCGCCCAGGACGGGCCAGTGGCAGGGCCAGGTTCGGCGTTCAGCAAGAAACACTGAGATGCCGCTGACCGAGTCATGCAAGTATCTCGCCCCATGACAAATCAGCGCACCCTCTCATTCGGCCCCGAGACGTTCCGGTTCCCGGCAGCGGTCAGCCACAGACGGATCGGCGGCAAGAAGTCCATGGAGGAAGAGATCGGCGCCCTGCGGGGCGAGCTGGGCCGGGTGTTCGACTTCGTCGACGCCATGCGGAGCTATCTGCCGGACGGCTACGAAGAAGCGGTCCACTTGCATGAGCAGCTCAAGGAATCGCATGCGGCGCTCAGTGACGAGCACGCCCGGCTCGTCGAAGAGCATCGGGAGCTGGAGGACCGTGTGGTAGCGCTGCGCGACACGGCGATCCTCCAGGAGATCGGTGTGTACGACTATCAGCACCCGATGGAGAACTCCGACGAGTACAAGGATCGGCTCAAGGCCGTCCGGGACCAGATCAAGGCGAGCGCCAAAGACGGCAGGGCCGTCACGACCACGACGAGCACGTGGAAGGTCAACGACTCGGAGGCCAAAGGCCGCAAGATGATCAAGGACACCTCGAAGCTGCTGCTGAGGGCCTACAACAACGAGGCCGACATGCTGGCGGACAAGATGCGTCCGTTCCGGCTCGAAGCTTCCGTCTCGCGGCTGGAGAAGTCGCGCAACGCCATCAACCGGCTCGGTGCGCAGCCGATGGAGATAGCGATCAGCAGCGCGTACCACGCTCTGCGCGTGAAGGAACTGGAGCTGGTCGCCGATTTCCTGCAGAAGAAGGAGGAAGAGAAAGAGGCGGCCAAGGCCGAACGGGCACGACTGCGCGAGGAGGCCAAGGCACGCAAGGAGCTCGAGAACGAGAAGAAGCGCCTCGACAAGGAGCGCAACCACTACCTGGGCGTGCTGCGCAAGCTGCAGCAGCAGGGCGACGAC
>JAJDTF010000095.1 GCA_022827265.1 Acidimicrobiia bacterium | reverse complement strand
GCGCCGGTGTGCGCCTGGCAGTAGCGGCAGCCGTTGGCAGCGCTCGCAGCGTGCGAGACGAGGTTCTTCAATTCGCCGTCGATCACCGGGTTCTGGAGAACCGCTCCGCCGAGCGCCAAGAAGCCGCCCAGAATCTCGGGCACGTGCCCCATCGTGAACAGCGAGGTCGGGAGGAACCCCATGTTTGCATCAACCACGCTGAAGACCTCCTCGAACTGTGGGAGGTCCTCTCGGGCGAGTGGTTGGACGTTTGGCATGTTTGCTCCTTTCGGCCACAGCCTGCGCCAAGAATTTCGAAATGTCAAGCAAATGGCGAGAATAGCAGCTAACAGTCTCCCAATTGCTAGTGTCGCGGCCACGACAACGGCAATGCCGGAAGGATCGATGGCGAGGCCAAGATGAGATGGGTCACCTGCCGAGATGACGCTTCGACGGAACGGGTCGGGCTCGTCCGCGGCGATTCGGTCCACCTGCTCGACGACGAGACGGCGCTCATCGATCTCCTCGGCGACGACGGGTCAACTCTCGCCGAGGCCGGCGAGCGAGCGGAACGTGATCCGATCGAGGTCATCGACCTGGCTGCGGCGGACCTCGCGCCGCCGCTTCGGCCGCCGCAAGTCCGCGACTTTCTCTGCTTCCTCGACCATCTCAGGAATGCGCAGTCCGCGGCCGGGATCGAAATGGACCCGCTGTGGGAGCAGCTCCCTGCGTTCTACTTCTCGAACACGACGTCAGTCGTCGGCCCGAACGATGCCGTCGAGATCTCGCCAGGCTGCGTCTGGTTTGACTATGAGCTCGAGGTTGCGGCGATCATCGGTCGAGGCGGTCAGAATCTCCATCCGGACTCGGCCGAGTCGCACATCGCTGGATTCACGATCTTCTGCGACTGGAGCGCTCGCGACTTGCAGATGCGTGAGATGAAGCTCAGCCTGGGACCGTCCAAGGGGAAGGATAGCGCGAACACATTCGGCCCCATGCTCGTGACTGCCGATGAGCTGGAGGCGTTTCGTTCCGGCAACTCCTACCACTTGGAGATGGCCGCCTACGTCAACGGTGAGCAAATCTCGCATGGCTGGATGGACCAGATGGACTGGTCATTCGGCGAGATCATCGCCTACGCATCGCGGGGCACAGCCCTGCGTCCCGGCGAGGCCATCGGTTCGGGAACGGTCCCGACTGGCTGTCTCTTCGAGCATTTCGCGGTTCTAGGTCCGGCCGAATTTCCCGGGTGGCTCGTGCCGGGCGACGAAGTCCGGCTTGAAGTACAGGAACTTGGAACTTGCTCACAGAAGATCCTGCCCGCGGCCGAAGTCCATCGGCTGCGTACGGGAGTCTGACGTCCTGCGCATGGGGAGGGGCACTATGGACAGGAACTTCGATCGCGGTCTCGTCGAAATCGGCGACGGCACCTTTGCCTGGCTGCAGCCCGACGGCAGTTGGGGCTGGAGCAATGCCGGGCTCATCACCGGCGATGGCGCATCTCTGCTGGTCGACACGCTATTCGACCTCAGGCTCACCCGGAACATGCTTGACGGCATGGCTGCGTTGACGGCGAACTGCCCGATCGGCACGCTCGTCAACACCCACTCGAACGGAGATCACACCTTTGGCAACCAGTTGCTGGACGGCGCGGAGATTGTCGCTACCGAAGCCTGTGCCCAGGAGTTCTTCGATGTTCCGGCCGACGCGATCGCGGCGATGATCGAGACCGACTACGGGGATCCGGTCGTCAATGAGTTCTTGCGCGCGGCGTTCGGCCCGTTCGAGTTCGGCGGCATCGTGATGACCCCGCCGACTCGCACGTTCAACGACTCTCTCAGCCTGTCAGTCGGCGGTCGCACGGTCGAACTCATCGAGGTCGGCCCGGCGCACACTGATGGCGATCTGCTCGCGTATGTGCCCGATACCAAGACCGTGTACACGGGCGACATTCTCTTCATCTACGGCACGCCGATCGTCTGGGCGGGGCCGTACGCCAACTGGATCTCAGCGTGCGATCGGATCGTCGAACTCGACGTCGAGACGGTGGTTCCCGGCCATGGGCCTGTGACCGACAAGCAGGGGGCTCGGATGGTCAAGGACTATCTCGAGTTCGTACATCGCGAAGCTTCGGCGCGCCATGCAGCGGGCATGTCGGCGAGCGATGCGGTGCACGACATCGATCTCGGCGACTTTGCAGATTGGAGTGACAGCGAACGCCTCGTGGTCAACGTGCAGGCCGTGTATGCCGAACTCGATCCTGATGCGGAACTGCCGCCGATCCCGGAGCTGTTGGTCGGCATGGCTCATTACGCCCGTCGCTGACGAGCAGTCCCGCCTTGTCGCCTTGGGCGCTCAACTCAGCGCAGCCGGGCCGGCATCGAGGCGAAGCCCTGCAGGATGTTGTTGACGATCGGGACCGGCGGGCCCTCCAGTTCGAGCCGGTCAGCGTGCCGGATGAGGGCGTGCAGAAGCTGCTCCATCTCCAGGCGAGCTAGGTGGGCGCCCGCGCAGTAGTGCGATCCGAAGCCCCAGCCGAGGTGATCGCGCGGGTTCCGGTCGACAGCGAACGCCTCGGGGTTGTCGTAATGACGCTCGTCGTGGTTGGCGCTCGACCACAGCACCAGCACGCCAGCGTCGGCGGGCAGTGTCGATCCATCGACTTCCCAGTCGGTCTCGGCAGAGCGGGTGAATCCGCGGACCGGCGATGACACCCGGACCGCCTCGTTGACGGCGCTCGGCACGAGACCGGGATCGGCCCGCAGCGCGTCGTACGCCTCGGGATTGCGGGCCAGCTCCCAGAACAGGTGAGCCGCGGCGAGGATGGTCGTGTCGAGGCTGGGAGCGATGTAGTCGATCAGCATGCCACGCCCCTCGTCGGAGGTGAGCCGGCCGTCGCGGACCGCTTCTTGGGTGCGGGCGGCCCATCCGCCCGGTGTCATCTGGGCGTACTCAACGGTTTCGGTGTACTTCAGCAATCCCTGGATCCTGGGTATCGACTTGGCCGCCCGGGCATTCATGGGGCCGATCATCTGGAATGTGGCAGCGGCCCAATCGAGCATCTGCTCACGGCCTTCTGGGGGCAGGCCCACAAGATCGGTGACGACCTTCACCGGCAGATGGCTCGCGAAGTCCTTCACGGCGCAGAAGCCGTCGCGCCCCATGAGATCGACTACAAGCGCGTCGGCGGCCTGCTCCACCCGGCTGACAAGCTCGTTGATCTGTGGCCGTCCGAGGCTCTCCATCAGCACGGTCCGGCGCCGCTTGTGAACGTCGCCGTCGCTGACGAGCACCGTGTGGGAGGGGCGCGTGTTCAGGAAGTTGTTGACACCGATGCCGCGCCCGTTGACCAGCGTCTCGTCGACCCGAAGCGCCTCGCGCACATCGGCGTAGCGAGCGTTTGCGAAGACGTCCTGCTTGTCGAAGTACACGAGCGGCCCGAGATCGCGCAGCTGCCGGTTGAGGTCGTTGGTCGCCAGCAGCGACGTCTTCGAGAAGTAGTTGCCTCTGTAGGTCGGGACGTCCATGACTCTGGCCTCCTAGACCGAGACGGGCTCGAGCCGCACCGACGGCGTGGTGTCAGCCGGCTTCCACCGGTGGGGTGGTCTCGCTGAACCGGTCCCACGCCACGTCGTCGGGGATGCGCATGACGGCGTCGTGGTAGTTCACCGGCAGCAGCGTGGCGTTCTGCCACTTCTCCCGCGGGGGCTGGGAGACGCCGCCGCCTTCGGACTCGAACGGCTCGGGGTGCTTCAGCGCCTCGATCTCGGCGTCGGAGATGCCGCACAGGCCCACGACCTCCGGGTCGATCCACTGGTCGGCCCCGATGTCGGAGCCGGTTGTCACCTCCAGGCTGAGCCCCTCGGGACCGCCGAAGTAGATCGACTGGAGCATCCCGTGATCGATGGGGCCCATGACCTGCACGCCCTTGGCCCGGATGCGGTCCCGCAACGCGAGCAAGTCGTCGAACGTGTCGGCGTGCAGGGCGACGTGCTGCATCGTGCCCGCAGTCACCGGTCCGGTGGCGCTGCCGGGATGGGTGACGCCCAGCTCGATGTCCTCGGGATTGTCGGGGTGCTGTACGAATGCGACGTAGCTCTCGGGCGAGAGTTCGACGAATCCGTGGAAGGTCCCTTCCACGCCGTGCATCCAGTAGAGCGCCTTGACGGCGCAACCCATGACATCGGACCAGAACGTGAGCTGGGTCTTCATGTCCCGGGTGGACAGGGCCAAGTGATTGACACCGGTGGGGTGCAGAACGGTCATGAGCTTGCTCCGTTGATGAGGTGCCGGCACCACTCGGTGACGACATCGGTGTATTCGTGGGTGTGGAAGAGCATGAGCTGGTGCTTGCCCTGCGGCTTCATGTAGAGCTCGACGGGGCCGGCCGTGGCGTCGGCCACCCGGCGGGCAACCTCGGGCGGGAATGTGGGGTCGTCCTCGCCGACGGTGAAAAGGATCGGCTTGGTGTTCTCAGCGAGGGGGACGACGGGGTCGTAGCGGAACAGCGACCCCCACGAGGCCATGTCGTAGAACCAGGTGTTGTAGGGGTCGGCCTTCTTCTGCTCGGCTGCGCCGACATAGCCGTAGTCGGTGTCGAAGTTGAAGAAGCGCTCGATGTGGAGCACGAACTTGTCGCCCATGATGGCGCTGAGCTTCTCGAACGCTTCGGTCCGGAAGACGTTGGTCGACTTCATCATCGGGCTCGAGGGGATCATGAAGCCCATGAGCACCGAGCCTGGGAAGGTGTCCGACGCTGCCATGGCGCAATAGGCCGCCGCGGCGCCGAGCGAGGATCCCTTGATGATCACGGGCAACCCGGTGGTCTCGGCTATGTGGTCGCCGTAGGCAACGGCCGCGTCGACCATTGCTCGAAGGTCCACTGGCCGGGCCGTTGGGAGATGCAGGACCGGCCGTGGCCGGGTGCGTCCATGCACCACACCTCGGCGCCTTGTGCTGCGTAGTAGGCGCCGAAGTTGTCATAGATGCCGCCGTGCGAGGCGATGCCGTGCATCACCAGCAGGGCGTGGTCGGGCTCGGGGCCAGCGAATCGGTAGGAGAAAACCTCTCCGAGCATGTGTTCTTCTCGACGCATCAGACGGAAGCCTCTCTTGGCGGTGCTTGGGGGACGGGGTGGGGATGGCGGCTCGGGGGTGCAGGCGCTAGATGGTGAGCGTGTCGGGCTCGAGACCGATCAGGACCCGCCCGTACAGGGCCCTGGCGGACTCCAGCGCGAGTCCGCCGTGCATGCTCATGGCTTGGAGGTTCGCCAGCGCCATGCCGATCGGGTTCGACACCCGAAGTCCTGATCCTCCTGTGGCTTCGAACAGGGCTGCGACGGCGCCGAGGCAGAGGGAAACGGCTTCGGCTGCGTCAGCCCTGACCCGGACCCGCTCACCGACGGTGAGGGGAGTGCCGGAGCGGGCCGCGCCGTCCATGAGGTCGGCTGAGCGGTAGAGGTGGAATTCGGCCTGGTCGATCTTGGCTGCGGCCTCGGCCATCAGCAGGTGCGTGGTCGGGAATTCTCGCTGGATGTGCTCGGTGTAGGCGATCACCTTGGTGCCGATCACATCGGGGAAGCTGCGCACTGCTGCACGAGACATGCCGAGCGCTCCGCCGGCGAGGGCCAGGATGAGCACGGGGAACGCAGCGAGTCCTGGCTGCCACCCGTCGTGCAGCTCTCGGCCCGGTGAGTGGCCTGCGATCAGCGCCGGGAGCGACAGGAAGCGGTGAGCGGGGATCGGATGATTCTGGACCGTCACCGAGCACGATCCTGTTCCGGAGAGCCCGCTGACGTGCCAATCGTCCTTGAAGGTGAGCTCGTCGCTGGGCATCAGGAAGTCGCCGGCGTCGACGACCTCGCCGTTATCGACCACTTCGGCGCCGATGAAGAGCCACTGGGCGTGCTCGCTGCCCGATGCGAAGGGCCAGAACCCGCTGAGGCGATAGCTGCCGTCAGCTTGCCGCTCTGCTGTGCCACGCGGAGCGATCACCGCAGAAATCATGGTGTCAGGATCGTTGCCGTAGGTTTCGTCCTGGGCTTGGGCAGGGAAGTGCGACAGCATCCATGAGTGGGCGTGCGTCACACCTGCCACCCAGGCGGTCGATCCGCAACCCTCAGCGAGCGTCGAGACCACGTCGAGGTGGGTGCGCATCGGCATCTCAAAGCCGCCGTTGCGCTTGGCTTGGAGCACCCTGAGCAGTCCATGCTCACGAAGGTCGGCGACGGTCTCGGGGAGGAGCCGGCGGTGTTCGTTCGTCTTCGCGGCCCGACTGCTCAAGACTGGAACGAGCGCTCGCGCGCGTTCCACCAGTTCCTCTGCAGTGACCGATACCTCTGGAGCCAGTGCATCGAGCGCGCTCATCGGCGACCTTCCCTCGGGGCGCCCTGACTTTTGTTCAAGAATTTCGAAATGTCAAGTATTATACGAGATTTCTTTCAATTGGGCGCTTGTCATACTTGTTTCGCCGTCGTGGCGCTACTGTTGTCGTCATGACGTCGACAGTTGCAACCCGCGGTGAAGAGGTATACCTGCGCATGCGCGGCGACATCGTCGCCGGCGAGTTTCAGCCGGGAACCAAGCTCCGGTTCGCAATGCTGACCGATCGTTACGAATCGAGTGCGAGCGTCATCCGTGAAGGGCTGGCCCGGCTGGTCGAGCAGGGTCTCGTGCTCTCCGAGCCACAGCAGGGCTACCGGGTCGCACCGGTGTCGATTCGCGATCTCAAGGACCTCACGATGGCGAGATGTGCCGTGGAGACCCAGGCACTCAAGCTCTCGCTCGAGCACGGCGACCTCGCCTGGGAGTCGTCACTCGTTGCAGCGATTCATGCATTGGAACGAACACCCGTTGGATCGAGATCCTCGTCGGAGAATCCATGGCCGGTTGTCCATCGGCGCTTCCACGAGATCCTGCTCGAGGGCTGCCCTTCACAGCGCCTGATCAATACGGCGCTCGGGCTGCGAGATTCAGCAGAGCTCTACAGGCGCTGGTCTGTCCCGGCCGACGACAACGGCAATCGCGACCTCAACGGGGAGCACCGAGCGATCGCCGACGCGGCGATCGCTCGGGACACCGAGTCGGCGTGCCGACTCTTGGAGGAGCATCTCAACCTCACCGCTCGCCTGCTCGTCGAGCGCGGCCTGCAAGAGGGGTTTCTCGAGGAATCGGAACTGGTGGAGAGCGGCTGAGCCTCCGCTCAGCCGGCCCGCACAGCGTGGTCGGCGTTCATGTGCAACGCGCGCGTCCCCATTCCGGAGATGTCTACGCCAAAGGTGTAAACTTTCGATATTTCGTAGAGATTGCGTATTTGATGCTCTAAGGTGCTAGCGCGACGTGATCCCTCGTCGCCATTCAGCAGGAGCAGAACGATCGATGAGTCTTCACGGGATGATGGCCATCACCTTGGGCGTGCCAGATGTCGAGGCGGTGGCGCCCTTCTACCGAGAGTTCGGCCTCGGCGGTGACGGCGACGCGTTCTGCTCCACCGCTGGCGGCGAGCAGCTCACGCTGGTGCAACGACCGTGGCGCCAGCTCGTCGACGTCACCCTCGGCGCGGACTCACCCGACGATCTCGAGCGCATCAAGGCCGACGCAGCGAAGCACGGCGCCGAAGTCGCCGAACACAACGGCACCATCACCATCGTCGAGCCAACGATGCGCCTGCCCATCCACGTGGCCGTGATGCCGCGCATCGCACCCGAAGCCGTGCAGCCGGCACCGGTCAACGTGCCGGGCAACACCGGGCGGCCCAACGAACGGCCGGCGACGCTGTTCGAGGACGGACCCGCCCAGCCCCGCCGGCTGGGCCACGTCGCTGTGGGAACCCCCGACATTGCGGCAACCAGCCAGTTCCTGCAGACAGTCCTCGGCTTCAAGCTCAGTGACCGTGTCGACGGCGCCGTGGAGTTCGTGCGCTGTTCCACCGATCACCACAACTTCGCCCTGGCTGCGGCGCCGGTCCCGTTCCTGCACCACTCGTCGTGGCAGCTCGATTCCATGGACGCCATCGGCCACGGTGCTACCCACCTGCTCAAGGGCGATCCGGACCGGCATGCGTGGGGGCTCGGGCGGCACTTCATCGGCTCGAACCTGTTCTGGTATTTCCGGGATCCGGCAGGGAACTTCGTCGAGTACTTCTCCGACATCGACCAGATCGTCGACGATGCCGAATGGATGGCACGGACATGGGAGCCGGACAAGGCCCTCTACATCTGGGGTCATCCCACTCCCGATGCGCTCGCTCCCACAGACCTCGGCGAGATCGTCGAGGCGATGGCGTCGGCGTCGTAGCAGGAGACCGGCATGATCTTCGAGAAGCGCTCGTATTCGCCTCGGCCGGGAAAGCTGGAGGCGTTCATCGAGCTCCAGTACCGCACCGGCTTTCCCAAGTCGCCGATCTCGGAACAGCGAATCCTGTATTGCACGGCGCTGTCGGGCCCGATTGACCAGGTCGTGCACTTCTGGGGCTACGACGACCTCGACGACTGGCAGTCTCGCTACGGCGAACTCCACACCAGTGAGCGAGTCCAGAAGTACTTCCGGATCGTGCGCCCCAACTTCTTCGAACAGCACTACGAGTTCTTCACGCCGGCGCCCATCGAGGAGCTCTCGCCGCTGTTCGGCGGCGAGACGCCGTGGGCAAGCGGCGATCCGCCGGTTGCCGAGCTGACCGCCAACCCCGATCTCGTCGTGGAGACAAGAACGCTCAGCCTGCAGCCGGGCAGCATTCCCGACTTCTGGGAGGCATGCCGCGCTCCCCAGATCGCGTCCGCCATGGCATCGTCAGGCGAGCTGATCGGCGTCTTCCAGTCGCTGACGGGCATCCAGCATCAGATACTGAAGATGACGTGGCACCGCGACCTCGCGCACGTCGTTGCCGCGCGCCAGCAACGCGCCGAGGATGCCGTGTGGCGGGCCTTCGAGGAGTCGATCGGTTCGATGGTGATGTGGCAGGAAAGCCAGCTGCTCGCGCCGATGCCCATCCCGCAATTGGCGCCGTTGTTCCACACGTCGGCCCGTTCCTGATCGTCGAGCGGACCGAATCGACACTCGTGCCGAACGACCTGGTCTGCAGCTAGCCGAAGCGGTACCTACAGAGAGAGGAAACACCATGCAGAACCATGACGGCGAAGTCGAGACGCTGTGGAACGGCGATGTCATCACGCATCGCTACTTCGAGGCGGCTGATCTCGGTTGGCATGCCATCACGGCGGGCGATCCGGAGAATCCCGATGCCGTCGTGTTCCTGCACGGCTTCCCCGAATCATGCATCGCATGGCACCACCAGGTGGCCGGACTCGGTGACCAGTTCTTCACCATCGCGATCGATCTCAAGGGCCACGGCCAGTCCGACACTCGTCTCGACAGCAACTACGACTACGCGGCCCAGGCAGCCGAACTGCCAGCGGTGTTCGACGCGCTCGGACTTGATCGGCTCTACTTGGTCGCCCACGATCGCGGCGCGGTGATCGCCGACCACCTCTGTTCGGTTCCCGGCATGTCCCAGCGCATCCGGCGTTACGTCCGCATGCAGCAGTCGGGCAACCGCCCGCATTCCGAGCCGCGCCCACCGCACGAATTGTTCCGCAGCCCCATGGGCGCAGCCATGCTCGCCCAGGGCGACATTCAGCGCCGCGCCTTTGGCCTCGAACCGATGCCCCACGGGCTCACTTTGATTGCCAAGCCGATCGCTCCGCAGGACATCGACCGCATTCTTGACGAGACCACCCAGCCCGGCGTGCCCGAGGGCATGTCCGCCAGCTTCGTGTCCGCGGGCTTCGACCGTGAGCTCGAGGACCGGATGAACGGACTATTCGCCAGCATGACCATGCCGGTGCTGTTCCTTCAAGGTGCCGAAGACGCTGGCCAGCAGCCCCACGAATACGAGACCGTCATCGACGAGGTCGCGAACGGGCACCTCCAGTTCCTGAAGCTGGGCCACTTCCTCCACTTGGAGGATCCGCCGGTGGTGAACGCGGCGATCCGCGAGTTCCTCGCCCGCGACGATCTGCCGAGCTGATCCGTCAGGTCGAGCGGTGGCTCAGTTGGTGGGGGACAGTCCGACTGCGGCTCAGGTCCAGCCGAGCTGCTGCAGTGCGATGCCCGAGTGCCAGATCTTGGTCATGTGGGCGATCTTGTCGCCCTCGAAGCGCATGTCGTATACGTAGTCGGAACTGACCGACTTGCCTGTCGGCGGCACCGGCCCGCCCTCGCCGGTGTGGGTGCCGTTGAACACGGCGTAGGCCAGGACGCTGCTGCGCTCGGCGTCGACGGCCCACGACTTCAGGTCGTAGGTGGCGTCGGGCAGGATCATCAAGGTGCCCTTCATCCACTCGGCGTACGAGCGGAGATCGGTGAGGTCGCCGATGGCCTCGGATTGGGCAGCGAACGTTGCGTCGTCGGCGCAGTACTGGGCGCAGGCGTCCCAGCCTTGGCCGGTCTCGCACGCATCGAAGAATGCTGCGGCTACGTCGTTGATGTTCGACATGGAATGTCCCCCTCGGTCGCTCGTGCTCCCGTCGGCGCAAGCCTTTCAGAACGCGTCACCGATGTCCATGTGCGACCCGGCGGCCAGCCGAATCGCCCTTGGGGCCGGGCAGCTGGCCCGGGGCTTACACCAGGAATCTGCTGGTGGGCTGGTCGAGCAGCAGGCGCCCGTAGTCGGCGTAGCGGATCTCGCGGTCGAAGATGAGGTGGTTCGAACCGGTCGTGATGTCGCGCAGCGCCCGCTGGATGGGGTTGTCCAGCCGACTGCCGCCGGCGCCGGTGACCGAGCAGATGTCCCGCACGGCGTCACGGCACATGTACACGGCGTGGGTCAGGCGCGACAGCCAGATGCTGCGGGTCTCGAAGGATGCGCTGTTGCGCTGGGCCATGACATCGGCGAGCACGTCGCGGAACATGAGCTCGGCTGCGTCGATCGACAGCGCCGCGTGTGCGGCGATCGCCGGGAACGAAGACGTCGTCCACGCGGATGTCCCACGACCCGGTGCCGCACAGCCCCATCACGTACCAGGTGTCGACAGGCTCGACGGCTTCGGGCGGCAGCGCGAAGAAGTTCGGCAGCAGCCGCCCGTCGCCCTCGTCGATCATCGCGCCCACCAGCACCCAGTCGGCATGGATGATGCCGGTGCCCCATTGCCACTGACCGTCGAGCCGGTAGCCGCCCCCGGTTGGGGTCGCCCTGCCGCCCCCTGCGTTCAGCGTGGCAGGGGCCAGGATGAACTGGCGCTCGGCGAAGACCTCCTTCTGGAAGCTCTCCGGATAGCCGCACATCCAGAAGTTGTGCTCGATGTAGAACGAGATCAGCCAGCCCATCGAGGCGTCGGCGCGAGACAGCGTCAGGGTGACCTCGAAATAGGTGTCG
This sequence comes from Acidimicrobiia bacterium, assembly GCA_022827265.1. GTDB lineage: Bacteria > Actinomycetota > Acidimicrobiia > Acidimicrobiales > Poriferisodalaceae > Poriferisodalis. The sequence continues at coordinate 6,155 of JAJDTF010000095.1, read as the reverse complement.
AAGTCGGCTTCGTGGCCGCCGTACACCCTCGGAACCATGAGTGCGAAGAGCCCACTGTCCCGGGCAGCGTCGATCACCCTGTCGAGCGGGCGCCGGGCCAGCTCCGCCTCGCGGGCGGTCTCGCGCAGCAGCGGCGCAAGCTCGTTCGCAGCGCTGATCAGTTCCGCAGAGCTCATCGGGGAGTTGGTCATGTCGCGCCCCAGCGGTTCCTCTTCACCCTGCGATGTCGACCGGCGCGTCCCTCGACGACTCGCCCGGCCGACGCCGGTCACCGTAGCCGGGAGCGATTGCAGCGTCGCCGCGGTGTGACCGTTGGGCCACTCTGTCTTCGCCCGCACGCCTGACAGACTGCGCCGGACGAATCCGCGCCGGGTCGACTACGAGGAACGCATGCGAACGCTGGGATCGGACGATACTTGATCATTCGGAGCGAATTGCGGCGGCACGGTCCGCCATCGACTGCATCTGCGGCCGCAGCGACGAGGAACAAGCGGTGCCGGTTCCGAACTGCCCGGGATGGACGGTCTATAACGCGGCGTCGCACATCGGCCGGGTCGGGATCGCGTGGGAGGAGATGATCACCTCGACACCCGACGATCCCGAGTCTCGGGCACGGGGTTACGAGCGCGCCGGCCGCCAACCGGCCGGAACCTCGACGGCAGAACTCGCAGCGTGTGCCCACTCAGCCATCGACCAACTCGGCGACGACCTCGACCGGCGCTGCTACTTCTCGATGACCGGAGGCGAAGGCAACCCGCGGCTGTGGGCTTGGCACGCTGCCTCCGAGCTCGGCATGCACCGCCTCGACGTCGAGGCGGCACTGGGCCACGAGCACTCCATGACGCCGCCGCAAGCACTCGACGCCGCCGACTACACATGCCAGTTCTTCCTCCAAGCGATGCGCCGCGTCCTCGAACGAGACCCCGGCGGGCTCACCGCCCGGCTCGTCGACGCCGGAAGCGAGGTCGGCAGCGTGACCATCGAGCCCCTGCCCGAGACCGAGTCACCTGCATCGGTGGTGATCGAAGGCCCCCCGATCCAAGTGCTGCTCGCACTGTGGGGCCGCCCCCACGTCGGCGTCGAGGTCACCGACGGCGACCCCGAGGTCTGGCAGCAGTGGCGAGCCCTGCCCAGCCAAGCCTTCCAGTTCGGCACCTGGGACTAACGCCGCCGCCACGCGGACCGCGTCAGGCGATGCCGCCGCCCTCGATGGGCGAGACGATGCGAGCCGCCTGCTGTGCCGGATCAGGTTCGGCGTGGGAACCCTTGCGAGCCGAACGTTGAGCCCATTCGCTCTTTGCGTCGCTGAGGTCGTCGGAGACGAGGTCGGCCAATTCTCGTCTGATCGCATCGGCTTCCGATCGCAGCTCGTGCTTGGTGGCAAAGGCGTCGTCTGGTAGCGCCCTCAACTCGGCGTCAACCTCGGCCAACCGCCGACGAAGGTCTGTAGCGGGATCACCCATGCGGTCACCGTATTTGGTTGCATACCGAGCACACGTCGGAGCGGGCGTTCAGTCCCGACACGTAGTTGGGGCCCGCTCGGCGGCTGACGCACCCCGCGACGAGGAGCGATGCGTCGCGTGTCGATCGAGTACTGCGTCAGCCCAGTGGAGGTGCTCGGGGTCAATCGGACCTGCTTCTGCTTCCCAGCGCGCTATCAGTTCGAGCAGTGCGTCGTTGTCACGCGGCATGGCTCGCAAACCTACCGATACCGAGAGATACGGCGAGCGGCTCCGTCCTGCCCTTGGGGCGTTCACAGATTAGACGCCATGTCAATAAATTGGACAATCCGGGGCTAGGCTCCTGTGTGTGCGCATCACGCTGGACCTTGACGAATCGGAGCTGGCGCACACTCTGGAGGCACTTGGTGCCGTAGTCGAGATCGTGGAACGCCGGAGTGATGAGTTGGTGGCAGCGGTGATCATTCGTGACGTGATCGCGAAACTGTTGCGCGCCATCGAGGAGGCGCGATGAGCAACGTGAAGTCGATTTGGGATCTCTCAGGCCTCGACATGGCTACGAGTTCGGAGGGGGCAGCGCTCAATGTCGTTCGCAGGCTGACCAGCCAAAAGGAAGACTTGGCATCGCAGTGGGCGACTGCGATCCGGCTCGCCCAGGCGAATGGAGCATCGCTGCGAGACATCGCTGCTGTAGCGAACGCCTCGCCTCAGACGATTGCCAAGATCTGCAAGGAGTGAGGCTCAGAGTGCCGCGCGGAGGGTGGCGAGGAGTTGGGTTATGCAGTCTTCTAGGGGTTGGGTGGTGTCGATGGTGATCTCGGGTGCGGGCGGTGGTTCGTAGGGGGCGGAGATGCCGCTGAAGTCGGGGATCTCGCCGGCGCGGGCCTTGACGTAGAGGCCCTTGGGGTCGCGGGCCTCGCAGACGTCGAGCGGGGTGTCGACGAACACCTCGATGAAGGCGCCTTCGGGGTGGATGGCCCGCACCTGGTCGCGGTCTGCCACGTAGGGCGAGATGAACGCCGTCAGCACGACGACGCCGGCGTCGGTGAACAGGCGGCACACCTCGCCGATGCGGCGGATGTTCTCGGTGCGGTCCTCGGGCGAGAAGCCGAGGTCACGGTTGAGGCCGAAGCGGACGTTGTCGCCGTCGAGCACGTAGGCAGCGACGCCGCGCTCCAGCAGCGCTGCTTCCAAGGCGAACGCGAGGGTGGACTTGCCGCTGCCGGACAGCCCGGTGAACCACACCGTCACTGCGCGGTGGCCGAAGTGGGCCTCGCGGTCGGCGCCGGTGACGTGACCTTCGGCGCGCACGATGTTGCGCGAGACGGGTTCGTGTCCAATGCCCTCGCTCTCGACGCACTCGTTCCCGGCTCCGGCGTTCACGGCGAGCTCGGTCCTCGCAGGAAGCCACGCTCGGTCAGCATGCGCACGATGGCGTCGATGCACTCGTCGACGTCCTGGGTCGAGGTGTCGACGCGCAGATCGGCATCGGTCGGCCGGTCGAAGTCGGCGGAGACGCCGGGGAAGCGGGGGATCTCGCCGCTGTCGGCCATGGCGTAGAGGCCGTGGGGGTCACGCTCGCGGCACACCTCGATGGGCGTGTCCACGAAGACCTCCACGTAGCGCTCCGCTCCCACCAGGTCACGGGCACGCTGGCGCACGTCACGGTCGGGGGCCACCATCGCGGCGATCGCAATCAGGCCCTGGCCGTTGACGAGCCGTGCCACCTCCGACACCCGGCGCAGGTTCTCCGAGCGCTCCTGCGTGCTGAAGCCCAGGTCGCGGGAGATGCCCATGCGCACGTTCTCGCCGTCGAGACGGATCGACACCTTGCCCCGATCGAACAGCTCACGCTCCAGCGCTGTGGCTAGGGTTGACTTGCCGGCGGCCGTGAGCCCCGTCAGCAGGATGGTGCACGGCTGCTGGCCGAAGCGGATCGCCCGCTCCGTATCGCTGATCTCCGAGCGTTGGCGAACCAGTGCCGCATCGGGCGTGCGATCCCACGCAGACGCCGCGCCCATGATCATGCCTGCGCCCACAGTCGCGTTCGTGAGCCGGTCGACGAGCACGAACGAGCCGGTCGCCCGGTTGGAGCTGTAGGGGTCGAACGCGAGCTCCCGGTCTGAAGTGATGACACAGTGACCGATGTCGTTGAGCCCGAGCCCCGGCGCCGGCTCGTGAGCGCCGGTATTGATGTCGACGCGGTGCCGGACGCTCCGGATGGCGCAGTTGGAGACCGTGTTGGCTGTCTGCAGCAGATAGGAGCTGCCGGGTTCGGCGCCGGTATCGGACATCCACACCACCATGGCGTCGAGGTCGTGCGCTCGCTGCGGTTCGCTCCCTGGGGTCACCAGCAGATCGCCCCGACTGACATCGATGTCGTCGGCGAGCGTCACCGTGACCGCCCGCCCCGGCCCCGCCGCGTCGAGATCGCCGTCGAAGGTCGCAATCCGCTCCACCGTCGAGCTGAGCCCCGACGGCAGCGCCACCACCTCATCACCGGGCCGGAGCACTCCCGAAGCGATCGTTCCCGCGTACCCGCGGAAGTCCGCGTCGGGGCGGGAAACCAGCTGCACCGGCATGCGGAAGTGCTCCAGGTCGACGCCGACATCGATGTCCACCCTCTCGAGGTGCTCCAGCAGCGGCGGACCGTCGAACCAGCCCAGGTTGTCGCCGGCGTCGACGACATTGTCGCCCGCCAGCGCGGACATCGGCAGGAAGTACGACTCACCGAACCCGAGCGCTTTGGCGAACGAGCGGTAGTCCTCGCAGATCTCGGTGAAGCGATCCTGTGACCAGCCGACCAGATCCATCTTGTTGACCGCCACCACGACTCGACGGATGCCCAGCAGGCTGGCGATGTAGCTGTGGCGCTTGGTCTGTGCCAGCACGCCGTGGCGGGCGTCGATCAGGATCACCGCCAGATCGCAGGTCGACGCACCCGTCGCCATGTTGCGGGTGTACTGGGGGTGCCCCGGCGTGTCGGCGATGATGAACGTGCGGCGGGACGTGGAGAAGTAGCGGTAGGCCACGTCGATGGTGATGCCCTGCTCGCGCTCGGCACGCAGGCCGTCCATCAGCAGCGCCAGGTCGACCCCCTCGCCCGCCGAGCCGTGGGCGGCCGAGTCGGCTTCGAGACTGGCGAGCACGTCCTCGTAGATCAGCTGCGAGTCGTGCAGCAGCCGCCCGATCAGCGTCGATTTCCCGTCGTCGACGCTGCCGCAGGTCAACAGGCGCAGCAGGTCCATCAGAAGTACCCCTCGCGCTTCTTCTGCTCCATGGAGCCCGACTGGTCGAAGTCGATCACCCGGCCCTCCCGCTCGGAGCGGGTGGCCACCAGCATCTCGCCGATGATCTCCGGCAGCGTGGCGGCCGTCGACTCGATGGCACCCGACAGCGGGTAGCAGCCCAGCGTGCGGAACCGCACCAGCCGCTGCTCAGCCACCTCGCCCTCGTCGAACACGAATCGGTCGTCGTCCACCATGATCAGCACGCCGTCGCGTTCCACCACCGGCCGTTCGGCCGCGAAGTACAGCGGCACGATCGGGATCTGCTCGACGTGGATGTACTGCCACACATCGAGCTCGGTCCAGTTGCTCATCGGGAACACCCGGATCGACTCGCCCTGATTGACCCGGCCGTTGTACAGGTTCCACAGCTCGGGCCGCTGGTTCTTCGGGTCCCAGCGATGATGGGCATCGCGGAAGCTGAACACCCTCTCCTTGGCCCGTGACTTCTCCTCGTCGCGCCGGGCGCCGCCGAACGCCGCATCGAACCGGCCGGCGTCGAGCGCTTGGCGCAGCGCCTGGGTCTTCATGATGTCGGTGTAGTTCTTCGATCCGTGGTCGAACGGGTTGATGCCCTGCGCGACCCCGTCGGCATTGGTGTGCACGATCAGCTCGAAGCCGATCTCGTCGGCCATGCGCTGGCGGAACGAGATCATCTCGCGGAACTTCCACGTGGTGTCCACGTGCAGCAGCGGGAACGGGATCTTGCCGGGGAAGAACGCCTTGCGGGCGAGATGCAGCAGCACCGAGGAGTCCTTGCCGATCGAGTACAGCATGACCGGCCGCTCGCACTGGGCGACCACCTCGCGCATGATCCCGATCGCCTCAGACTCGAGCTGCTGCAGGTGGGTCAGCCGCAGCTCGGCGGGCAGCGTTGCGCTCATTGCAGGCCCCTCGATTGCTCCACCATGACCTGGCTGGCTTCCCACAGCTTGGCCCCATTTGCGGGGTCGGCGGCACTCTCGGACACCTGCTTGCGGTGCATCAGGTGCAGGTAGAGCCCGGTGGAGCTGCCGGCCTCAGGAGCGCAGCACAGCCAGATGACGGGCTCGACGGCGTCATCGGGTGACCGGAAGAACCGTCGAAGCAGCGGGTCGATGACCGATCGGAGCGGCGCAGGCGCGCCGCGGGTGATGTTCGTAGCGACGGCTCCCGGGCACAGCGCATGAACTGCCACCTCGACTGCATGGTCCTCGGGGTCGACGACGTCGTCATCGGTGCCATCGGCGGCTTCACCATGGTGATTCAGCCGGCGTGACAACTCCGTGGCGTAGGTGCACAGCGCGAGCTTGCTCACGCCGTAGTGCCACATGCTGTCCTTCATGCCAAAGGGCGCGAACTCGCCGAGGCGATCGAAGTCGATGGCTGCGCTCGATCGGTGCGCTTCCGAAGAGACGAACACGATCCG
>JAJDTF010000103.1 GCA_022827265.1 Acidimicrobiia bacterium | reverse complement strand
GCTCATCCTGCTGAACCAGGCCGGCAAGAACACCCACGAGGACATCTGCTCCAGCCTCGAGCTGTTCGCCGCAGAGGTGATGCCGGAATTCCACGAGCGCGACGCCGAGCATCAGGACTGGAAGTCAGCAGTGCTGGCCGGCGACGTCGTCCTCGACGACATCGACACCGACCTGTACCAGGTGATCACCAACCAGACGCCGGTCGAGAAGCGCGAAGAGATCGAGCGCAAGCAGCGCGAGGCCCGAGCCCGCGAAGCGGTCGGGCTCAGCTAGCTCAGCGGCTGTCTAGATTCAGCCACCGACTCGGCGGCTGTGCTGGATCAAGCGCTGGTTGCTGGACCAAGCGCTGGTTCAGCGGTTCTGGAGCCAGTCGGCGATGGCTTGGCCGATCTCGTCGGGGCTGTCCTCCTGGCAGAAGTGATTGCCCTCGACGGTCACCTCGGTCTGGTTCGGCCACGTCCGGCAGTACTCGAGCTGGGGACCGTTCAGGATCGCGCCCGGGTCGGCGTTGACCAGCAGCTTCGGCACGTCTGAGCCCGACAGCCACTCGCCGTAGTCGGTCACGATCCCGGTGACGTCGGCCGGCTCGCCCTCGATCGGGATCTGGCGCGGCCACGTGAGAGTGGGACGCCGGTGCTCGGGCTCGACGAACGGGCGCCGGTACTCGTTCATCTCCTCGTCGGACAGCTTGCGGATGATCGAGCCGGGCAGCACGGCCTCGACGAACAGGTTCTTGGTGATGACCATCTCCTCGCCCGCCGGCGACCGGAAACCCTGGAAGATGCCTGCAGCAGTCTCGGGCCACTCGGCCCAGCTCATCGGCCGCACGATGGCCTCCATGTAGGCAAGGCCTGCCACTCGGTCGCGGTGCCGGTTGGCCCAGTCGAAACCGAGTGCCGATCCCCAGTCGTGGATCACGAACGTGATGTTGTCGCCCAGGTCGAGCTGGTCGAGCAAGCCGTCGAGATACTCGCGGTGCTCCACGAACCGGTACGAGTCGGGCCCGGTGTCGTCGAGCTTGTCGGAGTCGCCCTGGCCGATCAGGTCGGGCACCACCACCCGAGCATGCGGCCGCACGTGGGGCACGATGTTGCGCCACAGGTACGACGACGTGGGGTTGCCGTGCAGGAACAGGACCGCATCGCCCGAGCCCGAGTCGTGATACGCCATCTGCTTGCCGTTGACGGTGGCGTAGGACTTGGACAGCGGTTCCGCAGAGAGGGTGGCCATGGGTGCTCCTCGGGGGTTCGGGGGTTGCGCCGGATCGGCGCCACATGATGCCCGCCCCACCGCGCCAATGCTCAGACTGCCACTGTCGCTAGCGGTACGAGACGGGGATGCCCTCGTTGGTATAGGTGACTTCGGGGTCCCACAGCAGCCAGTCGCTGACGCCGAGATCGGCCGCGGCATCGATCTGGGCGCGAACCTCGTCAGGGCCGTAGTTCACTCGCATCGAGAAGTCCTGCAGCCACGGCACGACTGCTGTATTGGTGCCAGCAAGCACACTTTGGAATCGTGTCAGTGAAGCCTTGGTGATGTCGTAGGGCTGTGCCTCCGGGTGCACCACGCCGTACTCGCCGCGCCCCCAGTGCGACGGGTAGAGCATTGGCGCCACATAGTCGACATGGTCGGACATGGCGCCGATGTCCTGCGCTACCCACTCGCCGTTGTCGGCCGCAATGCCGAACACGGACACGCCGTGGAACACCTGCGCCTCGCGCAACATGGTGCCTGCCTCGGCCAAGAAGCTCACGATGACCGGCGACGGGTCACCGCCGTCCCAGCCGGGAATCTTCATCTTGCTGTCCAAGTCCTCGAGCCTGCTCTCGGGCCTGCGCATGTAGTCCCACAAGATGTCGTCGATGCCAGCTTCGGCCGCCTCGACAGCGATGTCGAGGTTGTACTGCCGCACGACCGGATTGTTGAAGTTGGTGAAGCCGCCGTAGGTCGACAGGGGGCGACCGCCAGGCGTCTGCAACACCCAGTCCAGGTTGCCGTTCTCGGAGGCGTAGCGGGCCAGCGTCGGATCTCTGAACGCCACGATGCGCCCAATGACCCGTACGCCGAGGTCGTGCAGTTCGTCGATGGCGTCCCGCAGGTCGTACAGCTCTCGCGAGGCACCTGTCAGCTGGGCCAGGCGCACGTCTGTCCGATGGCCGATACGGCCGTCTTCGTCCTTCAGGTCGAGTTGCACGGTGTTGATGCGCCCTTGCTCGATGAGCTCCACCACCGACTCGCGCAGCCCGTCGTGATCCCATGCCGCGGCCGTGACGTGAACTCCGGTGGTGTGCGGGTAGCCGATGGGCACGATGACATCGAACTTGGTCTCGTTGCCCGCGGCATCTGTGGCGATCACCTTGACCGGGCCGCCGGGTGGGCCCGGCAGGGTGAGGCTGAACGAGCCTGATGCCGTGTCGACGCGTTGCTCCCCGATCTGCAGCGATACGCCCGGCTCGACGGTTCCGGCCAACACCACCGGCTCGTCCAGTGCCACCGGCTCGAAAACCCTCGGCAGCTCTACTGCTGGGGGCGTCCCGTCCACCGTGAACGTGACCACTGCAGTTGCCGTGCCGAAGAAACGCCGGTTGATGTCGAGCGTGACGACGTGCGCGCCTTCGGGCTGCGGCGGCACCGGCCACACAATCCGGTTGTCGTAGCGCTGCACCCCGCTCACCGGGATGCCGTCGAGCAGCAACTGCGCCGAGGCCGCATCGCCGCCTTCGATGCTGAATTCCAGGACAGTTCCGTCGAGATGAGCTGGTTGCAGCGTCGAGCCGTCTCTGATGCCCGCGATGGTGATCTCGGTGGCGCGCAGCGCAGTCATCGCTACGAAGCCCACGCCGACGGTGGCGGCCACCAGCAAGATTGCGACAGCCGCATGACCACGGCGACTGCGCCTTGGCGGCGGCCCAGCGATGCCCACGACGGCGCGGTCAGCTACCCGGCGCGCGCGCCGGCTCAGGCCCCTTGCATACAGCGGTGCTTCGGGCTTGGGCGGCCGCCAGGGAAATCCCCAGCCCTCAGCCGGATCGACCGGACCGACCGCCTCTTGGGCTTCGGCAGCACCGGCGAGGTCGTTGCCCACCAGCGATGGCCCCACTTCATGGCCATGGCGAGTGAGCGACCAGCGCGCGCCCCGCAGCCCCGGCACCGAGCCGGCCTGCGCCACGATGCCCGATTGCTGCAGCGTGCTGAGCGACGTCTGCACCGTCTGGTTGTCCAGCGCAGTTGACGCGCTGATCTCGCCGATCTCCGCCGTACCCCCACGGCTGAGCAGCTCGCGCAGAATGCGCCTGTCGGCGGGCGCCAACAATGGCATCCGATCAAGTGTATTGAGGCCGCTCAGTGAGCCTTTGTCAGGCGTCGGCAGCGGGGTCCAGCGATCCGGGCCAGGCGATTCAGCCCAGCGCTGGAGTCCAGCAGCTCAGCCCAGCGATGCCTCGGCTGGATGGCGGGCCGTGACCGACGTGGTGATGCCGCCTCGCACCAGCCAGCGCGTCTCCACCGTGGCCTGCTTGGGGGCGACGGCCGCCACCAGGTCGTCGAGGATGCGGTTGGTGATGGCTTCGTGATGGACCGGCTCGTCCCGGTAGCTCCACAGGTAGAGCTTGAGCGATTTGAGCTCGACGATGCGACGGTCGGGGATGTACGCGATGTCGACCGTGGCGTAGTCGGGCTGGCCGGTCACGGGGCACACGCAGGTCAGCTCAGGCGTCGTGCAGCGCACCTCGTAGTCACGGTCGGGGTAGGGATCGTCGAGCGCGATCAGGTCCTTGGACGGTTCGCTTCCCATGTCGGATCTCCTCGACTGGCGGGCAGGGGTGCCCGTCAGTACGACAGGGTGGCGTGCGGGGTGTTCTCCGCCAACCCCAGCGGCGTCACGGCGACGAACTCGGTGCGCTCGGTGAATTCGGCCAGGTTGCGGGCGTTGGTGTAGCTCATGGCGCTGCGCAGGCCGGCCATCAGCTCGCCGATCAGCTTGCCGGCCTCGCCGCGGTAGGGCACGGTGCCTTCGACGCCCTCAGGCGCACGCTGCTCGAAGTACTCGTCGTCGATTTCTTCGCCGTGGCGCTCGGCCCGGGCCTCGATGGCTTCGAAGCTGGCCATGCCGCGGATGCGCTTGCGCAGCCCGTGCGGGCCCTGCTCGACCTCGCCGGGACTCTCCTTCGTCCCGGCGAGCATGCTGCCGATCATCACGGTCTCGGCACCGACGGCCAGCGCCTTGGCGATGTCGCCCGATGTCCTGATGCCGCCGTCGGCGATGACCGGCACGTCGAACCCGGCATCGGCGAGCCCGTTGACCACGCTGTCGGTCGCAGACAATTGCGGCACGCCGACTCCGGCCACCAGCCTCGTGGTGCAGACGCCGCCCGGTCCGACGCCCACCTTGATGGCGTCGGCGCCGGCATCGGCCATGTCGATCGCACCATCGATGGTCGCCACGTTGCCGGCGATGACGTCGGTGTCGGCGAAGTTGTCCTTCAGCCGGCGCACCCCGTCGATGGCATGTTCGGCGTGACCGTGCGCGATGTCGAGCACCAGCACATCGGCTCCGGCCGCTACCAGTGCCTTGGCCCGGTCTCCCATGTCGTGGTCGGTGCCCACGGCGGCGCCGGCGACCAGCGAGCCGTCGTCGGCGTTCTTGATCGCGGCGATCTGGGCTGCTTGCGCGTCGATGGGCATGAACCGGTGGACGATGCCCGCACCGCCGAGACGGCCCATGGCAATCGCCATCTCGTGCTCGCAGACCGTGTCCATGTTGGCCGCAATCACCGGCAGATCCAGCGGGATGTTGCGGGACAGGCGGGTGCGCACCGACACGTCGCTGCGGCTGCGGATCGACGAACGCTGCGGCACGATCAGCACGTCGTCGAAGGTCAGTCCGGTTCTCAGGTCGCGCAGTTTCATGGGCGGCCCCAAGCTACCGTGAGCCGCCATGAGCCCCCGGCGCCGGACGGTTGTGACGGTGGTCGTGCTGCTCGCGATCGTCGCTGCCGCAGCGGCTGTCGGCGTCTGGCGTGTGCTCGGCGATGCCCCCGAAGAGGTCAGCCTGGCCGAAGCGGTCGAAGTCGCCGAACAGGCGCAAGCAGAGGCCGGTGCGGGACCGGCCGCGCCGGACGCCGGCGGCGAGGCCCGGCGGGACGACGACGCTGCACTCGATGTCAGGGACAGCAGCGAGACAAGCGATGCGGGCGGCGACGATGGTGCCGCCGACGCAGCCGGCGCCGACAGCGCTGCCGAATCGGGAGCAGGCGACGGCGACACCGACGAGGCCGCGGCACCCGCCACTGCGGTGACCTCGACAGCGGAGCTGGACGGCACGTGGGCCGTGGACGCGGAGACCGGGGAATTCACCCTGGAAGACGCCACCGGCTCGTTCGCTGGCTTCCGCGTCGACGAGGAGCTGGCGAGCATCGGCGCGTTCACCGCCGTAGGCCGCACCGGCGATGTCAGCGGCACGTTGGTGATCGCCGACGAGGCTGTGGCCTCCGTGGAGATTCAGGTCGACCTGACCACGCTGCGCACCGACGACAGCCGCCGCGACGGCGCGGTCCAGCGAGCGCTGGGAACCTCTCAGCACCCCACGGCCACGTTCGCGCTCACCGAGGAGTTGCGCATCGAGGGCGCGGTGGAACTCGGCGAACCCATCAGCCTCATGGCATCGGGCGACCTGACGGTGAACGGCATCACCCAGCCTGTGACCATCGACATCGAGGCCCAGCTTGTCGGCAGCCTCATCGCCGTCGTCGGCTCGGTCGAGATCACCTTCGCCGACTTCGATGTGACGGTGCCGCAGGTGCCCATCGTCCTGTCCGCCGAAGACCACGGAATCATGGAGTTCCTGTTGCTGTTCCGACGCCGTTAGGCGTCGGAACCATCAGATACGGCGACGCTCTTGAGCGTCGGAACCATCAGACGCAGCGACGCCGCTAGTCGAAGCGTTCGCGGAGCCGGTACTTCTGGATCTTGCCGCTCGGCGTCATCGGGAACTCGTCGGTGATGACCAGTTCTTCGGGCCAGAACTGGCGGGTCACGTTCTGGGCGTCGAGAAACTCGGTGAGCTCAGCCAGCGTCGGCGGATCGCCGGCGGGCTGCACGAAGGCGCAGCCGATCTCGCCGAGTCGTTCATGAGGCTTCGCGACAATCGCCGCCACGGCGACCTTGGGATGCCGCAGCAGGACATCTTCGACTTCTTTGACTGGGACGTTCTCGCCGCCGCGGATGACGAGGTCCTTGGTGCGACCGGCGATGCTGATGTAGCCATCGCTGTTCATGACCGCACGGTCGCCGGTGTCGAACCAGCCGTCTGTCCAGAACTGCTCGGTGAACTCCCGCCCGGCCATGTAGCCGGCGAACAGCGCGCTGCCGCGGCACTGCAGGTCGCCCTCGGCCTCGGTCACGGCTTGGCCGGATTCGTCGATCACACGAACTTCGTTGTCGTCGACGGCCCGGCCGTCGGTCAGCCGGCGCTCGAGCGGATCGCTGGGCCGGCCCACGGTCAGCAGGCCGGTCTCGGTCATGCCCCAGCCCGGCATCACCACGCAATCGGGCAACAACTCGAGCGCCCGTTCGAGCACCGGGCGAGGGATCGCCGCACCTGCACACAGGAATCGCTGCCACGTGGAGAGGTCGTAGTCGGCCAGATCATCCACGTTGAGCACATCGGCCAGGAACGGCGTGGCACCCATCGACAGCTGGATCCGGTGCTTGCCGATGAGCTCCACGAACTCGGTGGGGTCCCACACGTCCTGCATGACCACATGGCCGCCCGTGTAGAGCGGCAGCCGCATCCCGTACAGGTAGCCAGTCTGGTGGCCCAGGGTGGAGGCCATGTGGGTGACATACGCCTGCGGCGCGCCGGCGCCTGGGTGCGGCTCGAGCCCCTCGCACACTGTGTCGAGGAAGGCATCGACAGCCACCGCCAGGATGTTGTGGGTGTGCATGACACCCTTGGGCACGCCAGTGGTTCCCGAGGTGAACATCATCTCGCACACGTCGTTGGGCCCCGGCCGGCACAGATCGACCGCGGCACGGTCGTACGACGAGAACCGGCCTTCCTCGACCAGGTCCTCCCAGGTGATCGCGCCCTCCGGCAGCCACGACTCGTCGCCGCCGGCGTCTGACCGCAGGGTCTCGGGCGCGGGCACTACGACCAGCTCGGTCACCCATTCGCATTGCTCGCGCAGCTCCGCGTGCATCTCGGCGAGCTTGAAGCCCCGGTAGCTGTCGGCGGTCACCACCACCATCGGCCGGCCGAGTTCGCTCATCACCGTGAGCTCGTTGTGCCGGAAGATCGGAGCCACCGGGTTCACCACTGCCCCGATGCGGTCGCACGCCACCGCTGTCACCACGAAATGGCGCCAATTCGGCAGCTGGAGCTGGACGACCGTGCCGGGGCGGACGCCGATCTCCAGCAGGCCCTTGCTGACAGCGTCCACGTCGTCGCCGAGCTCGCCCCAGGTCATGGTGCCGAAGCGATCAGTGATGACCGGCTCGCCGGCCCGCTCGGCGGTCCACTTGTCGATCCGCTCGTCGAGCAGCCAGCCCGGCCACGCTCCCGAAGCGCGCAGCTCGTCGATGCGCTCCGCTGACAGCGTCGTCTCGAAGAATCGCTTTGTCGACATCGGGTCCCTTCCGGCGACGAGGCCTAGCCCTCGCGGAAGCGTGGAAGCACCTCCGCTGCCCAGAACCGTTCGCTTTCTTCGATATAGCTCATCGGCGAGGCGGCGCTGAGCACCACGGTGCGGGCACCGGCGTCGATGTACTCGCGCAGCCGCGCTTCGCAGCGATCGGGATCGCCCGCGATGGCGAACTTGTGAACGAGCTGGGAGAAATCCTGCGCGTACTGCTTGGACAGCCGCTCGGCGGCGTACTGGACGGCTGTGTCGTTGTCTTCGTGACAGCAGAAGAACACGAACAGGCCGGGCTCCACCGGAGTCGGGTTGCCTTCGTCTTCCCGGTAGCCGGCGATTGCCTCAATCGACTGCGCGAGCCGCTCGGGCGTGTACATGTACGGCAGCCAGCCGTCGCCGTAGCGGGCCGCGCGCCGCCAGGCGGCGTCCTGCCGCCCCGAGACCCACACGGGCGGGGGAGACGCCGGCCGCGGTGCGAGCGTGACGTCGTTCAGGGCGTTGAAGCGGCCCTCGAAGGTGACGTTGTCCTCGGTCCACAGCCGCTGCATGATCTCGAGCGCCTCGTTGGTGCGGGCGCCACGCTCGCGCACGGGCACGCCGCACGCCTCGAACTCCGATGGCATCTCGCCGCCCACGCCGACGCCGAGGTGGAAGCGGCCGCCCGAGGCCACATCGAGCGCCGCGCTCAGCTTGGCGCACAGCGCAGCCGGGTAGAGCGGGATCAGCGTGATGGACGTCATCAGCTTGAGCGTCGTGGTGGCGCCGGCGGCCACTGCCAGCGAGATGAAGCCGTTCGAGGTGGGCACGTGGAAGAAAACGTGCTCGCCGGTGGTGGCGTAGTCGTAGCCGAGCGCTTCGATCTCCCGGGCTTGGCCGGCGATGTCGTCGCTGCGGCGGATGGCCAACCCGAATTCGATCTTGCCGTTGGCCGGTGTGTCGTCGCTCATTGCGTCCCCCTAGTCTTGCCGCTCTTGTGGAGCGAGACGGTAGCCGCGGGTGCTAGGCCAAGGCCGTGAGCACAACAACTGACGCCCCGTCCACAGTCCAACCATCCCGCATCGACGTGCTGCTCGACCGCTGCAAGCGCGAGGTCGAATCGGGGCTCCTGCCGAGCTGCCAGGTGGCGGTCGGATTCGAAGGCGAGATTGTTGCCCAGGCCACCTACGGCGACGCCACCGACGAGACCCGCTATTGCATCTTCTCGGCCACCAAGCCGTTCGTGGCCTCGACGATGTGGCAGCTCATCAGCGAAGGGGTGGTGGAGCTCGACGCCACAGCAGCCAGCTACGTGCCAGCCTTCGGCGAGAACGGCAAGGACCAGATCACCGTCGAGCAGGTGATGCTGCACACGTCGGGCTTCCCGCACGCCCCGCTGAAGCCGCCGGAGTGGGACACGTCGGAGTCGCGGCTGGTCGCCATGGCGAACTGGCGGCTCAACTGGGAGCCCGGCACCCGTTACGAGTACCACCCGACCTCGGCGCACTGGGTGCTGGCGGAGATCATCAACGCGGTCACCGGCAATGACTTCCGCGACGAGGTGCACGACCGTGTCACCGGCCCGCTGGGACTGCCCCGGCTGCTGGGCCTGGCGCCCGAGGATCAGGACGGCATCGCGGAGCTGATCCTCGTGGGTGAGCCGGCCACGCCCGACGAGCTCGAGGCCACATTCGGCGTGCGGGAACTGCCCATGACAGAGGTCACCAACGAGGCGATCCTGCGGTTCAATGAGCCGTCCGTGCGCGAGGTGGGCGTGCCCGGCGGCGGCGGGTTCGGCACCGCGGTTGACCTGGCGCTCTTCTACCAGGGCCTGCTCCACAACCCCGACGAGCTGTGGGACCCCGAGATGCTGGCCACGGGCACCGGCGAGGTGCGCAACACGATGCCCGACCCGATGGGCATGCCCGCCAATCGCTCGATCGGGCTGTTCCTGGCGGGCGATGACGGCTTGTCGAACATGCGCGGGCTGGGGCGCACCGTGTCGCCGATGGCGTTCGGCCACAACGGCGCCGGCGGGCAGCTCGCCTGGGGCGACCCGGCCACCGGCCTGTCGCTTGGCTACACCACCAACGGCTACGACGAGCACGAGGTTCGCCAGCCTCGGCGTGATACGGCGATCGGCAGTCTCGCCGGGCTCTGCACCACCCCGGGCTGAGCGCCTGAGCCGGAACCGCGGCTGTTTGCACCTCGCTGCGATGCGCCGCCGGTGACCCTTTCGCCGTCAACATGGGCGGTCGTGCACGTCGGGGCTAGTTTCGGGCCGTCATGAACCAGCCCGCCAACCCTCACAGTCGTGACTCCTCGACAGTCCATGGTGCGCTGTCGGGACTGCGTGTTGTGGACTTGACCGGCGACGCCGGTCGCTTCGCGACGAAGCTGCTGACCGAGCTCGGCGCCGACGTGGTGAGGGTGGGCACCGCAGCGCCGGGCCTGCCGCTTGCGGACGCGGCTGCGGCAGCGCTCGGCGGGGTCGCCGACTGGTGGTACGACGGCGGCAAGCGCCGCTGCCGCGTGGACCTGGGCACCGCTGAGGGTCAAGACGCCTACCGCCGGCTGGCCGTGGCGGCCGACCTGATCGTCGAGACCGAGCGCCCGGGCCGGCTGGCCGACGCGGGCATCGACTACCCCGACATCAGCGCCGACAACCCGGCATTGGTGCAGGTGTCGATCACGCCCTTCGGGCGCACCGGCCCGCGGGCGCAGTGGCTCGGCTCGGACCTGGTGGCCGCTGCGATGGGCGGGGTGATGGCGTTGACGGGCCTGGCCGACCGCCCGCTCAACGTGTGGGGCCGCCAGGCGTACAACTACGCGGGCTTCGTGGCGGCCACCTCGGGTGTTGCAGCGGCATTGTCGGCACGCTCGACGGGCCGGGGGGCGCACCTCGACCTGTCCATCCACGAGACG
>JAJDTF010000124.1 GCA_022827265.1 Acidimicrobiia bacterium | reverse complement strand
GCTGATCCCGAGGTGAGCATCACCGCCGGGGCCGGGGTCACCGAGGGCGGCAGTGCGGCGTTCACGGTCACCGCTGATCCTGCGCCGGCAGCGGCTTTGACAGTGGAGGTGACCGTTTCGCAGTCGGGCGATTTCGGTGTGTCGCCGGGCTCTCGGACGGTCACGGTGCCCACGTCGGGCAGCGTCACGCTCACCGTCGCCACGACCGACGACAGCGCGGACGAGGCTGACGGGTCGGTGACAGTCACGGTCGGCGCCGGCAGCGGCTACACCGTGTCCCAGTCGGCGGGCACAGCCACGGTGGCGGTGGCTGATGACGACGACCCGCCGCCGAACGCGAAGCCGTCGCTGTCGATCAGCGACGCAACAGCGGCCGAGGGCGGAACCCTGACGTTCACCGTGACGCTCAGCCCGTCCACCCGCCGTTATGTGTGGGTGAACTACTACGCGCGGCCCGCCGCGTACGGGGCTGAGGCGTCGGCGACCTACGGGGACTTCGAACGGGTCTACGGCATGCTGACCTTCAAGCCCGGCGAGACCTCCAAGACCATCACCGTGGCAACGGTCGACGACAGCCGGCCCGAAGGCGACGAGACGTTCCTGGTCGTTCTGTACTCCCAGGTCCAAGCAGCAGTCACCGACCGCCAAGGAGTCGGCACCATCACCGACAACGACTGACACCCCGCACAACCGAGGAATGGCAGCGCTCGATCAGCGCGGGATGAGTGCTCATCGCAGTCGCGGCGATGGTCTTGGGCCGCGACCCGAATCGCCTCCATCGTGATGGCACCAGCGCCTGCTGCCAGTCCTGAGCCGGTTCAGGCGGTGAGCTGGTCCAGCTTGCTGGCGATTCCCTCCAAGAGTTCGCGATGGCCGCTGAGCGCTTCGCTCGTTCCACGCTGCGACTCTTCCAACCGCTCCAGCCGCTGGTTCGTCTCGACCTGCGACTCCTCGAGCCGCCCGAGCCGCTCATTCGTCTCGGTCTGCGACTCTTCCAAACGGCCGAGCCGCTGGTTCGTCTCGACCTGCGACTCCTCGATGCGCTGCAGCGACTTTCGATGCACCGCAAATGTCTCGTCGAGCATCTCGCCGACGGATGGCATTCCTTCCGGCAATGACTCTTCGTTCATGAGTCGAGCGTAACCGCGACCTGTGCTGCCAATGCAACTGATTTACGGCGCCCGGGGCCCCGTCCCCCGAGACTGGAGTATGTCAATCCGCGGAATGCGAGTGCGTCGCTGCGGCGACCGACAGGCCGAATTCGTTGCCAGCGTCGATCAGCGCGCCGAAGAGGTACTGGCCGAAGGATCGGTCGCAGAAGATCAGGTAGGAGCGGACCCTGTCACGGTCATTGCGGGCGATGTCGCACGTGACCAGGGCCACTGGGGCCGAGACCACGGCACCGTCGGGCGTCATATGGTCGCTCCAGTCGATGCCGCACACCTTCTCGAGCATGCGCGGAGCGCTGGCGCCGGTCACCCGGAACATCGCCCGACCATGGGTCCAGTCCAGCGCGGAGCAGAACTCCTGCTCTTCGAGCCTGTCGAGGCCGGCGACTGCCGCGGCCACCTCAGAAGCGGCGCCCACGACGATCCACTCGCCAGGACGGGAACCCAACACGAGCGCACCGCCGGGTGTCAGCCGCGAGGTTCCGAAGCGAGCGTCGAGCAGATCGGCCGTCGGTCCTTCGGCACCGGCGCGTACGAGCCACTTGGTGACAGCGCTCTCGTCAGACAGCGTCAGATCACCGGCTCGCGAGGCCGGATAGTTCCGTACGACCGGACTCTCGAAGGCGGGTGCATCAGCCACGGAGACGCTCCCCAGCGGGATCGAAATGGGCGTGATGGTCGATCACCGTCGCGCCGATGCGCTCGCCTGACTCGAGCAGCACCGTCACCTTCGTGCCGCCGGCGGCCAGGTCGGGCTCGACCTGACCGAGACAGATCGACCGGTTCAGCGTCGGCGAGTAGCGCGAGGAGGTGATCCGGCCCAGGATCTCATTGGTATCGCCCCGCACGATCTGCGCGGCCTCTTCGGGTACCACGTCGGGATCGTCGGGCTGGATGGCCACGACCATCGGGAGCGACCGGTCGGCCGCCCAGGCCAGTTCGGGCTTGCCGGCGAAATCGTCCTTGTCGAGCTTGATCAGCGACCCCATGCCGGTGCTGGGTCCCAGCGTCAGCCCGTCGGTGTCCTGGCCCACGATGAAGTGCCCCTTCTCGAGACGCATGATGCGCTGGGCCTCCAAGCCGAACGACGCCACGCCGAGATCGCAGCCGGAATCCATGAGGGCTTCCCAGACATGCAGGCCGTGACCTGCAGGCACGTGCAGCTCGAACGACAGCTCACCGGTGAAGCCGATCCGCCACATGAAGCAGCCCGCCACGCCGGCCACCGTGGCTTCTCGGACGGTCATGTACGGGAATGCCTCAGCGTCGAGGTCGACGCCCTCGCAGACCCTGCTCATGAGCTCGCGAGACTTGGGCCCGGCCACGTTGATGCTGGCGTAGGCGGTGGTGACAGGGGTGACGTGCACCTGCCAGTCCGGGCGTTCGGTCTGGAGCCAGTTCTCCACCCATTCCCAGACGCCGCCGGCACCCGAGCTGGTGGTGGACATCATGTAATGGTCCTCGCCGAGGCGACCGGTGACGCCGTCGTCGAGCACCACGCCGTCCTCGGCGCACATCATCCCGTAGCGCACCCGGCCCACGCCCAGCTTCATCCACTTGTTGACATAGAGCAGGCTCAGGAGCTTGGGCACGTCGGGGCCGCGCAGGTCGAGCTTGCCCAGCGGGGTGACGTCGATGAGCCCGACGTTGCGGCGGACATTGCGCACTTCGGCTGCCGGGTCGCCGTAGTGGTCGGGGCGCAGCCACTGGCCGGCCTGGATGATGGAGACGTTGTTGGCCTCGTGCCAGGGGTGGATCGACGACACCCGCACCGGCTCGAACATCCGCCCGGCGAGCGCACCGAGCGTGAGCGGTGCGTAGGGGGGCCGCCACACGGTGGTGCCGACCTGGCTGATCGTCTCGCCGCGCGCCTCGGCAATGGCTGCGACGGTGTTGACCGTTTCCAGCTTGCCCTGCGAGGGTCCCATCGTGGCCGTGGTGTAGCGCTTGGCCAGCTCCACCGAGTCGTAGCCCTCGTGCGCCGCGGCCACCAAGTCCTTGGAGCTGATGTCCTCGGACATGTCCACCATGCCGTGGGTGTCGGCGCGGTAGAGCTCGGGATGGGGGTCGCGGCCGAGCGGTGCCCGCTCGTCGGGTGCCCAAGCGGGCTCGTCGCCGTCGACCGGCAGCGCCCGTGCCGTGCTGGCCTGCAGGCGATGGCGCACGGCTGCTGCCCGGGCAGCGGCGAGGCGGCCCGTGGCGGCGCCATGGCGGCGCAGCCCATCGAGATCGCCGTCGCCGGCAAGCCCGCCCGTCGCCAGCACGTTGCTGGGAGGGTCGGACGGGAAGAACCTGGCTGCGGCGGGGTCATAGACGGGACGGTCGCCTGCCATGTTGAGCAGCGAGGTGGGGGCAGTCCAGCCTGCGGCCACCACCAGCACATCTGCTTCGATGCGTTGAGGGCCCTGGGCTCCGTCCACCATGACGGCCTCGACGGCCCGGGACGAACCCGCGGTCGAGCTGATCCGGGCGGCGGTGCGGCCGTCGATGACGGCGGCGATCTCGGTGCCGACCCGTTCGAGGTCGCCGACGACTGCGTCAGCCTCTGCGTTGGCGCCGAACACCACCGCTCGCTCACCCGGCTTGACGCCCCACAGGTTGATCAGGCGTCGAGCCGCTCCCGGGGTGATGACCCCGGGCCGGTCGTTGCCCTCGAACACGTACGGTCGCTCGATCAGGCCCGGCGCCACCACCAGCGTCTTGGCGCGGGCCTTGATGAGGCGCTCGACGGCGATCGGGTGGTTGCGCTGCACGATGCCGAGCCAGTTGTCCTCATATCGACCCGTCACGGTCGAGTCGGTCAGCACTTCGATGTCGGAAGCGCCCAGGGTGGAGCGCAGTTCTGCTAGGGCGGCTTGATCGGCGGCATCGCTCGAATAACGCAGATGCCCGCCGACCTGGTGCTCATGGGAGACGAGCAGCACGCTGGCACCGGCATTGCTTGCCGCCAGTGCGGCCTCGATGCCAGCCGGGCCTGCTCCGGCCACCACCACGTCGGGGTGCGTGTAGCGCTTGTCGTGGTAGGCGTGCGGCGTGTCGAGGTCGACCTTGCCGCCCGGGGCGAACGTGGCGAGCACCCGCTCGTAGGTGGGCCACAGCCACTGCGGCCGCATGAAGGTCTTGTAGTAGAAGCCGGCCGTCAGGAAGCGTCCGAGGTAGCGGTTCGCCGCCTTGATGTCGCGGTTCAGCGACGGCCACACGTTCTGCGAGCGGACGTCCATGCCGGATTCCAGCAGGCGGTGGCCGGCGCGCACGTTGGGATCGTCGCCCACCTGGACCATCAGGTTGGGGTCCCAGTAATCGGCGGTGAGGATCCCCCGGGGGCGGTGGTACTTCATCGAGCGGGAGAAGATCTGCTCCCCCGCGGCGGCCAAGGCAGAGGCGATCGTGTCGCCCTCGAAGCCGCTGAAGCGCTTGCCGTTCCAGCGGAAGCGGAGCTTGACGGCCCGGTCGATCACCTCGGTGGGCTGAACGCCCTGCCGGCTCATAGTCACGCGGCACCGCCTCTTTTGTCGCCGGGCAGGGGCGGATCGCGGAATTCGTTGGTGGCGGTGTTGCGCTCGATCGAGAACCATCGACGGCAGCCCGACGCGCAGTACCAGTTCTCGCGCAGCCAGCCCGCCGGGTTGTCGCGCAGGTACAGGTAGGCCCGCCATTCCGATCGTGATGCCGTATTGGGGTCGGGACGGGCGTGCGACTCGCCGCCGTAGCGCAGGTCGGTCGAGTTGCGTGGGCCGCAGTTGGGGCACGTGACAAGCAGCATCAATGGCCCACCACTGTCGCGTTGGCGCCGGTAGGCCTCATGGCACTCGGGGGAAGCACGAAGCGAGACATCAGTGGCCCACCGACGCTGCGCCCTTTTCGCCCACGAGTGCGCCGCCCTCGAAACGGCTGAGGGCGAAGGCCTCGATCAGCTTGGGCGTGCGGCCGGTAGCGGCGGCCTCGGCCATCTGCTCGCCGGAGACCGGTGCAGCCTTGAATCCGTAGGTGCCCCAGCCCACATCCACCAGGAAGCCGTCGACGGGTGTGAAGCCCATCACCGGCGAGTAGTCGGGGGTCATGTCGCACAGCCCGGCCCACTGGCGCAGCACCCGCATGCGCGAAATGCCGGGCATCAACTCGAGCACGTGACCGGCAAGACCTTCGGTGAACTCCAGCGAGCCGCGCACCGAGTAGTTGGCGTAGGGGTCGACCGAAGCGCCGAAGACCAGCTCGCCCCGGTCGGTCTGGCTCACGTACACGTGGAGCGAACCCGACACCACCACCGTCGGCAGGAACATCTTCACCGGCTCGGTGACGGCGGCCTGCAGCGGATGGGTGGTGATGGGCAGCCGCACGCCGGCCATGGCCGAGATGAGCGATGCCCACCCGGCGGTGCAGTTGATCACGATCGGCGTGGAGATGTCGCCCCGGTTCGTGCGAACCCCGGTCACCCGGCCCCCGGCGCCCTTGCCGTCGGGACCGTCGCCGCCCTCGCACAGAATGTCGGTGACCTCGGTCTTCTGGTGCATCTCGACGCCCATGTGGTCTGCCGCCCGGGCGTAGCCCCACACCACCGCATCGTGGCGGACGACGCCGCCGGGCGGGTGATACAGGGCGCCCTGGATCGGGTAGCGGGGGTGGTCGGAGGTGTCGAGGCTCGGGCACTCCTTCTTGATCTCGTCGGGGCCGATCACGCTGGAGTTGACGCCGCCGAGCTTGTTGACCTCGGCACGCCAGTGCATCGTGCGCAGGGAGGCGTCGGAGTGGGCCAGCGTCAGGTGGCCCCGCTGGCTGAACATCACGTTGATGTTCAGCTCCACTGCCATCTGCTCATAGAGGTGAACTGACCGGTCGTAGAAGGCCACACCCTCAGGGGTGAGGTAGTTGGAGCGCACGATGGCGGTGTTGCGCCCCGAGCCGCCGCTGCCCAGGTAGGCCTTGTCCACCACGGCCACGTCGGTCATGCCGTGATTGCGGGCCAGGTAGTAGGCGGTGGCCAGGCCGTGCACGCCGCCGCCGATCACCACGGCGTCGTACGAGTTCTTCAGGTCGCAGTCGCGCCAGACCCGAGGCCACGATTGCCCCCGGAGGCCCTTCCAGGCCAGCGCCGCCGCCGAGTATTTGGGCGGACGCTTTCGCAGCCCGCTCGCACGTCCTGCCATCACCGCACGAGGCTAAACAGACTGCTCAGTGAGTCAAAGTATCAATTTACGATAAATTCAGAGGTATCCCATATCCAAGACGCCGAGGACGGCATGCAACGGCGATCCGTCGAGCTGAGCAGATCGACTGGACGCGCTCCGGGTTGACACAGTGAACGGGTTGACACAGTGAACCTGCAACGCCTGCGCTATTTCACGGTCGTTGCCGAAGAACTGCACTTCGGCCGAGCCGCGCAGCGCCTGCATATGTCCCAGCCGCCGCTGAGCCAGCAGATCCGCCTGCTGGAGCGCGAACTCGATGCACCGCTGTTCGACCGCAGCACCCGCCGCGTGTCGTTGACCGAGGCCGGGCGGTTCCTCTATCCCCAAGCGCTTCGACTGCTGGCGGCCGCGGACGGCGTGGAGCGCCTCATGTCGCAGCGCCGCGAAGGCCACACCGGCACGCTGCGGGTCGGCTTCGTCGACTCGGCCGCCTACGAGGTCATGCCGCGCGTGCTGGCCGAATACCGGCGGCGGCGACCCCGGGTCGACTTCGAGCTGCACACGCTGAGCTCCGACGAGCAGGTGAAAGCACTGCGGGCCGGGCGCATCGACCTGGGCATCGGCCGTGCCGCCGCCGACGCCGACGGGGTGGAGGCGACCCTCGTGATGCACGAGCGATTGCTCCTGGCAGCCAGCGGCGCACACCGGCTGGCCCAGCAGCGGGCTGCCGCGCTGAGCGACGTGGCCGGCGAGCCGATCATCGGCTTCGACCGGGGAGTGTCACCCAGCCTCCACGCCGTGCTGGCCGGGATGCTCAGCGCCCAAGGCGTCGCCTACGACCCCGTGATCGAAGCCACCGAGTACACCACCATCCTCGGATTCGTGGCCGCAGGCGAAGGCGTCGCCATCGTGCCCGCCAGCGTGCAGACGTTCCAGCCTCCAGGCCTGCACTACCTGCCGATCAGCGACGCCGCCGCTTCGGTCCCCCTGCTGCTGCTCACCCGCTCCGGCGAACCCCTGCCACTGGTCACCCAAGCCCTCGAAGTGGTCACCGAACTCTACGCCCCCCAGTCCCCACCCTGAACGGCTCGCTCATGCACAGAATCGCACTTACACGAACAGTGCGGTACGAAACTCCGTAACGATCGGCAAAGCATCGTCCCACCACGCGTAAACGTCGTTCCATGTTGCTGGACGCGAACCTCCATGTGCAACGGCGTTTCTGTTCGCGACAATGCTGTCGTAGGCGATCTGTGCATCTGGGTATTGACCAATTTTCGACGAATACGACATCTTGTATTCTTCGCCAAACCCTCCAAGAATCCCCGTCAATTCGTTGATCCTTATGGATCTCACGGTTCTCTTGACCACATTTGCAACATATTGGTCGCAGGCGAGGTCTCCGCTTGAAGCGCAACGTTCGGCCAAGGCGTCTCGAACTTCCGATTCAAAGGCAGAGTAGATCTTGACGAGCGCATGCTCCACCAAGTACGACTGGATCACACCTGCATCAGGAGACTGCTGCATGAACTCTTCGATCTCTGTCAAGTAGGAGCGGGTTTCGTCGATCATGCCACAGCACCAAGCACTGTCGATGCAATTCGCAGCCGCTGTGCAACCGTGGCGACATCCGTCGTACCGCTGGTGACACACTGTAGGTACTCGTCGTCGTGTATCAGTTTTTCGAATCGCTGCTTGCCATCATCAATGCGTGAATCTGAATCTTGCGCAAATGCGACATAGACGCTGTCGAATACCGCCGCATTGAGTCCCGCTCGAATGTGAAACGGCTTTTCGCCCAGTGTCTCAAGTACCGCGTCAGTAGTGTTTTGGAAGCGGGTCCGCAAGGCAGCCAGCTTCTTCTTGTCGAACGTGGCGGATTCGCGCATAAACTGATTCAGAAAGTGCTTCATGGGCTTCGCATAGGACTCGCTCGCCTCAGACAAGGCAAAGAACCGCAAGATGAGTTCAACATCCCGTTGGCGAGGATCAGATGAAGGCCGGCCGTAGACTTCGCGCCACGCTGGATAGGCGTTGAGTGAGTGGAGCAGTTCGTTGAATGCGCCATGGTGGACGCAGTTGCGTATTTCTTGAGGATAGAGCTGAGTCCCACCCGTATTCAGGCGCTCAAAGACATGGTATATGCTGGTGTCATCGTTGGGCGACAGCTGACGCATGACGAATGAGCGCAATACGGAATTGTTGAGTTTCGCATACTCGCTCGGATATTGATCGCGTATGTCTTCATAGCTCTTGCCTTCGTATGGGCTGCCTTCTTCTAAGCCAGTGAGGCGAAACGTTACGCGTCGACCATGCTTCTCTTCGCCGAAGTACCCTTCGAAGAAGTAGACTATAGACCGGAGACGTTGCTGACCGTCAACGACAAGCAGCTTTTCTGTACCGGTTTCGGAAAAAAGAAAAATGGACGGTACCGGCAGACCCTTGAGAAATGAGTCGATCAACCGGCTGGCTTGATTCCTACTCCAGACGAAGCCCCGCTGGAACTTCGGTATCCGGATGTCGTCGTCACGAAACTTCTTGACAAGTACTTCGAGGACGTAGTCGGCAGGGTACGTCAGTAACTCATAGCTCGGCAACACCGCCTCGCCGTCCGCTCGCTCGCTCTCAAGCTCTTCGATACCGTTGGCATCCGACGGTTCGGTGCTGGATTTCAGCATGAGCCGGTCCATTCAACGAGGCAGCGCGGATCATTCGAATTCCTGACTGCCGGTTTCGGACAGCGCACGGCCTGTGCCTCCATGATCGTCTACCTCCGTAGTCGTCTCGGGCAAGCATCGCCGCTGTCATCGGCGCCGTCAATTGATTTTCGCGCAAGCTCGCGCTGGTGGCTGAACGGCTCGATGAGGTCCGCTGCGCGAGCGGCCGAGATCCCGCCGACCGGCGCTCGCGTGTGCGTGCACCGCCCCACACCGCTGCCTCGGCGGCTGCGTGAGGCAGCCCGCGCGGGCTCGTGCCAGCTTCATCGATGGGCAGCGGCACCGCTTTGGCGTGCTCGAAGCCTCGCCACAGCAGCGTGCGAATCTCCTTGACCGTCGGTAGAGGTGACGATGCCGGAGCAGAACCCCTTCACACCTACTTTCGGCGCGGCGCCGCCGCTGATGGTCGGGCGTGACGATGTCATCGAACGGGTGCTCGCCGCCCTTCGCCATGGTCCCCGCCACCCCGACTACACGCTGTTGCTCACCGGCAGACGGGGCACGGGCAAGACGGCGCTCCTCGACGCCATCGAAGCCGCTGCCCGCAGTCAAGGCTGGCTGAGCGTCAGCGCAACCGCATCGGCGCCCGAATTCAGTTCGCAACTGCGTCATGAGTTGGGCGCGCTGGCCGAAGACCTGCAACGCGACCCGAAGACGCGGCTTGCCTCGGCGCAGGCGCTCGGGCTCGGCGTGTCGTGGGCCAAGGACCCCGCGAACCCTCGGCCGCCGCTCGTAGAGCTCAGCCTTCGGCGCCTGCTCACCGGCATCACGGAAACGCTGACTCAATCTGCTGCCGGTGCCGGCTTGCTCATCACTCTCGACGAGTTCCATGCCGCGGAGGTGGACGGCGCCCGGGAGCTGGCCGCCGCGATCCAGCATGTGACCCGCAGAGAGCAGCGCCCCATAGCGCTCGTGATGGCCGCCCTGCCGGAGGTCACCGACACCATTCTCGCCGACATGGGCATGACGTTCTTCCATCGCTGTGCACGAGGCGAGATCGGCCTGCTCAGCCATGACGCAACTCGTACGGCATTGCAGGTGCCCATCGGCCGAGCCGGAGGCTCGATCGACGAATCGGCCCTCGATCTGGCAACGCGGTCGTCGGGGGGCTATCCGTTCATGGTGCAGCTCGTGGGCGACCACGGGTGGGAGTCATGCGCCGACGGCGCCAAGCACCTCGCCATAGACGACATGCAGGAAGGTGTCTACGAAGCCGACCAAGCCCTCACCGACATGTTGCTCATGCCACTGTGGTCAGCGCTCTCGCCCACAGACCGCGACGTCCTGCGCCATATTGCCGCCAACGACGGACCTATAGAGGTCGCGGCGCTGGCATCTGCTCTCGGCAAGAGCCCGTCGTACATCAACACCTACCGCCGCCGTCTGCTGCAAGCCGGAGCGGTCACCACGCCAGACCGAGGCATGCTCGATGTCCGCGATCCAGCGATGCGTCGCTGGCTCGGCGGCCTGCGCCCCATCGCAGACCTCGACCACTGATCCCACTCGTGCTAGCCGATCGGCTGCTGCGAGCGCCTTCTCGCTCGTAGGATCGCATCGCGCCCGGGCGTGTCCGCCGCAGTGCTCGATGGGCCTTGGGCAACTCTGACGCACAAGGACGCCTGCCTCATGGAGAGCGAACCGCACCAGCGACAGCAGGAACCGTTCGATGCTGACCCGGCTGCCCAGCGAATGCGCTTGGAGTCGGTCTCTGTCCGAGGATTTCGGTCGCTCGCCAACGTGGAGTTCTCCAACCTCGGCGGAGCAACGGTGCTCATCGGGGCGAACGGGTCCGGCAAGTCCAATGTCGTCCGCTTCTTCGAGATGCTGAGCTGGATGCTCCGGTCGCAGAAGCTCGAAGAGTTCGTCGCCCGACACGGTGGGGCCGACGACCAATTGTTCATGGGCAACAAGGCGACGCCGCGCATGGAAGCCGACATCCGCCTGTGGACCCCGAACGGCATCAACGAGTATTCCTTTGCGCTGTCATATGGCGCTCCTGATCGGTTCGTGTTCACTGAGGAACGCCTGAGATCCAGCCGTGCAGGCCTCGAAGGTCAGGCACCGTGGCAGTCGGTCGGCAGCGGCCATACCGAGGCCAAGATCAAGGAAGCCGCTCACGACCAGATTCCCGGGGTCAACACGAAGACGGCGCGCGTCGTCCACCACCTGCTCAAGGACTGCAGCACCTTCCAGTTCCACGACACGTCGGCAAGCGCCAGCATGAAGCAACGCTGGGACGTGTCAGACAGCCGAGGACTGCGCTCAGACGGCGGGAATCTCGCCGCCGTCCTCTTCCGTCTCCAACGTGAGTGTCCAGATCGCTTCGAATGGGTGCAGGACAACATCCGCCGGGTCTTGCCGAGCTTCGGTCACTTCGTCATCGAAGACGAGCACGGGCGCGTGCTGCTGAGGTGGCGCGGCACCGATGGAGACAAGACCTTCGGCGCACATCTCACGTCTGATGGGTCGCTGCGGTTATTCGCCCTGGTCACATTGCTGAGCCTTCCGCCCGAGATGCTGCCCAGCGTCGCCTTGATCGACGAACCAGAACTCGGCCTGCATCCGGCCGCCGTCACTCTCATCGGCTCGATGATCCAATCGTTGGCGAGCCATCGCCAGATCATCGTGGCCACGCAATCCCCTCAGCTCGTCGATTGCTTCGACCTCGACGAGATCGTTGTGATGGAACTGGAAGATTCGAGAACGGTGGCTCGCCGCCGGAGCCGTGGCAACTACGAGCGATGGCTTGATGAGAACTACACGACGGGAGAACTCTGGCAGATGAACCTGCTCGGCGGCCGTCCGTGAAACGGGTCGCCATCGTCGTCGAAGGCGACACCGAGGAGGAGTTCGTCAAGCAGGTGCTGCAGCCGCATCTCGGAGCGCACGGCGTCGTCGCAGTGGCTATGAAGCCCAACAGCCGCGGCGGAAACATCAGCGTCGAGCGGCTCGCTCCCGCCATGGCGAAGCTCTCTTGGAACTTCGATGCCGTGACGTCGCTCGTGGACTTCTACGAGTTCAAGCGCAAGCAACCCAACGAGACCGTTGAGGATCTCGAGGCGCGAATCGATGCAGCGATCCCGCAGCACCGCCCGCAGCAGAGCCACTCCATGATCCAGTTCGCATACGTTCAGCGACACGAATTCGAGGCACTGCTATTCGCAGATCCAGCTGGCTTCGGAGTCGTTCCCGACCTTCCGCACGAGGCTGCACAAGGGCTCGTGCAAGTCGTGCAGCAATTCGCGACACCCGAAGACATCAACGATCATCGCGACACCGCGCCTAGCAAACGCATCCAGTCGTTCATCCCCGGCTACCACAAGCGACTGCACGGACCGCTGGTGGCCAGCACCATCGGCCTCGAAGTCATCCGAGCCAGATGCCCCCGCTTCCACGCCTGGGTTACTCGCCTCGAATCCTTCTGAGTCCGGCGAGCGTGGACCAAGCAGATCCCACGCCATCGCTACTTGCTAAAGGGCGTCAGCTCGACACTCAGGACAGGTCGGCTACTCCACGGGAACCGGGGTGTGATCGCTGTACCTGTGGAGCAGATCTGCAGCCGCGCGCAGCAGCCTGATCTCGTACAGGGTCAGATGCCTGACATCAGGCTGGTCCTTCTGGTCAGCTATCTGCTCCAACGCCGCAGTCACAGTCAGCCCTCGGAAGTCTCTGTAGACCGGCATTACCAAGTCTTCTTGTCGGTGCAACCCATCAGATGGCGAGGTCGTTGAGGTTGTAGTCGCGGATGACGCGCTCGAACGTCTCATCGCTGAAGCGGAAGTCGTCTTCGAGGCCGACGAAGGGGGCGTACGTGTAGCGCCGCTCGCCGGGGCGATGCTGCGCCCGGGCGTCGATGGCCACGGCGATCACCGACGACCTCTTGAACACCCGCTCCTCGTCGTAGACGACCACGCCGTCGCGTTCGTGCACTCGCAGCTGGCCGGTCACACCGAGCACGGACTTCCTGCGGTGGAAGCCGAACGTGATCGAGATGCGCGGGTCTGCGGACGTATTGGCATAGGAGCCGTGGACCATGTGCCGGTTCACCACCGTCACGTCGCCGGGCTCGCACAGCAGCGGGATGGCGTCGGGCAGCATCGTGCTGCCGCCGTTGTCGGCAACCTTGGCGCGCAGGTCGATGCGCCCGGCCGTGTGCGTGCCGGGCACCACCCACAGCGCATTGGCCGCGGTGGTCTCATACAGCTGCACCTGGAAGTTGAACCCGTGAATGCCCATGTCCCAGTCGGGATTGTCCCAGTGGGTGACCCCGTCCTGGTGCCACGACACCGAGCCGCCCAGCCCTGGTTCCTTCACGAAGATGGCGTCGTTGTAGGGAACGAAGTCGGGGCCGTTGATGCTCTCGGCGATCGACATCAGGTCGGGATGGCCGTACAGCCGCAGCGCCGAGGGCATCGACTGACACATGCCGAAGATCAGGTAGACGACATCGGGCGGGGCGTCGGCATCGGGGGTCGGCTGGTCCATCTGGACCTGGTGGCGACCGCCGAGGGCGCTGGTGCCGCCGAACGGGTCAGACAGCGGCGCGATGTGGATGTACGGCTCGACTGCGTAGTCGCGACCCAGCGCGGGCCGGCCGCGGCGGTCGAGGGCCTCGCCCTTGCGCACCGGCGCCCGCTCGATGACCTCGCCCACATCGGCCCGGAGCTCGGCAATCTCGTCAGGACCCACCACGCCGGTGAAGACGTAGAAGCCGTGCTTCCAGTAGTTCTCCAGGATCTCGGGATGCAGCTTGCCGTCGGGCCCGAAGCGAACCGGACCCCGGTTGCCGGTCTCGTGGGCTCGCCGCACGCCGCCCGCGAGGTAGTCGGCCATCTCGGCGTGATGCTGCTCTCTCGTCGGCGCGTCAGCCGTTTCCGTTCGATCCGCAACGTCAGTCATCGCGCTCCCCCAAGCAGTCCCCGTCGAAGCGATGGTAATCGGACAGCCCGCTGGCTCTCTCGTGGTTATCCGCGTTCTGCGAGCATGAGGCCATGGAGTTCGCTGAGTACGCAGACCGATATCGCACCGCCGAGGTGACCCGCGACGACGCCGGGGTGGTGACCGTCCGCATGAACACGCGCGGCGGGCCGCTGCAATGGGGCGGCCGCCCGCACCGTGAGCTGCCCGAGCTGTTCATGGCGCTGGCGTCGGACCGTGACATCAAGGTGGTGATCCTCACCGGCACCGGCGACTCGTTCATCGAGCTGCCCGACGAGGTCAATGCGCTTGCCGAGGGGCGCGCCAACGCCACGGTCTGGGACCGCATCATCTGGGAGGGCAATCGGCTCGTCGACCAGATGCTCGACATCGAGGTGCCGATGATCGCGGCAGTCAACGGCCCGGTGACGGTGCATTCGGAGCTGGCGGTGCTGTGCGACATCGTGCTGGCTGCCGAGGGCGCCTACTTCCAGGACGCCCCGCACTTCCCCGGCGGGCTGGTGCCCGGCGACAGCATGCAGATCGTCTGGCCGCTGCTGCTTGGCCCGAACCGGGGCCGCTACTTCCTGCTCACCGGCCAGCAGATCGACGCCGCCGAGGCCCACGAGCTCGGCATCGTGGGCGAGGTGCTGCCCGCCGACGGATTGATGGCCCGCGCGCAGGAAATCGCCGCCGACCTGGCCAAGCTCAACCCGATCCTGTTGCGCAACACGCGCCACGCGCTGGTCCGCCCGCTGCGGCGCGCCATGGCCGACGACCTGCATACCGGCCTAGCCCTGGAAGCAATCGCCTCAATGTCAGCCCGAGAGTGGTTCCGCGACCAAGCCGCCGGCACCTGAGCCCGCGCACTACACCTCGGGCTAGCGGTCGGCCAGTAGCGGATTGCGCCAGCGGAGGCCGCTGAACCGCGCAAAGTCCCCGTCGTTGGAGTGGACCTCCGCCTGGTGTTCGATAGCGAGCGCCGCAATGTGCGCATCAGAGACCAGGTTCCCGCCGATACCGGCTTCGACCAGCAAACGCCGCAAAATCGCGAGATGCTGCGTTCCGGGATTCAACGGCATGACGTGAGGCAAGCTGAGCCACTCGGCGATGAGGTCTACAGCCCATTCGATGGGAACAGGGCGGACGGCTGCTTGGCGCTTCGTGGCGATCCTGATGAATCCCGACGTGACGGCCCAAGGAAGCCCGATGCGCTCAGTCCCGTTGCAGGCGGCTTCCCACCAGCGACGCGCTGGCTCGTGAAACGGTGCGTCATCGGTGTACGCATATATCAGCAGGTTGACATCAGGAACGATCACTCGCCCGACGCAGCCTGCTCGGCTGCCCGTGCGATCCGCGCCTCCTTCTCAAAATATGCCTCGACTTCCAGCTCGTCGGCGAGCTGATTGAGCCGCAGCGGATCTACGCCCGGGCGCAATCCGAAGTTCAGCGGTCGAACCCGGTAGGGCTCTCTGGGCTCGGCCGCAGCCGGACCCAGACCGCGTCGCAGCACCTCGTTGACGACCTGCTTGAAAGGCTGATCCAAGTGACGTGCCCGGTCCTTGAGCGCGTCCGCAACGTCGTCGTCAAGCGTCAAAGTCGTCCGCATAGACACATCATGATGTCTGATCTATTGGATGTCAAGATGCTATCAATCTGTACGGCCGATGCATGAGGTATGAACGGATATCCAATGTCAGCTCACGAGCGCTGGAGCCAACGCGGAAAGCGCCGCGGCGTAGCCCAGCGGCGCGGTGACCGCATCGCCAATCCACTTCGCGAGCTGGGCCCGCGTAGGGCGCTTGTCGAGCCCGGGTTGGAATACATAGCCGTCGGGAAAGCCCTGTAAACGAGCCGCCTCGGCCGCGGTGAGCGTGCGCCGCTCAGTGGGATGCACGAAGCGTCCTCGCCCCGGTGTCATGAATCCGGTGGTGATGGTGGGCGCGGGCTGACGTTTTCGATCGCGACGCTGCGCGCACGGCACGCGACGGCAAATGCCGGTACGGCTAGATAAAGCCGGTTGCGTCGGTCATTGCGTCGCGAACAGTTTCGACTGTGGTGTACCCCAACAACCGCCCATGCCTCCGCCGGCCGATTCGTACGCCTCCAGCACCAAACGTCACGGCATTGACTTGGGCCCAGTGCCATTAGGTTCGGCGCGTCACGGTGAGGCAGCTAGATCGACGAGCGCGGCCAAAGACCAGTATTCGCCGGCGAAACGACGATCAGCCGGTGATGGCGTCGAGGGTTTCCTCGCTGGGCGCGAAGTAGAACGAGCCCGAGGCCGGGTTCGAGAAGTCGGTGATGGCGTCGCGCACGCCGTTGGCGTCGTCAAGCCCGTACATCCGCCGCAGGCGACGCCGCAGCGGCGCCTGGTCCTTGCAGAACGCCATGAAGTACAGGCCAACCGTGCCGTCGTGGAATGCATACGGCGTGGAGCGGCGGGCGATCTCGTTGATCTTGTCGCTGCCCTCGTTGCCGTGGTTGCCGTCTGCGCGCAGCTCGACGTGGCTCAGGTGGCTGTAGGGCTCCTGGCTGTCGGTCTTGTCGGTCTCGGGGAACTTCTTGCGCCCGAAGTTCTTCTCCTGCTGCTCATCGGAGAGCGCGTTCCAGCCGTCGAGGTCGTGCACCCAGCGCTGGGCGATGATGTGGCTGCCGCCAGCGCCCGCGTCGCCGTCGGGCACGATCGCCACGGCGGGCTGGTCTTCGTCGGCGGGGTTGCCGGTGCCGTCCTTGAAGCCGGTCATGTCCAGCGAGTCGCCGTAGATGAACGTGGGCGTCTCACGAGCGACGGCCATGTGGCCCGCCAGCGCGGTGCGGGCGTCGTACTGCGCCTTCCACACCTTGTCCTTGTCGTCGTGGTTCAGCCACAGCAGCAGCTCTTCCTGGGTGCCCTTGGCCTCACGCCCCGAGCCGTCCTCTGACTGGACGGTCACGTAGGCCTGGAAGTCGTCGGGCACGTCGTCGGTGAGCTCGGGCAGCAGGCCCGGGCCGAAGCCGAGCGTCAGGTTGATGCCTTCCGCGTCGCACGCAGCCCGCAGGTCGGCAAGTACGGACGCGATTGCGCCGAGATCCGCGCCCTCGACGCGGCTCAGGTGGACGTACCACTGGTTGGCGCCCATTTCGTTGAAGATGGCCTTCTGCGGCGTCGGCATCTGTGCTCCTTGAGGGGTTCGGTAGTGCAAGCGAAAGCGACCCCGCCGGGCAGCTCGAGCGGCGACACGGCGAGATTGCGGGGCTGATCGTAGGCCAACCGGAACGGCGCGCGCACCGCCGGTTCCCGCTCTTCGGCAGAGCTGCGGTGTGACTGTTCGACGTGTGCCAGCATGTGGCGATTGATCCCGTCCCCACCAGCGGAGATCCGGCCATGAGCATCACAGCACCACAGCGCACCTATGACACAACGCTGCCGATCCGGGACGATCTGAGAGCGGCCCACGGCGAGATCGCGGCTCGCTGGTCGCGGCCCGGCACCTGGTGGACCGGCGAGCAGCGGGCCGAGATCGTGCGGCAGGTGCGCGCAGCGCGAGACCACCGCACCGACGATGGCGGCGCCCTGCCGCCGTGGGTGCAGCCCAGCAGCGTCGACGGACTCGTCGACGCGGACGGCCCGCTGCGGGCCGCCGCCGTCGATGCGGTCTGGCGCATCACGAATCACCCGGGAACGCTGACCGAAGACTGGTACCGGTCGATCATCGACCGCGGCGTCGACCCGCTGGCCTATGTGGAGCTGGTGGGGCTGGTGGCGCAGTCCAACTGCGTCGATCGCTTCGCCGACGCGCTGGAACTGCCGCGCATCGAGCTCGACGAGCCCGCCGATGGCCCGCCGAGACGGGAAGGCGCGCCCGCAGCGGTGAAATACCACTGGGTGCCCACTGCCGACATCAAGATGCCGAACGTCATCAAGGCGCTCAGCGCCGTGCCGGCGGAGAACGAGGCGCTGTTCATCCTCTCCGACGCGCAGTACGTGCCCATGGAGCGCGTGCGGGGCGATGTGGTGTCCGACCGCAACTCGCTCACCCGGCCCCAGATCGAGGTGCTCGCAGCGCGGACATCGAAGCTCAACGAGTGCTTCTACTGAACATCTGCCCACGCGTTGCTGCTCGGTCTGAGCGGCCAGCAAAAGGACATGGACGTCACCTACGAAGCAGTCAACGGTTCCGACGCTGGTGACGGCGGCGTTCCTCACGGCGCGCTGCTGGCGCGACTTGCCGAGGCGATGTGGGAGGGCGACCGCGAGGCCACGGCCGCCGCGCGAGCCGCCGTGGTCGATGCCGCCGGCGCCGACGTCATGGTGGATGCCGTGGCGGTCAGCGCCAACTTCCACATGATGACCCGGGTTGCCGACGGCACCGGCACCCCGCTGGACCCTGGCACCTACGACATGTCGGCGCCGGTGCGCGAAGCCTGCGAACTCAATGGCTTCGTGTCGCGCCGTGATCCCCAGGGCGACCGCCAGACCGCCCAAGGAGCGTCGAACTGACCGTCCGGCTTGTCACGCGAGCATTGGACTGAATTCGGCACCACAGGACCGCGCAGCGGCTGTACCGTCGCAATCTAGGAATCGGCGGCCGGAGGCGTGAGAATGGGGTTCGTACGCCAGCAAGCAGTCAACTGGCGTCACGAAGTGCCCGGTGCACGTTGGTTCAAGACTGACCTGCAAGTCCACTCCATCGACGATTCACCGAATCGCTCAGTGACCGTGCCTTCCGACCTCGATGTGGCCGAGCCATCGTCGGGACAGCTTGCGGCATACGCACGACGCTTTCTCGATGCGGCCGTCGCAAACGGAGTTCAAGTGCTCGGGCTCACACCGAATTGCCCGCGCTTCGGCTCTAGCGTTGGGCTGAGCGCTGCCTGGCACATCGTGGAGGAATGGAATTGTGGCCTCCACGAGAGCGGAAAGCCCTATCGCGAGCAGATCTTCGCCGTATTCCCGGGCTTCAAGCCGAGGCTGAGCGACGGGCGCGGTGGGCTTGATCTCATCTTCCTCTTCGATCCCGAGATCGGCTGTGAGCGCTACCTGAGCCTGTTCGATCTGCTGATGCAAGGCAGGCATCCCTGGAATGGAACGCAGGTGGCCACCGCACCGCTAAGTGCGGACGAATCGTTTGATCTGATGCGGGACAACCGACAGCAGGATCTAGACGCTCGAGACGATGCGGCGTGGGACTATCTCGTGTTGGCTCCAGACGTGTTTAGCGAAACCGGGCTTCTCGGTACACCGAGCGAACACGTCGAAAGAGAGGGCTTCGACACTCGCGACCTTACCGCTCTTGAACTCCCCAGAAATGCTCTTCAGAAGGAAGCCCTCCAAGGCAAACCCTGGGTCAATGAGTTCGTGTCGGCCAATCGCCTAGCCTTTTTTCACAGCAGTGCTGCACGATCCTTCGAGGACATCGGCAGCCGTCACGTCTGGGTGAAGATGGCTAGCCCAACCATCGAAGCGCTGCGGCAGGCGTTCATCGCTCATCCCACGCGCCTGTGCCCTGGCCACGAATTGGACGACGCTGGCTCTCTCCGGAATCTCAAGAAGCCGCCGGACGTGATGCAAAACGAACGGCCGTGGCTCAGATCCGTCACGGTGGAAGGCGCAGCATCCTTCTTCGCTTCCGAGAATGACGCTCTTCCGGTGACGTTCGAGTTCAGCCCTGACTTGAACTGCGTCATTGGCGGCAGTATGACCGGGAAGAGCACGCTCCTCGACGGTTTGCGCGTGCACGTCGAAGCACCGCTGCCGCAAGACTCTCAGACCAGAGAGCAGGTCACCGAACGTGCGAAGGAGCGGTTCCTTGCCGGCGCGGCGTCGGTCGAGCTCGACTGTCCGGGCAGTGATCCAACTGCGTTGCCACATGATCGGTGGCCCGCGGTGTTCTACACGCAGGGTGAGCTGAAGAGCCTCGCCCAGGACCCCGCCGCCGTCCAGAACATTCTGGCCCGGCTCGATGCCAGGGAGACCCTCGAGATTGAACATCGCGAGAGCGCTCTGCGCTCGCACGACGAAGAACTCTCCAAGGCTGCCACTCGGCTCGCCGACCTGGACAATGAACTCGCAGAAGCCGAACAGGCGCTCGATCGCAGCCTGCGGGCACGAGAGGAACTGAGGGCGTTCTCTGACGCTGGCATCGAAGATCTAGACGGTGCCGCCTCCTCGGCGGCAGCCTGGCGTAGTGTCGCGACCGCGGTCGATGACATCGTGGGCAAGACCGAAGATCTCATGTCATCCATGAGGTCTCTGGCTCTTCCCGGTACCGACGCCGTTGAGGACACCACGCTTGAACAACTCAAAGACCAGTGGCTCGTGGCGTCAGAAGCCGCAAGCGCGTTCTTCAACAGTCTCGCCGAAGCGCAGCACATGGCATCAACGGGTGCGCAAATGCGCGAGTCTCGGCGGGACGAGCTGAGAGTGCAGGTTGAACGAGCACTCGCAGATCAGGGATTCGGCGGCGCGCGGATCAACGAGTTTCAGGCGCTCAATACGCAAGCAGCCCTCCTTGACAGCTATCAGGCGAACTTCGACGATCTTGTCGCTGCATCGGACAAACTGACGTCGACATTTCACCGAGGCTTGAGTATCAGGAACCAGCTGATTAACGAGCAACGCCAAGCCTTCGACAGGGTCCTCCATTCTATTGATGAGCGATTTGGCGCCCGCTTCGCAGCACGACGCATCGACAACGGCGGCTCGGAGGCTCTCGAGAAATTTCTGACTGACCTCGGCCAGCGAGGAATCACCCGCTGGTGGAACGACCGAAAGAGCAACCCCGAGACTTCACCGCAAGAGCTCTTGCAGCATCTCGAAGACGACAATCTCGAAGCCGTAGGCATGACTCGTGCCGTACAACACACCTTCAAGAGTTCCATGACATCCGCCAAGCGTCGTGAGCTAGCGGCGCTTCGCTGTCCAGATCGTTATCGGCTCGAATTCATGGCTGCCGATGAAAACTACCGGCCGCTCGACAAGCTCTCCGGAGGACAGCGCGTCAATCTGTTGCTGTCATTGCTGCTTGCCACCACCGACCCCCGTCCGCTCGTGATCGACCAGCCGGAAGATGAACTGGACAACCGTTTCTTGTTCGAAACACTCCTGCCCGCACTCAACGGCTTGAAGGGGCAGCGCCAAGTAATTGTTGCCACCCACAATGCGAACATCGTCGTCAACGGCGACGCCGATCAGGTCATGCAGCTGGAGGCCGAGGCCGAGCACGGACACGTCGTGTGCGCAGGTGCCATCGAAGACCCAGTCGTGCGGAACGCCATCGTCCAGACCGTGGATGGAGGAGACGAGGCGTTCCGCCTTCGCCGACTCAAGTACGGATTCTGAGGCTCTCCATGGAGTGGACGGACATCCTCAACCGGATTGCTGCGGGCGAGGGCGAATACACCGAGTTCAAGCCAAACTTCAAGGACAAGTCGAAGGTAGGCAGAGCGATCTGTGCATTCGCCAACACGAACGGTGGACTCGTCTTGTTGGGCGTCAGCGATGCGCAGCAGATCATTGGTGTTGACGAAGACAGCGAGCAGCTACAGGAGCGGTTGACCTCGT
Source organism: Acidimicrobiia bacterium (assembly GCA_022827265.1). GTDB lineage: Bacteria > Actinomycetota > Acidimicrobiia > Acidimicrobiales > Poriferisodalaceae > Poriferisodalis. The sequence continues at coordinate 18,112 of JAJDTF010000124.1, read as the reverse complement.
TTCTGCAATCCGGCTGTAGCTATCCCGTCAGCGCACGCCTCGGCCAGCACAATGATCCCAACGGTTGGGTCCACTGGATTGAGGTACCGCGTCAACGGGGATTCGAGCCGATGCGTCACGACGGCCGGGTGTGGGTGCGCCGAGGTCGCAGCAGCGTCGAGCCGTCTCCCACAGAATTGCAGGACCTCTACAACACATTCGGCTACATCCTGACCGAAGAGCGCACGATCGAGGCGGCGACAGCGTCCGAACTTGACCTCGGGAGCTTCCGGTCGTATCTGGCATCGCTTGGAATCGACACACAAGATGGTCCACAACCAGATGCTGATGACGATTTGCGAAATCGTGGCGTTGTCGCGGAGATCGGCGGAGCGTTGCGGCCAACGTTGTACGGAGTGCTGGCATTCGGCAGGGATCCGCAGGGCTATCCCCAAACGCGCAGTTTCTTTGTCGAGTGCGTGGCGTACGGCGGGAACGATCGCGCTGATCGGGTGCTGCAGTCTGCCGAGGCCAAGGGCCGCTTGGGGGATCAGGTTGAGCGTGCTGTGGGGTGGTTTGCCGGGCTGGGCAAATTCGAGACCTACCGCGGTTTACGGCGACATGATGAGAGATTGCTTCCGCTCACCGCCTTGCGCGAAGCGTTGGTGAATGCAGTAGCGCACCGCGACTACGCGATCACAGGCTCGAAAATCCTGCTCGAAGTACTCGCTGATCGCGTCGAGCTGACCAGTCCAGGCTCGCTGCCGAATCACATGACTTCGGACAGCGTACGTGCGGGTGGTCGCGCCCGGTCTCGAAACGAGTCGATGGCGAATTTGATGCTCGCACTCGGCTACATGGAGCGACGCGGTCGAGGTTGGCCGATCATGCGTCAAGCGATGCTTGAATTCAATAGATCAGAACCTGAGATCGAACACGATCCGGATGGAAAGTTCGTACGCGTTCGATTCTCGATCGACCGCTAGAAGGCCTAGCGAACACTTAGCCCGGATCCACCGGTGGGGACTGTCGGAATTTCTGTGTATCCGGTCGTGGTGGTGTCCGTCGGATGTGGTCGGCGATGCGGTCGCCGCACTGGACGGCCGGGGTGTTCGAGATGGTCTTCCAGCCGTTGGTCTTGCCGGTGAGGTTGCTGCGGTTCTTGGGTCTGGCGGTGGCGACAAGGCAGCAGGGCTTTCATGGCTGCCTGTTCGTTGGGGAAGTGGCCTCGGTGTCTGACGGCTCGTCGGAATCTGGCGCAGTGGCTGTCTGTGGCGTTGGTGGTGCAGGCGACTCTGCGCAGCTCGGCGGGGAACTCCCCGAACGGCACGAACTCGTCCCAGGACTGGCGCCAGCAGCCGATCATCGCGGGGCAGGTGGTCTCCCGGTCGTCGGCGAAGGTCTCGAAGCGGGCTTCTGCTGCCTCGACGGTGGGCGACGTGCAGATGCCTCGCATTGCCTTGGTGATCGGCCCCAGTGCTTCTTTGACCCATAGCGGAGGCTGTTTGGGGCCATGTGCATGACGCAGAGTCCTGTTGTCGGCGTCTTGGCGGTGAGCGTGCCGAGCGGGGGCGTGATTCACCCTGGGTTTTGCGCAGGCTGTTTGGTGTGGATTCCTGTCTTGGTTTGGTCGGTTGTGGCCGCAGCGTAGGCCGCTTCGAATTGGTCGGGCGGGTGGTCGTCGAGGTAGCCGTGGACGCGGTCGGTGTTCCACCAGTGGACCCAGCCCAGGGTGGCGAGCTCGACGTCTTCGGCGGTGGGCCACGGTCCTCGGCGCGGGTTGCGGATGGGCTCGGTCTTGAACAGGGCGTTGACGGCCTCGGCGAGGGCGTTGTCATAGGAGTCGCCGACCGATCCGACCGACGGGACGGCGCCGAGGTCGTCGAGGCGTTCGCTGTAGCGGACGCTGGCGGCCTGGCTGCCGGCGTCGGCGTGGGCGATGAGCCCTCCCAGGCGTGCGCCTCGGGTCCAGCGGGCCATCTCCAAGGCGTCGAGGACCATCTGTGTGCGCATGTGGCCGGCGACGCGCCAGCCCACGATGCGGCGGGAGAACGCGTCGGTGACGAAGCACACATAAGCGACTCCGGACCAGGCGGCGACCTGGGTGAGGTCCGCGACCCACAGCCGGTTGGGCGCCTCGGCGGCGAAGACGCGCTCGACCAGGTCGGCGGGCCGGCCGGCTTTGGGGTCCGGGCGTGTGGTTCGCACCTTCTTTGTCCGCTTGACGCCCCGGATTCCCAGCAGCTTCATGAGCCGAGCGACCTGGTCGCGTCCGATGCCGTGGCCGGCTCTGCGGGCGGCGACCCACAGCTTGCGCGCCCCGCAGACCGCGAAGTTCGCCTCCCACAGGTCCAACAAGATCGGCATCAGCTCGGCGTCGCGCACAGACCTGGCCGAGGGCGGTCGGCGCTTGGATGTCCAGTATGTGGACGGAGCCGCCTGCAGCGCAGCGCAGACGGGCTCGACTCCGAACTCATCGCGGTTCCGGTCGATGAACTGCACGATCATCGCTGTCGGCGGTCGAGCCCCTTACCCGAAAAAAACTGCTGCCCGCTGCAGGATCTCGTTCGCCCGCCGCAGTTCGCGGTTCTCCTGACGCAGCCGGCGCAGCTCGGCGCTCTCCGCCGAGGTCACCCCAGGGCGGGCACCGGCGTCGATCTCGGCCTGGGCCACCCAGCGGCGCACCGACTCCTCCCCGTAGCCCAACTGCCTCGCGACCCGCGTCACCGTCCCGACCGAGGAGCCCAGTTCCTCACGCAGCGTCAGCACCATGCGCACAGCGTGGTCCTTCTGCTCCCGCGAATACCGCCTCGACGTCGCCGCCGGACGAAGTTCTGCATCCATGGATCCCATGCACGCTCCAATCTCCGGAGCCTGCGCAAAACCCAGGGTGAATCAGACGAGCCCACAAACGCCACCTCGCCAACCGCGTCATCCGACGCATGTGGCGCAACGAAAAACACCGACAACAGACCCGACTTCACGCCGCCTGACGACCACACTTGACAAGGGAGCGTCCGACAGTCCCTCTCGACCTCAGGATCTGAAGCGCTTGGTGGGCAGGTGCGGGCCGATGTAGCCCACGTGCACCTTGCCGGTGTTGCGGCCGGTGTCGTCGTGAAAATAGAGCCGCGGTGCAAGCCCGCCGTTGGAGAGCTTGAGGTGCGCCTCCATGACGATGTGGCCCGCGTCGCTGACTCGCGCCGACACCGGCATTTCCCGCAGGCGTCGCAGCTCGGATCGCCTCATCACCTCTTCGGACTCGCGCATCGCCAGCTTCTTCGAATTCGCGAACCACTTGCGCGGGTGCTTGCTCGACTTGCACCAGTCCCGGAAGTCGCCGAACTCGGCGCCTGAATGCGCGTAGGCCTCCAGCGCGAGCAGCCCGTCGAACACGCTGCGGGCCCATGACCGCGCCTCGATGGAGTTGTCGAGCTCAGCGACGTGCTGGTCGACCTCGCGCGGGATCTCGACCCGGACGAGGTTGGCCCGCGCCAGCTGCAGCGCGTGGCTCACCGACGTCACCGGCGGGTACTTCCTGCCCGCAGCATCGGTCACCATCGGGGTGCCGGCCTCGCCCACCCGGACCAGCATCTCCACCATCTGGTCTTCCTTGTCGATGAGCTTCTCCTGGAGTTCCTCGGTGCGGAGCTGCGCCAGCTCAAGCTCGTCCTGCATGTCGAGCACCTGCTGCGACATCTCGTCACGCTGATCCCGGGCTGCCTGTCGCTGCTCGCGCGTCTCGAACAACGCTTCCCACAGATCATCGCGCTCAAATTCGAGCGCCTCGATGCGCTCGTGCAAGCCAGAGCCCGAGGCAAGCTCGGGTGCCCTGCGCTGGCTGCCGAGTTCGGCTTGGGATTGGCTGAAGAGCGTCGGCGGCTCGCGTTCGACCATGGCCAGGCTCAAGAGCTGGCTCGCCCAGCGGCCGGCTTGATGCGGGTCCGAACGCACCACTTCCTTGGCGAGCGTGCGGTGCCGGTGCGGCTCGTGCTCACCGGGCAGGTAGAGCCGGGCCTCGCCGGGCTCGAGGTCCATCTCGCCGCCGATCAGGCGCTGGAACGGCGTCAGCGTTTCCAGCGGCATGACAAAGACGCGAGCCAAGCCGGCGACCTGCGACGCCGCGCTCTGCGCTCGCCGGGTCATGTCGCCCAGTGCCGTGCTCGGGTTGATGGGATCCCACGCCAGCACGAGGTACGGCACCGGTCGATCGGGCGACAGGACGGCATTGCGGATGGCCTTGGCGTGCTCGACATCGCGGACAGGAACCGGCGAGGTGGTGAGCGGTTCACGGCCGAGGCGAGGCCGTCCGCCTCGGCCGTGGGCGGTGTCGAGCAGGTCGGACACCAGCGACTCCGCTCCCGTCGATCGGAGCTGGGCCCAGCGCGACTGCCCGGAGTCGGTACCGGGCGCAGCGGGGACCCCCGGGTCGGCCGCACCCAAGCTCCCCGGCGTAGCAGCGATATGAGGCGCCTCGACGTCCACCCAGACCCAGGCTTCGCCATTGCCGCTGAGCACCCGGATCCTGACTACCGACCTGCCCAGTGCGGCGTGCTGTGTGAGCTCCAATGTCGTCGTCGTGACACCGCCGTTCGTCCTGGTGGCCCGCGTCAGGTCGACACGGCTGCCGTTCTCCCGCGCGATGTGGCCGTCGTCGCGGCCGTCGCCCTCGACGTCGGCCACGTCGAGATGCGGATGCTGCGTCTGAGCCCACGCTCGAAAGCTGCGGGCCACGTGCTTGTGCAGCCCGGCGCCCTCGTCCTCCCACATGACGCGGTAGATGACCTCGAGGGCAGCGAGATCATCGTCGGTCAGGTCGTGATCGTCCTCAAGCACGGTTCCCCCACGTCGTCATTCCAAGCGAGGCGGCGCATCGCAACGCCATTCGCTGGAGCCGGTGGGACCGAAACGCCGCTGTGGGCGTTTCCGGCCGCCATGGCTAGCTCTGTTCGTAGATCGGCGTGAGGAGCGCGCGGCCCAGCGTGGTGCCGAACATGTTGAAGCCGCAGATTGCCGGCGAGACGTTCTCGTCGATCGGCAGCGAGGCAACGCTCAGCGCGTGCACCGCGAACATGTAGCGGTGCGGGCCATGGCCGGCCGGCGGCGCAGAACCCAGGTAGCCGGACAGTCCGGCGTCGTTGCGAAGCTGCTTGGCACCGTCGGGCAGCCCGTTGCCTTCGGCATCGCCGACCCCTGAGGCGAGCTCGGTGCACGACGCGGGAATGTCGAACACGACCCAATGCCAGAAGCCGCTGCCGGTGGGCGCGTCGGGGTCGAAGCACGTGACCGCGTAGCTCTGCGTGCCCTCGGGCGCACCCGACCACTCCAGGTGAGGCGATCGGTCTTCGCCTCCGGCGCCGAAGATGCCCGACACCTGCGGCATCGGGAGCATCTGCCCGTCGGCGACGTCGTCGCTTCGCACCTCGAACGACGCAACTGCTGGAAGGAAGTCATAGGGGCTGGGAGGTTGTGGCATGACGGGCGCCTTTCTGTTGGCTGACCGGACAGTTGACACTATTCGTTGCACTGCGCTAGACAAGCCGTGTGTTCACCGCTCGGGGTGTGAACTCCGAGCCGCACATCACACAACCCAAACTGACAGACCAAGGACCGGCCCGCTTCGGCGGGTCGGTCTTTGGGTTCACAGCCCGGCCCGCGGCGGGTGATGCCGCAAACGGTTACAGACACGCGGCAGACTGACGGTCAATCAACTTCGCCCGAATGAGCGGGGTGCCCGGCGCCGAGGCCGGTGTCGACCCGCACTGCGCACTCGACGACCGGAGGTGGCCGTGACGCGCTGCAGCCCCGCATCAGCCACAGACAGCCTCCGGCGCTGGTGGGCCGATGCCGTCGGCTACCAAGTGTACCTGCGGTCCTTCGCCGATTCTGACAATGACGGGGTGGGCGATCTCGGCGGTGTGCTCGCCAAGCTCGACTACTTGGCGCGCCTCGGCGTGGACTTCGCCTGGATCACGCCCTTCTATCCCACGCCCGGCCACGACTGGGGATACGACGTGGCCGACTACTGCGACGTCGACCCGCTCTTCGGCGACTTGGCCACGTTCGACCGGCTGGTGGCTGCAGCGCGCGAGCGTGACATCCGAATCGTCACCGACTTGGTGCCGAATCACACGAGCAGCAGCCACCGCTGGTTCCAGGCGGCTCTGGGCCACTCCGGCGCAGCCGACCGCGAGCGCTATCGCGACTACTACATCTGGCGCGACCCTGCGCCTGACGGCGGCCCGCCGAACAACTGGGTGGGCTATTTCGGCGGCCCGGCGTGGACGCTGGAGCCGGAGTCCGGCCAGTACTACCTCCACCTGTTTCTGCCGTCGCAGCCCGATCTGAACTGGCGGAACCCGGCCGTCGCCGGCGAATGGGACGACATCCTGCGGTTCTGGCTGGACCGGGGCGTGGCTGGCTTCCGGGTCGACGTGGCCGGCGGTCTGGTCAAGGACGCCGGGCTGCGCTCGAATCCGCAGCTCCTGCCGATCCCGCCCCGGGCGTCGCGCTGGGAGCAGTGGGACTGCTTCGAGCATCTCTACGACGTCTTCCAGCCCGAGAGCCAGGACGTGTTCCGGCGCTGGCGGAAGATCTGCGACGAATACGGAGCGTTCCTGCACGGCGAGACCTACCACCTCGACCCGCGGGGCATGGACGAACTGCTGCCGCCCGACGGCATGCACGGCGGCTACTGGTTCGCGCCGATGCATATCGACTGGGAGCCCGCCGCAATCCGCAGAACGCTCCGCGGCCCGTCGAGCGCGTTGGCCGGCCGGCTGCTGTGGGCTATGAGCAGCCACGACATGCCACGGGCGCCCACCCGCTTCGCCCCCAGCAGCGACGGCCGCAGCGATGGCCGCGCCGACGACGACGGCTGGGGTGCAGCACGCACCCTCGCCTTCAACGTGCTCGCCGCCTTCCTGCCCGGCACCCTGGTGCTGTACCAAGGCGAGGAACTCGGTCTGGCCGACGGCGAGGTGGCGGCCGAAGACAAGCTTGATCCCGTCGGTCCCGACGACGACGTGAGCGCTGGGCGGGACGGCTGCCGCACGCCCATGCCGTGGGGCGACGGCCCGCACAACGGCTTCTCGGCGGCCGAGCCGTGGCTGCGCTCGGCTGCGCGTCCTGCGGGCGAGACGGCTGCGGCGCAGTCACAGGACGAGCGGTCGTGGCTGGGGGCGTACCGGGCACTGCTGGACGTGCAGCAGCGAGCGCGGCCAGCACTCTCGAACGGGTCTGCCGGCGGCAACGGAGCCGTGGAGTGGACCGACCGCGGCGGCGGAGCGGTCATCTCGTATCGGCGGGGCGGCCTCATGGTGGCGGCCAACGTCGGCGACTCAGCATGCGAGGTGCCACTCGACAACGGTGCCACGCTGCTCTATGACTCGGCGACCGCAAGCCGTCACCCGGGCGCGGACCCCTCAGGCGCTTCGACGCAGGACGCGCCCGACGGAGTTCACCTGTTGCCTCCCGCGAGCGCAGCTGTATGGCGGATCTAGGCGAGGCATCGCTCGCCGGCAGGCCTGTGGCGCTGGCAGCCGGCACCGGCTCCCCGGTCCGCATCGGCGATGTCGCACGGGCGGCGGAGGTATCGACCGCAACCGTCAGCCGTGCGCTGCGCGGCCTGCCGCACGTGGCGACCGCGACACGGCAGCGAGTGCTCGCCGTGGCGGCCGAGCTCGACTACCGGCCCAACCTGCCCGCCGCACGGCTGGCCGCCGGAACCACGAACACGATTGCGGTGGCGGTGCCAGACCCGGCTGCCTGGTTCAACGCCACGATGGTGGGCGCGCTGGGCCGTGAGATGACCGCCGCCGGGTACGACCTGCTGCTGTCAGGCGTTGCAGACCTCGACGAGCGGCAGCGCTTCATCGAGTTGAACGGGGTGAGGTCGGGGCGGAGCGATGCAGTGGTGCTCGTCGACGTCGCTCTCGACGAGGCAGCTGCGGCAGCCTTCGTCGCCCAAGGCGGGCGCGCTGTGAGCGTCGGCTTTCGTACGGATGCGCTGAGCTCAGTGACCATCGACAATGTGGCCGTCGGCAGCGATGCCACCCAGCTCCTGCTCCGGCACGGGCACCGACACATCGGCCTGCTCAGCCTCGACAGCGGCGACTCGCTGAACTTCAGCATTCCCGCCCATCGAGCCCAGGGCTACGCCCTGGCGCACACCGAGGCGGGGCTCACGCCCAACCCGGCGCTGCGGGTGTCCACCAGCAACAGCTGGGCTGAGGCGCGTCGGGCGGCCCATGCGCTGCTGCAATCAGCCGAGCCTCCGAGCGCGATCTTCGCCATGTGCGATGAGCAGGCGTTCGGCGTCATGCTCGCAGCCCGCGATCTCGAGCTGCGCATCGGGGCGGACCTGTCGGTGGTGGGGGTCGATGACCACGATCAGAGTCGCCTCGTGGGACTGACCACCGTCCGACAGCACGTTGCCAGGCAGGGAGCGGTCGCCGCCGAACTGCTGCTGCAGATGCTTCAGCCGAGCGTCGAGCCCCCGCAGCACGTGCAGCTCGACACCGAGCTCATCATCCGGGATTCGGTGGGGCCGCCAAGCGTCGATTGAGCACCGTTTGGGTCTCGATTCGGGCACGAATCTTGCCCTCGCAGGGCACAGAGGACGGAATCGCATGTTCAACCGTCGCGCTAGGCTTCCGGCACGGTGACTGCAAGCGCTTGCAACGTCGATACACGAATGGGCTTGCGCCCCCAGAGGGAGGAACTCACATGAAAAAGCACCGCACCAGATCAACCCGCCTACGGCCATCTCGGCTGCTGGCAGTCGTGCTTGCCTTCGGGCTCGTCGTTGCTGCCTGCGCCAGTGACGACGACGGCGATGATGCCGAGGAGGCACCCGCCGCAACCGAGGCGATGGCCGAGGAGTCGATGGACGAGTCCATGGATGACGAGGCCATGGACGACGACATGGACGAGTCCATGGACGACGAGTCGATGGACGACTCCATGGACGACGACATGGACGACGACATGGACGAGTCCATGGACGAGTCCATGGACGAGTCCATGGACGACGAGTCGATGGACGACTCGATGGACGACGACATGATGGACCTGTCCGGCACCAAGGTGACGGTGTTCGGCCCTGAGTCGAGCGAGGAAGAGGCCGGCGCCATGCAGGACGCCTTGGACGTCTTCGCTGCTCATTCGGGCATCGAAATCGTCTACACCGGCGCCCGCGACTTCTCCGACCAGATCAACGCCCAAGCTGTCGGCGGCAACCCGCCGGACATCGCGGTGTTCCCGCAGCCCGGCAAGGTCGGCGACTTCGCGGCCGAGAACTGGATCCTGGCCGTACCCGACGAGGTGCAAGCTGCGATCGGCGCCCAGTGGCCCGCCGGCTCGCTCGACACTGTCACGTTCGGCGGCACCCTGTACGGCGTTCCCAACAAGACCGACCTCAAGTCGATCGTCTGGTACAACACCTCGATCTTCGAGAGCGGCGGCTACGCCATTCCGCAGTCGCTGGAAGAGTTGCAAGGCCTGATGGTCCAGATGATCGGCGACGGCGTCACGCCGTGGTGCGTCGGCATCGAATCGGGCCCCGCCACCGGCTGGACGTTCACCGACTGGATGGAAGACCTGGTCTTGCGCATTCATGACGAGAACATCTACGACCAGTGGGTCGCGGGCGATGTGAAGTTCGCCGATCCGCGCATCGTCCTCGTGGCGCAGCAAGTGCTCGACATCTGGAACACCCCGGGGATGGTGTACGCCTCAGGCGGCTCCATCGCTGCCACGCCGTTCGGCGACAACGGCGAGCCGCTCGTCGCGGGCGACTGCGCCATGCACCGCCAGGCGTCGTTCTACGCAGCGTTCCTGCCCGAGGGCACGAGCGTCGGTCCGGGCCAAGAGGTCGATGTGTTCTACTTCCCCGCACTCGGCGTCAAGGGCAACCGGCCGGTGCTGACCGCAGGCACCTACGTCTCGGCATTCCGCGACGCGCCCGAGGTGTGGGCCGTGATGTCGTACATGGGCAGCGCCGAGTACGCGGAAGCCCGCCAGGCTGCACAGGCGGCCCGCAAGGGCGGCGGCCAGTCCGGCTTCCTGTCGGCGAACCTCGACCAGGACCTCAGCGTCTACAACGACCTCGAGCGGTCGTTCGTCGAGATCCTGCAGACGGCCAGCCCGGCCCGCTTCGACGGGTCCGACCTGATGCCGGCCGCAGTCGGCGCCGGCACCTTCTGGACGGAGGGCACCAGCGCAGTCAACGGCGACAAATCCATCGCCGAGGCGTTCGCCGCAATCGACGCTTCCTGGCCGCAGTAGCCGGCCGGAGTCGTCTGAGAACGGCTGAAAGAAAGCACCCGTGAACGGAGGCCGGTCCAGGGTCCTGGGCCGGCCTCCTTCGCGCTCGGATATCGGGTGAGTACCCCCGGCATGGTGACGCTCGTCGCAGTCAACATCGGTGACTGCGCACCTGAGAAACTGCGGCGATGGGCGCCCTAGGCGGCGCGCTGATCGGCGTGGTCATCGCCATCGGCGCCAGCGCAGCTCTCTTCTCCGGAGCGAACTGGCTCTTCGACCTCGCAGTTGACCGCTGGCGCACCTTCCTCGCCGCTTCGTGTGCGCTGGTCGGCGCGCTGGTGGGCGCGGTCATCGCCGGCAATGACGTGGCCGGCGGGCCCCTGTGGCTCTGGGCCGTGATCGGCGCAGCGGTCGGCGCTGCCGCCGGCCTCGCCGCCAGCCTGCTCGGCACGCCGTCGAAGCCCCGCCGGACCCGCCTGTCCGAACGCGGGCGTCTCGTCACCTTCCTGGGGCCGTCGCTGCTGTTCGTGGCACTCGGGCTGGTGATCCCGCTCCTGCGATCCATCTACCTGTCGCTGCTCGACTCGCGGGCCGAAGCATGGGTGGGGCTGGCCAACTACGGCGAGATCCTGACCAATCCCAACAGCCTCGACCTGAGCGGCTGGACCGAGATCTTCACCAGCCGGCTCTTCTACGCCGCCCTTGTGCTCATCGCCGTCGGTCTGGGGATCGGCATGGCAGTGGGCCGCCGCCGCGGCCGCACCATGGAGGCCCTGCCCGGCTCGGTCGGCCCGATCGCCATCGGGCTGTTCGTGCTCTCGTTCGCCGTGTTCACCACGCTGCGGGGCACTGTCATCAACAACCTGTGGTGGGTGGTGGTGGTGACGGGGCTGTCGACGGCACTCGGGCTGGCTGCAGCGGTGCTCGCGGACGGGGTGCGCGGGGAATCGGTGGCCAAGAGCCTCATCTTCCTGCCCATGGCGATCTCGTTCGTGGGCGCCGGGATCATCTGGCGCTTCATGTACATCGCCCGGCCTCCCCAGAAACCGCAGACAGGGTTCCTCAACGCCATCTGGGTCTGGCTGGGCAGCCTGCGGCCGCGCACCACCGGCGCCTGGGTGGCCGTGCTGATCCTGGCCCTCGCCACTGTGCTGCTCGCAGGCCTGTGCGCATTCGGGGTGCGGCGGCGGCAGACCGCGTTCGCCATCGGCGCCGCAGTCACCGCTGTGCCGTTGCTGTGGCTGATCTACCGGTTCCTGGGGCCCGGGCTGGGCGGTTCGGTGCCTGGCCCCACCGGCGAGCCCATCGCCGGCACCATCCTGTTCCTGCAGGAGGCGCCGTTCAACAACGTGTGGCTCATGGTGGTGCTCATCTGGATCCAGACCGGTTTCGCCATGGTGATCCTGTCGGCAGCCATCAAGGCAGTGCCCTCTGAGCTGATCGAAGCAGCGCGGGTGGACGGGGCGACCGAACGGCAGACGTTCTGGAATGTGATCATCCCCACGATCATCCCCACCATCACGGTGGTGGCCACCACGCTGATCGTGCTGGTGATGAAGGTGTACGACATCGTGAAGGTGATGACCGCCGGCAACTTCGGCACGCAGGTCATCGCGAACGAGATGTGGCAGAAGGCGTTCACCGAGCTCAACTTCGGTCTGGGCTCCGCGCTGGCCGTCGTGCTGTTCCTGGCCGTCGTGCCGGCCATGGCGTTCAACATCCGGCGCACGCAGCGAGCAGACGCATGAGCACGACGACCGCTTCGAAGCCCGGGCCTGTCGGCGGCGCCATCGAGCGGGTCGACCGCACCGGCAAGCTGATCTACGGCTTCCTGCGCCGCATCCCCACGTGGGTGCTGTGGCTGATGGTGATCGTGTGGAGCATCCCCGCGAGCAGCCTGTTCCTCAACTCGTTCCGCACCCGTGACGCGCAGCGCAACAGCGGCTGGTGGGAGTCGTTCAACGAGGGCGGGTGGACGCTCGCCAACTACTCCGAGGTGCTGGGCACTGAGCAGACCGGCGGGCTGGCGCGGGCACTGGTGAACTCGTTCGCCATCGCCATTCCGGCCACGGTGATCCCGGTCGCGATCGCCGCCATGGCGGCCTATGCCTTCGCCTGGATCAAGTTCCGGGGCCGGGAATGGCTGTTCATCGTGTTCGTCTCGCTGCTGGCACTGCCGAACCAGGTGGCCTTGCTGCCGCTGCTGCAGCTCTACGCCGGCGGGGCGCACTGGACGATCCCCGGCACCGAGTTCACGCTGACGCTGTTCCCCGATTTCGACCTCGCCGGCAGCGCCACCGCGGTCTGGCTGACGCATACCGCGTTCGCGCTGCCGTTCGCCGTGTTCCTGCTGCACAACTACATCTCGTCGCTGCCCGGCGAGCTGTTCGAGGCGGCGCGCATCGACGGTGCCGATCACGTCACGATCTTCTGGCGGCTCGTGGTGCCGCTGTCGGTGCCTGCGCTGGCAGCGTTCACCATCTTCCAGTTCCTGTGGACCTGGAACGACTACCTCGTGGCCATCACCATGATCGGCTCGAACGGCGAGGCGTGGCCCGCCACCATCCGGATCGCCTCGCTGGCGGGCGAGTTCGGCTTGCGCGAGCACGTGCTGTCTGCGGGCGCGTTCGTGCAGGCGGGCGTGCCGCTGATCGTGTTCTTCGCCCTGCAGCGGTTCTTCGTGCGTGGGCTGCTGGCCGGCTCGGTGAAGTCTTGAGCGCTGGGAACCTGGTACTTACGGGCTCGCGGCGGCTCGGACCGGGCGGCGTCGAGATCGGCCCGCTGGCGCTGGGCCTCTGGCGCTTCACCGGCACCGATGTCGGCCAGAACGCCGCGCTCGTCGAGGCCGGGCTCGAGCTCGGCATGAACCTGGTGGACATCGCGGACGTGTACGGCCTGGACTGGGGCGGCACCGGCTTCGGATCCTGCGAGGAGAACCTGGGTGCGGTGCTGCGGGCCCGGCCCGATCTGCGCGACCGCATGGTGCTCGCCACCAAGGGCGGCATCGTGCCGCCAGTGCCCTACGACTCGAGCGCAGCGGCGCTGCGTGCGGCGTGCGAGGCCTCACTGGCCCGGCTCGGCACCGAGCGCATCGACCTGTACCAGGTGCACCGGCCCGACATGTTCACCCACCCGGCCGAGTTGGCCGGAACGCTCGACGGGCTGATTGCCGACGGGCTCGTGGGCACCGTGGGGGTGTCCAACTACACGCCGGCGCAGACCCGGGCGCTGGCGGCCCACCTGGACGCCCCGCTGGTGAGCACCCAGCCCGAGTACTCGGCGGCCTGCCTGGACGCGCTGCGAGACGGCACGCTCGACCTGTGCTCGGAGACGGGCATGTTGCCGCTGGCCTGGAGTCCGCTCGCCGGCGGGCGACTGTTGGCGCCGCGCTCGGACGGCGGGGTGCGGCCGGAACTGCTGGCCACGCTGGATCGGCTGGCCGAACGCGAGGGTGTCGACCGCGCCGCGGTGTGCGTGGCGTTCGTGCTCGCCCACCCCACTGCGCCCGTCGCGATCGTCGGCACACAGCAGCCCGAACGGCTCGAATCGCTGCAGGCAGCGCTCGGCGTGCAGCTCGACCGCAACGACGTGTACGACATTGTCGAAGCCTCCGAGGGCGTACCGCTGCCGTGAGCGACGGCACATCGAGGGGCAATCAGTCGATGCGTTTCGGCATCATCGGCACCGGGATGATGGGCATCGAGCACATCGCCAACCTCATCGCGCTCGACGGCGCCGAAGTCGTGGCGTTGTGCGACAACTGGGAGCCGTCGCTCGAGGCGGCCCAGCACGAACTGGCCTGCGGCGGACTCGACCCGGTGCCGCGCTTCGACAGCCATCACGATCTGCTCGATGCGGGGCTGTGCGACGCCGTGGTGGTGGCCACGCCGAACCATCTGCACACCGACATCGTTCTCGACGTGGCGGCTGCCGGTGTGCCCCAACTGGTCGAGAAACCGCTGGCCATCACGCTGGACGACTGCCGCCGCATCATCACCGGCGTCGAGGCGCTCGGGCCCGACGCACCGCCGGTGTGGATGGGCCTGGAATACCGCTACATGGCGCCGGTGGCTGCGCTGATCGAGCAGGCTCACGCCGGCGCCGTGGGCCGCATTGCGATGGTGTCCATCCGCGAGCACCGCTTTCCCTTCCAGCCGAAGGTGCGCGACTGGAACCGGTTCAATCGCAACACCGGCGGCACGCTGGTGGAGAAGTGCTGCCACTTCTTCGACCTCATGCGACTGATCGTGGGTGACGAGCCAGTGCGCGTGATGGCGTCGGGCGCGCAGGATCTGAACCACCTCGAAGAGACCTACGGCGGCGAGACGCCCGACATCCTGGACAATGCCTTCGTGATCGTCGACTTCGCCTCGGGCGCGAGGGCGCTGCTGGACTTGTGCATGTTCGCCGACGCCACACGGAACCAGGAAGAGCTGTCGGTGGTGGGCGAGGGCGGCAAGCTCGAGGCGCTGATCCCCGATGACGTGCTGCGGGTGGGCGTACGGGGCCGCGACTGGATCGGCAATGTCACCGAGCGGCAGATCACCAGCACCGCACCGGTCACGGGCCATCACCATGGCTCGTCGTACATCGAGCTGGAGCGCTTCCGAGACGCCGTGCTCACGTCGAGCCCCGCGGAGTGCACGCTGGCCGATGGGCTGTGGTCGGTGGCCATCGGCCGAGCCGCCCACGTCTCGATTGACGAGGGCAGACCAGTGCAGATGAGCGAGCTGCTCACCCCTGCCGAACTCGCCGGGCTGGGCCAATGAGCACCGCTCCCCAGCTTGCGGAGCCGCGGCCATGAGTACAGCCGCGCCGGAGATCGCGTGGTTCTCGGCGCTGTGCGACGACGACTACGAGTTCCTGGGCGTGCCAGACCCGAGCCTGGCCAGCTCGTGGGACCACTGCGCAGACATCGTCACTGCCGCCGAGCGCCACGGATTCGACAACGTGCTGCTGCCCTCGGGCTACACGCTGGGCATCGACGCCACAGCGTTCGCCGCCGGCATCGCCACCCGCACCAGTCGCATCAACCTGCTGCTGGCCGTGCGCATGGGAGAGCTCTGGCCGCCGCAGCTCGCACGCCAGCTCGCCACGATCGACCAGATGGCAAGCGGGCGGCTCACCATCAACATCATCTCCAGCGACCTGCCCGGCGCTCCCCTGCCGTCGGCGCCTCGTTACCAGCGCACCCGCGAGTACATGGAGGTGCTGCGCACCCTGCTCAACGGCCAGGCGGTCGACTTCGACGGCGAGTTCGTCTCGGTGCAGCTCGATCCCCCACGCGTCGGCACTGTGAGCGGCCAGTGCCCGCCCTTCTACTTCGGCGGCTTCTCCGACGACGCCAAGCACACCGCCGCGCTCGCGGCCGACGTGTTCCTCACCTGGCCCGACACCGTCGCAGGCGTTGCGGCAACCGTCAGCGAGATGCGAGACCGGGCCGCGGCAGTGGGCCGCGAACTCAAGTTCGGCCTGCGAGCGCACATGATCGTGCGCTCCACAACCGCAGAAGCCATGGATGCCACCCGCCGCCTGGTCAGCCAGCTCGACGACGACACCGGGGCCACAATCCGAGCCCGAGCGCTCGACTCGGCTTCAGTAGGCGTACAACGCCAAGCTCAGCTACGCGACAGCGCCGACGACGACGGCTTCGCCGAAGAAGGCCTGTGGACCGGAATCGGCCGAGCCCGAAGCGGAGCCGGCGCAGCGATCGTCGGCAATCCCGACGAGGTGGCGGCCAAGCTCCACGCCTACCGGGAGGTGGGCATCGACGCCTTCATCCTCTCCGGCTACCCGCACATCGCCGAGTGCGATCTGTTCGGCCAGCTCGTTTTGCAGTCGTTCCCGCACCAACCACTCTGGAAGGCGCGCGCAACTCAGTAACGCCCACGGGAAGACACAGATGGCAGCGCGGCGCACCCTCGCTCAGCTGCGGATAGCGGCCTCAGTCTGCGGGTCGAAGAAGTGGAGGCCGCTCACGTCGACGGTGAGCTCAACGGTGGAACCGGGCCGGGCAGCACTACGGGGATGCACCCGGGCGATGACCATGCGGTCCTCGATGCCTTCCAGCGCGTCGGGATCGCCTGCCTCCACCGACGGCGCATCGAGCGGGAAGTGCAGCAGCAGATCCGAGCCCAGCGCCTCGGTCAGCGACACCGTCGCCGCCAGGCGCGGTCCGCCGTCGTCGGTGGCCACAGCGGCATCCTCGAATGCCTCCGGCCGGATGCCCACCACCACGTCGGCCCCGTCGTAGGCCCGCAAGGCGGGATTCGCTGCGAGCACCTGGTCTTTGAGCGACAGCGTCTGCGAGCCCAAGTGCAGCTGCCAGGCGTCGGCACCGCTCTCCAGCCGCGCCAGGCGCAGGTTCATCGCAGGCGCCCCGATGAAACCGGCCACGAACAGGTTGTCGGGCCGCTCGTACAGGTCGGTGGGGTCGTCCACCTGCTGCAGCAGCCCGTCCTTGAGGACAGCCACACGGTCGCCCATGGTCATGGCCTCGACCTGGTCGTGCGTGACGTAGATGGTGGTAGCGCCCAGCCGGTGCTGCAGGGCCGTGATCTCGGCGCGCATCTGCACCCGCAGCTTGGCGTCGAGGTTCGACAGCGGTTCGTCCATCAGAAACACCGCCGGGTCACGCACGATGGCCCTGCCCATCGCCACGCGCTGGCGCTGGCCGCCCGAGAGCTGTGCCGGCTTGTTGCCGAGCAGCGGCTCCAGCTCCAGCAGGCGTGCGGCGGTGCGCACCCGCTCCTCGACTTCTGCCTTGGGGACGCCCGCCAGCTTCAGGGGGAAGCCGATGTTGCGGGCCACGTCGAGGTGGGGATACAGCGCATAGCTCTGGAACACCATGGCGATGTTGCGGTCCTTGGGCTCCACGTCGTTCATGCGCTCGCTGCCGATCAGCAGCTCGCCGTCGCTGATCTCCTCGAGCCCCGCCACCATCCGCAGCGCCGTCGACTTGCCGCAGCCCGACGGCCCCACCAGTACGAGGAATTCGCCGTCGGCGATGTCGATGTTCAGGTCGGTGACGGCCACGAACCCGTTCGGGTACTTCTTCGTGAGCCGGTCGAGGGTGACCGTTGCCATGAGACCCCCATTTCGGGCGCACAGACCTGTTTGGCCGAGACTAGTCCGCAAGCGGTTGCGCACGTATCCGGTGCACAGCGGGCGTGGCAGAATACGCGCTGTGAATGCTCGCGACCTCGCCGCGGAAACTGCCGAGCCGTTCGAGGCCGACCCGCACGCCGAGCGTTCCCGCCTGCTCGCCGACCTGGCCCAGGCGTACCGCCTGTTCGGCACGCTGCGCTGGGGCGAGCTGGGCGACGGCCACATCACCTGCCGCGACCCGCTGCGCACCGACCACATGTGGCTGCTGCGCTACGGCGTGCCCTTCGAACGGGCGACCGTCGACGACCTCGTGCTCGTGGCGCCTGACGGCACCGCCGCCGACCTGCAAGGCCGGCCCGCACCCATCAACAACAGCGCCTACACCATTCATCACCCCATCCACGAGGCCCGGCCCGACATCGGCGCCGCCGCGCATACGCACACCCAGTGGGGCACGCCGTTCTCTGCCGAACGGCGGATGATCGAGCCGATCAACCAAGAGGCAACCTGCTTCTTCGAGGACCATGCGCTCTTCGACGACGGGGAAGTGCAGGTGCGCTCGACGGACGGCGGCAAGCGCATCGCCGCTGCGCTCGGCGACTGTCGCACGGTGATTCTCGCCAACCACGGGCTGCTGACGGTGGGGGCGAGCCCGGCCGACGCGGTGGGCTGGTTCGTGCTCGCCGAGCGCGTGGCTGAGGTGCAGATGAAGGCCACCGGCGGCATCCCGATCTCCGCCGAGGATGCACGCACCGCCCGC
>JAJDTF010000110.1 GCA_022827265.1 Acidimicrobiia bacterium | reverse complement strand
ATGCGGCACCGGAGGTTTCTTCTTGGGCGCGTACCGGTCGATCGTGGAACGTCACTCGCCGTTGGAGCCCGACCAGGCCGCGCACCTGCGCTCGGGTGCGTTCACCGGTTGGGAGATCGCCGACCTGCCTGCCCGCCTGTGTGCGATGAACATGCTGCTGCACGGGATCGAGAGCCCCGAGTCGGACTCGCCGATCGTCGTGGACGACGCGCTGCGCGATTCGCCCGGCAGGCCGTTCGACATGGTGCTGACCAACCCGCCGTTCGGCCGGTCGTCATCGGACAGCTTGGAGCGGGAGGATTTCTGGGCGACGACGCGCAACAAGCAGCTCAACTTCGTCCAGCACGTCGTGAGCCTGCTGCGCATCGGCGGCGACGCTGCAGTGGTGGTGCCTGACAACGTGCTGTTCGAGGCGGGTGCGGGCGAGACGATCCGCCGCAGGCTGCTGCACGACTGCGAGGTCCACACGCTGCTGCGGCTGCCGACGGGGATCTTCTATGCCCAGGGCGTCAAGGCCAACGTGCTGTTCTTCCGCCGCCGCGAAGGTGCCGAGGACCCGTGGACCCGCGAGCTGTGGGTGTACGACCTGCGCACCAACAAGCACTTCACGCTCAAGCAGAGCCCGCTCACCAGAGCCGACCTGGACGACTTCGTCGCCTGCTACCGAGCCGACACCCGCCACAAGCGCAAGGAATCTGAACGGTTCAAGCGTTACGCGTACGACGAGCTGATCGCCCGTGACAAGGTCAGCTTGGACCTGTTCTGGCTCCGAGACGAGAGCCTCGAAGACGCCGACAACCTGCCGCCTCCCGATGTCCTCGCCGCCGAGATAGCAGAAGACCTCGAAGCCGCTCTCGCCGAGATCCAAGCCCTCACCGACAGCCTGACGCGTACTGCCGAAGCTGAGTGAGCCGCCACTGGTCGCGAATCGCGTGGCGTCCGTCGGATGGAGGTGGCCCTGTCGCCAGCAGCGGAACCCGCGTACCCTCGTCAGCGATTCTCGTAACACCCCTGGTGCATTCTTGAGTTCGTGCACTTGCCGACGAGTCGCTGCGCTGAGCGACGCACAGGTCGTCCAATCGTCCGACCGTCCATCTGCCGAAGGGAGGGGATCGTGAGCGACCGCACCGGCATCGAGTGGACCGAGGCGACATGGAACCCGACCACCGGATGCGATCGAACATCGGTCGGCTGCGACAACTGCTACGCGCTGACGTTGGCGAAGCGTCTGAAGGCGATGGGCAATCAGCGCTACCAGCGAGACGGCGATCCCGATCTGAGCGGCCCAGGATTCGGACTCACGCTGCACGACGACCTGCTGGATCGCCCTCGGAGCTGGCGTAAGCCCCGGTTGATCTTCGTCAACTCGATGAGTGATCTCTTCCATCCGGAGGTACCGCTGGAGTTCATCGAAAAAGTGTTCGCTGTGATGGCCGACACCCCCCAGCACACCTATCAGGTGCTCACGAAGCGCTCGAAGCGGCTTGCGACCGTCGCCGACAAGCTCGAATGGCCTCCTAACGTGTGGATGGGCGTCACCGTCGAGACACCCCGATACGCCTTCCGGATCGATCACCTGCGTTCGGTCGATGCCGCCGTTCGCTTCATTAGCGCTGAACCACTCTTGGAGGCGTTGCCAAACCTCGACCTGACCGAGATTCACTGGCTTATCGCTGGCGGCGAGAGTGGTCCGCGCGCCCGGCCGATGGAAGCCGATTGGGCCAGAGACCTACGTGAGCAGTGCGCCGCCGCAGAGGTCGCATTCTTCTTCAAACAGTGGGGTGGCCGCACACCCAAGGCTGGCGGACGTGAACTAGACGGACGCACGTATGGCCAGTTGCCCGAGACGAAGTCATAGCCGTGGCTGGAAGAAGTTGGGGGTACTGGACGCGCGGCAAGCTCGATGTGCTGCGTGCATACCTTGATGCGTTCACGACCGCGACCAAGAACCGCACGAGCGAACGCATCTATCTCGACTTGTTCGCAGGCGAGGTCGAGAATCACGAGCGCCTCACGGACGAACACATCGACGGATCTGCACGCGTCGCGTTGAACATCGAAGATCCGCCGTTCTCGAAGTTGCGCTTCTTTGAGTTGGAGTCAAATGCGGCGAAGCTTGAGGCCGAGCTGAGGGGTGAATTCCCCGGACGCGACATCATCGTCAATGGAGGTGACTGCAACGAGCGGATCCACGACGCCTTGACCGCACTCCGTCCGTACTCGTGGGCGCCAACATTCGCATTCGTCGATCCGAACGGAATGCAAGCGGCATGGTCGACTCTTGCTGCGTTGGCCGATTTTCGGCGCACCAAGTCGACCAAGGTCGAGATGTTCATATTGTTTGCCGCTCCGATGTTCATTCGGGTGCTGCCTGTGGATGGTTCGCAGATCCGGTCGCGCGACGCCGACAAGTTGGACCTCCTCTTCGGCAGTGCCGAGTGGCGTCAGATATATGAGGCACGACTCTCCGGCGTCATCGAGGCAGCAGAGGCGCGAGAGCAATACCTCAATTTCATGCGGTGGAGGCTGGAATCGGTGCTCGGATACGAGTGGACTCATCCGCTCGAAATCTGCAATACGAATGGCTCCGCGATTTACTACATGATTTTCGCCACAGACCACGAGGCGGGCACTCGGATAATGAGTTCGATCTATGCCAACGCAGCGGCAGAGTTTCCAGCGATGCGAGAACGGGCGAGACGCAGACGACAGCGGGCACGTGAAGAAGACCATGGCCTACAGAGCCTCTTCTCCGATGTAGCGGCCCTTGAAGGCCCAGTACAGCGTGGTGAGCGTTTCTATGAGCACTTTGCTCCTGAGAAGCCTTGGTTCTTGGAATGACGGCGAACAGCTTCGCAAGGCCAGCGCTCAGGGGCACGCCCGCGCATGCGGGACACATGGGCAATTGGGAAGGTCTGCCGGCCGCAGCTCGCGTCAGTAGGCGATGTCGAGGGCGTAGCGCAGTGCTTGGTCGAGCTGGGCTCGCTTGATGGTGTCGAGCTGGCCAACGGGGTCGGCGTCGAGGCGGGTGATCGGCACAGTGAGGATGTTGTCGCAGCTGATGACGCTTGGCTGCGGCAGTCCTTCGTCTGTGCCGACTTCCACTTCTGAGCGGATGCCGCGCATCGTGCGTGTGACGGGAGCGCACACCACTGCCGTCAGCACAGAGGCCGCGGCGTCTCTTGACAGCACGACGACGGGTCGCCGGCCGCTTGGCTCTCCCAGATCGCCCCAGTAGATCTCGTTGCGGGCTACCACGGGGGCGCCGTCTCGGCCGCCAGCCGCGTCGCTGCCTCGACCAACACTGGATCTTGAGGTTGGCGACGGTATGCAGCAACCAGTTCGGCATCGGCGGCGGCCAGGTCTGCTGCATCGATGACCGCGCGCGCTCCACGGCGAATCAGTGCCGACCTGCTGGTTCCCTCGGCAGTCGCGATCTCCGCGAGGCGTTCGATGAGCTCGTCGTCGAGTTGGACGAGCACTTCACGTCGAGCCATGACCATATGGTATGCCATATGTCCCAGACTCGGCGAGTCTGGCAGACGGCGTCTCGGAACAACGACGCTGGCACCGTAACGAGCGCAGACCGAGCCATTCCAACGGATTTCCTGCTGACTCACTGAGCGGGGTGCTGGTACGTTGACCGGCCGTATGCCTCATGACACAGATGCACTTGCCTCAATGGACGAACGGTTCACCCGGCCTGACTGGGTGAGGCGCATCAACTACATGGCCGACTCGATCGGCGGCCGGCCGCACGACCTCGTGCCCATCGACGCCGACGATCTGCTCAAGCGGGCCTCGGACGCGCTCGGCGGCATGCCGGCCGGCGATCTGGACGACCCCGGCTGGCAGCCACGCTTCGAGTCGCTGGTCGCAGCAGTCAACAACGCACCCTTTCATGTGCTCGGGCGGCTGATGACCAGGCAGGAGTTGCTGCGCTCGTTGCGCACCCGGCTGCTCCTCACGGCCGCGATCGATGCCGCACCCGAGATCACCGCCGAACCCGTGCGCGCCCCGGTGATGATCGCCGGTCCGGCCCGCTCGGGCACGTCGATCCTGTTCGAGCTGCTCGCCCTGCATCCAGACCTGCGTGCCCCCACCGCTGCCGAGGCGCTGCACCCGTTGCCGCTGCCCGAAGCCGGCCTCGCCGATCCGCATTTGATGGGGGAGTGCGAGCAGGACTTCTGGGCCGACATCCAGCCTGAGCTGCTGGCGATGCATGAATTCCGAGCCGACTTGCCCGTCGAGTGCATCACCCTCACCACCGGCAGCTTTGCGGGCTTTCACTGGAATCTGTTCGGTCCGATGGAGGGATGGATAGCCGACCCTGCGGCGAACTACGTGTACGAGCGGCAGATCCTCCAAGCGCTCCAGCACGGTCGGGGCCCCACTCAGTGGGCACTCAAGACGCCCGGCCACCTGTTCACTATCCCGCAGCTCTTCGACGCCTTCGACGACGCCTGGGTAGTGCAGACCCACCGCGATCCGGCCCGCGTCATGTCCTCGGTTGCGAGCATCACGTCCATCATTCAGTGGACGCGCACCGACGAGGTCGACGTAGCGGGCAACACCGAGATCGTGCATGCGGCATTCGCCGCTGCCCTCAACGACTCGGCCGACCTGCGTACATCCGGCGCCGTTCCGGCCGAGCGCCTCGTGGATGTTCACTACACCGAGCTCGTCAGCGACCCGACGGCGACGCTGGGAACCGCCCTGGAGCAGATGGGCCTGCCCTTCAGCGACAGCTACGCCGCCGCCGTGCTCGACTACCTGGCCCACAAGCCCAAGGGCAAGTACGGCGTGCACCGCTACGAGCCCGAGGACTGGGGCGCTACGGCCGAGGGTCTGCGTGCCGCAACGGCCCACTACATGGAGTACTTCGGCGTCGCGCAAGAAGGCTGAGCCAGCACCGATCATGGACCCGCTTCCCGAAACCGAGTCCCGCCGGGCGCTTGCCGATCTGCTCGAGACGCTGCGCGACGCCGACGAGCGCTGGGTGTCACCCGAGTGGAACCTGCACACGGCCGACGACGCCGTCGAGGCGCACCGCGCGCTCATGCACTACCTGCAGTGGGGCCTGGTGGGGCTCTTCGAGCGCGATCCGTCCGCTCCTCACTTCCGGCGCTTGGTGACGCCGAGCCGCAAGCTGCTGGGCGACAACCCCGACACCGTCTACTTCGAGGTGCCGGTGTCGGCCGACCACGTGTACCGGGTGACCGGTGAGACCAAGGGCGCCATCTACCTGTCGATCTCGGTCGAGTCGAGCGTCGGGTGGGGGTCGATGGACAACCAGGTGCTCGGCGTGCTCAACGACACGACGCTCGATGTCGACGCCGACGGCCGCTTCGAGATCGTGCTCGGCGGCGAGCCCCGGCAGGGCAACTGGCTGGAGCTGCCGCCCGAAGAAGGGGCGATCATCAGCCGCCACTACTTCGAGGAAGCGACCCACGCGGCAACCAATCCCGACCGGATCCCCGCAATGAACATCGAGGTCATCGACGGCACGCCCCCTCCCCGGCCATCCGACGACTCGGTCAGCGCCGGCATCCGCCGCATCGCGGCAATGATCCGTGAGCTCACCGTGGATCGTGTCCCGATGGCCCAGGGCGAGCCGCGCTCGTGGGTGTCGCTGGTGCCCAACGAGTTCCCGCCGCCCGGTCTGCCAGGCGACCTCGGCCTGTCGGCGTTCGATGCTGCGTACGCCTTGGCGCCGTTCGTGATCGGGCCCGACGAAGCGCTGGTGATCCGGGGCCGCTGGCCCGAATGCCGCTACGCCAACATCAGCCTGTGGAACCGCCACCTGCAATCGCTCGACTACGCGAACCGCTCCATCTCGCTCAACCGCGCACAGATGGTTGCCGACGATGACGGCCGCTTCACCGCCGTCATCGCCCACACCGATCCCGGCACGCCCAACTGGCTTGACACTGAGGGCCGCCCGTTCGGCATCGCCTTCTGGCGCTTCATGCTGCCCGAGGGCGAGATCGAAACCCCTCAGGCCGAAGTCGTCCCGCTCGCCGAACTTCCGACTCGCCTCTGACGCCCTGTTCGCGGGTGCCCGCGAGCCGTCCCGATCGCCGGCCGGGTGTCAGTCGGCGAAGGCGTCCACGAGAGGTTGGTAGCGGTCGAGGAAGCGGACCAGGCGATCGGCGCCGTCGGGGGCGCCGAGGACGATCCGTTCGGCGCCGAGACTGCTGTATAGCTCAAGCTTCTCGGCGTCAGGGTTCGCATAGCAGTACATCGAGATCGGGATGGCATCGGGGTCGCGGCCCGCTGCCTCCACCGCAGTACGGAACCGCTCGATGCCCACTCGCACGTCGCGGAAGCCGACATCGAGGGGGCACCAGCCGTCTGCGTACTCGGCCACGTGGCGCATGCCGATGCGTCCCCGGCAGCCCACCAGCACGGGCGGCCCGGGCTGCTGAGCCGGTTTCGGGTACACCCACGCCGGCTTGAAGCGCACGAACTCGCCCGAGTACTCGGCTTCGTGCTCAGCCCACAGCAGCCGCAGCGCGGCGACCGTCTCGCGCATGGCGTTGTAGCGCTGCGCCCACGGCACGTTCGACACGTTGGCCAGTTCCTCGCGGTTCCACCCCACGCCGACGCCGAACAGCAGCCGGCCCTCGGACACCTCGTCCAGTGTCGCCACGCTCTTGGCCAGATCCAGGATCTCGTGCTCGAGCACGAGGCAGACGCCCATCGCCAGCTTGATCTTCGACGTGGCAGCCGCCGCGGTCGCCAGCGACACGAACGGGTCGCGCATGTGCCAGTACAGCTCCGGCAGATCGCCCCCGTCGGGGTGAATCGTCTCGCGGCTGGCAGGGATGTGGCTGTGCTCGCCCACCCACAGCGAGTCGTAGCCTCGCTGCTCCGCCTCGACCGCCATGTCGGCGGTCGCCGGTCCGTAATCGCTGTTGGTGGGTGCGAGCCCGATCTTCATGCCGGCGAGCTCATTCGGCGCGCTGGGTGCCGACCTTCAGCTCCCGGAAGGGGCTGGTGGTGTCGATGCCGGGCTCCTTGGGCAGGCCCAGCACGCGCTCGCCGACAATGTTGCGCATCACCTCGTCGGACCCTCCGGCGATGCGCATCGCCGGGAAGCCCAGCACGTAGCCGGCCCACGAGAACGTGCCCCACTCGCCGGAGTCGACCACCAGCTTGGGGCCGATGGTGTCGGCCACGAACTCGCAGGTGGCGTTCATCTGGCGGATCAGCCCCATCTTGGACAGCGACATCTCGGGGCCTGGGGTCTTGCCGGCACGCAGCGCGTCCATCGTGCGCTGGTTCGACCAGCCCAGCACCTTGCCGTGGGTGTAGATCTCGGCGAGCTTCTGGCGACTGAGCGCATCGCCGCTCAGGCCGTAGTGGGCGGCCATCGCGGACAGCTTCGTGAAGCTGCCGCCGCCGGTGCCGCCGCCCGAGCCGCCGCCGATCGCCGCGCGCTCGTTCATGAGCGTGGTCAGCGCCACGCCCCAGCCTTGGTTCACCTCGCCGAGGCGGTGCGAGTCGGGCACGCGCACGTCGGTGAAGTACACCTCGTTGAAGTTGGCCCCGCCGGTCATCTGCCGCAGCGGGCGCACCTCCACGCCGGGGGCCTTCATGTCCACGAGGAAGCCGGTGAGGCCCTGATGCTTGGGCAGGTCGAAGTCGGACCGGGCGATCACCTCGCCGATGTCGGAATAGTGCGCGCCCGAGGTCCAGACCTTCTGGCCGTTGAGGATCCACTCCTCGCCGTCGCGCTCGGCCCGCATCTGCAGGCTTGCCAAGTCAGACCCGGCGCCCGGCTCGGAGAACAGCTGGCAGCCCACGATGTCGGCCCGGTACATCTGGGGCAGCACATCGGCGGACACGTCGGGCTCGGCGTGGGCCAGGATCGTCGGCGCCACCATGCCTAGGCCGATGCCGAAGAAGCCGCCGTCGGGCGTGTCGAACTGGCTCTCGAGCTGGCCCCAGACTCGCTCGAACTTGCGAGGCATACCGCCGCCGCCCAGCTCGGCCGGCCCGCTGATCCAGCCGAAGCCGGCGTCGTACTTGGCGGCCCGCCACTCCTTCGACGCCTCCAGCTCGGCGCGCTCGCGCTCGCGGTCGATCTCCTCGAAGAGCGCCGCGTTGTCGGGCCCCTCGCCCCAGACGAACTCGCGCCGCTCGGCTTTGCGCTTGGCGTTGGCCTCCAGGAACTCCAGTGCCTGAGCAGCAAACTGCTCCTCGGTGATCTCAGCGGTGTCGGCAGCGGCCATGTCGGGCTCCTGTTTCGTGCAAGAAAGGCGGAATATCCGGGGTACGAGCAGCCCCAAGCTAGCGACATATGTCGCTGCGAGACCGTGTTGGGGACATACCGGTCCGCGGTCGAACTCATTGCTTCCCGCTCTTGTTCCCCTTCTCATGCGGTTGGGCTCACGGGCCGCTCGGGCCACGGCTTCGCCTGCCGGCTCAGCCTCTAGGCTCATCGGCCATGGGTCAGCCCGTTCGAGTAGCAGAGCGACCGTCGTCCGTCCGTGTGGGCACGGTGCAGTTCGAGACCAACCGCCCGCTGACCGGGGCGGGCCACCGCTACTACAACAGCGCCGAAGATGCCGCCAGCGCCGAAGACCCGGCCGACCTGCTGGCGTGGCGCCTGTTCCAGCGGGGCGGCGTCGACCACATTCACGTGTACGGCAACGTGGCCACCATCGACCTCTCCCGGGGCCACACCTCCGACGGCATCGCCGAGCTCATCGAAGAGCTGTTCGCCCACTACCGCTAGCTCGCTAGCGGTAGCGACCAGCACAGTCGGTAGCTACTGTTTCTCCATGACCGAAGACGAGTTCCGTTCCGAGCTGGCAGCGCAGGGCTATGGCGAACCGCGCAACGCCGAGTTCGAGCCTCACGCCAATGGCGAGCTTCACAGCCACGAGTTCTCCGCCATGGCGATGGTGACCAGGGGCGAGTTCCGGCTTGGGCTGGAGGACGAGACCCGGGTCATGGGAGTGGGCGACTGGTGCGTGGTGTCCGCTGGCACGCTGCATAGCGAAATGGCAGGCCCAGTCGGCGCGACCCTGCTGGTCGGCACGAAATAGCTCGACGCAGCTCGATTCTGCCAACGCGTCGCTGCGGCGGCAGGCGACGAGCACGGGCACCGACAACGGCGGTAAACAATCGTTTGTGAAGACGATTGTTCGTCTAGTCTGTCGCGATGGCAGTGCAGCTGCGTCGTACGGTCGGCGCATTGGACACAGCCGGCTCTCGTGGGGTCGGCGCATTGGACATAGCGCATGCTGCGGACATCGAGCACAGCAAACGGCTGCTGCCTGTCGCTGACGAATTGGCGCCGCTGCTGACCCAGCCGGGACTTGTCCCCGGGACGGTGCTGGCTGCCCACGGCCCAGGAGGGCTGACTCTGGCGACGGCCTTCGCTGCGGAGGTCTCGCGTACGGGCGGGTGGGTGACCGCGGTGGGGCTGGGACGCATGGGTGTCTCGGCGGTGGCGGAACGGGGGGCATCGCTGGACCGGTGGGCCTTCGTGGACGAACCCGGCAGCGCCGCAGCCGAAGTGCTGAACGCCTTGATCGGCAATGTCGATGTGATCTTGCTGGCAGCAGGCGTGCGGCTGGCGGCTGCCCACAGTCGGCGACTGCGCACCCGCCTGCGGGAGCGCGGAACCGTGGTGATCGAGGTCGGTGCATCGGGCACAGCCGGCGCTCGTGGCGTCGGTGCATCGGGCACAGCCGGCGCTCGTGGCGTCGGCGCATCGAACCCAGCCGGCGCATTCAGTCCAGACGTGACCATGACGGTGGAACGTGCTGCGTGGACCGGCCTCGGGCACGGGCACGGCCGGCTGCGGGAACGCCGGGCCGAGGTGGTTGCTGCGGGCCGCGGTGCGGCGTCGCTGCCGCGACGAGCCGTCCTGTGGCTGCCCGATGCCAACGGGCACATCACCGCCGTCCGCGGTGCGATCAGCATCGTTTCCTGGCCTGCCCAGGTCGCCTCCGCTCAGGGCGGCATCTCGATGGCCGACGCCTCGGGAGCCGGTGACGATGCCGTCGTCCCCTTGCAGCGCCGTGCGGGATAACCACGACAGCCGGGTCGGCTCGGTCAGCCACGACGAACCTGCCGGTATCCCGCCGCGGATGCTGGTGGCGGAGGTCGGGAACTGGTCTGCTGTGGCAGCAGGGTTCGACCCGGCCACACCAGCGGCGGTGGTCTCCGCCGGGCGCATCACCGCCGTCACGCCTGCGGCTGCTGCTGCGGGGATACGCCCAGGAATGCGTCGCCGCCAGGCTCAGACTGAATGTCCCGTCTTGGAGCTGGCCGAGCACGACCCCGATCTCGACGCGCGCTGTTTCGCCCCCGTGGTCACTGCGCTGGAAGACCTGACGCCGAGAGTCGAAGTGCTGGCACCCGGTTGCTGCGTTGTCGCCACCCGAGGCCCCTCGCGCTACTACGGCGGAGACGAGGCGCTGGCGGAGCTGGCGCATCGCACCGTCACTGAAGTGCTGGCCAGCGAGCTGGACACAGCCGGCGCTCGTGGCACCGGCGCATCGAGCACAGCCGGCACGTACGACCCGGCATCATCTGTCAGCGTCGGCATCGCCGACGGCTTGTTTGCCGCTGGCCTGGCTGGGAGGGCGGCGTCGGCCCGAGCCCCGTCGACGCCGGTGCTGGTGGTGGCCCCCGGCAGCAGCGCAGAGTTCCTGAGCGGGCTGGGTCTGGGGACGCTGGCCGAGGAGTGCTCCCTGCTGACGGGCTGCACTGCCGATGGCACGACCGATGACCTGATCAGCATGCTGTGGCAGCTGGGCTTGCGCACTCTGGGCGATCTTGCGGCACTGCCCGTGGGAGACCTCGTCGGCAGGTTCGGTACGCAAGGGAAATGGATGCACGCACTGGCCAGCGGGCGCGATCCGCGCCTGAGCCAGCCTGCCATCGCTCAGCCTGATCTCAGCGCTGAAACCGAGATCGACCCGCCCGCGGATCGGCTCGACACGGTGGCTTTTGCCGCGAAGTCTCTGGCAGATCAGCTCGACGCCCAGTTGGCCCGGGAGGGCCAAGCACTGGTGTGCGTAGAGATCAGCGCCGAAACCGAGCACGGCGAGACCAGCAGCGGGCGGTGGCGCCACGGATTCCGCTTCAGCCCGCCCGATCTGGTCGACCGTGTGCGCTGGCAGCTCGACGGCTGGCGCAGCACCAAGGGCCGCAACAGCCCCACCGGCGGCATCTCGTTCATCCGGCTGCGGGCGGTCGAGACGCTTCCCGATGAAGGGCGCCAGCTCGGTTTCTGGGGTGGCCAGTCGGAGGCGGACGAGCGGGCCGAGCGAGCGCTGCAGCGAGTTCAGACCTTGGTCGGCTTTGACGCGGTCACCGTTGGCCGCCTGGGCTCCGGCCGCCGCTTTGCCGATCTCGAGCAGCGCCTCCCGTTTGGCACCACCGGTCCTCGTGGGGCCGGTGCATCAGGCCCAGCCGGTCCTCGTGGGGCCGGTGCATCGGGTACACCCCCGTGGCCAGGACGGCTGGGCGCACCGGCCCCTGCGGAGGTGCTGGCAGAGCCCGAGCCGCTCGTGGTGCTCGATGCGAACGGCGATCCGGTGGGTGTGAGCGGCAGGGCACAGCCCAGCGCGCCCCCGGCCATGCTGCGCCGGGCCGATGGGCGCACCAGCCGCATCGCAGCGTGGGCAGGGCCATGGCCGCTGGAGGAGCGCTGGTGGAGCTCACGGTCGCGCCGTCAGGCCCGATTCCAACTGGTGCTCGACGACGGCACCGCCCATCTCTGCGCTGTCGAGGGCGGTCGCTGGCAGCGCGAGGCCACCTACGACTGAACTCGCCCGCGCAGCGATCATCCCCCGAACGGCTGAACCCCTCAGTTGCCGTTGGTGGACCAGTGCCAAGGCTCGCTCGGCAGGTTGTACAGGCCATACGTTGCGGCGTTGATCTTCAGCCACCTGAAAGCCTCTGAACTGCGGCTGTTGACCGACCGGCCATTGTGGACGAAGTCGACGGCGAGGCCGCGCTCGTGCATGGAACGCCCGGGCCGAGCCGTGGGTGGCCTGCACTGGTAGGAGGGCTTCTGCCAGACCGCCCACTCGCTTGTCCCGCAGTGCGCTCGCCGGAGCGCAATCTGCGAAGCAGCACTCCGGTAGCCGCCGCCGTACAGCCCGATCCCGTCACGGGCGGCATGTCTCAGCAGGTTCTCCACGTTGTTGGCAATGGACTCGTGCACCTGGATGCTGCCTACCCGGATTCCTTTCTCCACGAAACCGCCGACCCAGGTGAGTTCGCTGCGGTCGAAGTCGTTGCTGACCGGCTGTCCTGCAGTGCCTTCCCGCCGCCGTCTGGCTTCTTGTTCTGCCTGCCATTTGCGGCATCGTTCTTCATCGCTTCGGCGCCTGAGCTCGGTCGTGATTCGTTGCTGCTGGCTGATGGCGCCGGCGATCTGGCTGGTTGTCTCGGCCACTTCCGCGGCAGCTTCAGCATCGACCTCTTCGAGCCACTGGAGCTCACCTAGCCGATGGTCCAGCCGGTTCTCCAGTTCTTCGAGTACGACTGCTTCCTGTTCCACGGCGTCGAGGAGGTCGTCAAGAGCCCGTGCAGATTCCTCGCGGCGGATGTCGCGTAGCTCTTCTGCACGCTGGAACTCTCGCACGGCGAGTTCAGCGTCGACCCCAAGCGCTCGCAGCTGATCGCCGGTCACGGTGAGGTCGCCCAGCGCGGCGCCAATCAGCACTCGGATGCGGGCGGCGTCGTAGATGTCCCCGGTGCGTACCAAACCATAGGAACCCTCCACCGAGGCGTCGTGACCGACGTAGGTCTGCACGATGAGTTCCACTACTCGTTCGCCCAGTTCGGCGTGTTGAGCATCGAGCGCCAGGACACGCTGGATTCCGGCTTCGACGGAAGCTTCGGCCGCGGCGAGTTCGAGTTCGGCCTGGTCGAGATCGGCTCGTTGTTCATTGACGAGCAGCTTGAGCTGATCGGAGGTTTCCAGTACCTCGTTGACATCGGCGGTGGCGAGATCGACTTGGCCAACCTTGGCGAGCAAGGCAGCCTGTGCTTCCTCGCGGGCGCGCTCTTCCTCGTCGAGTTCCGCCTCGAGCGCCGTCTGATCTTGCTCCAACTGCTGTCGACGCTCTCGTAATTCGGCATTGGTTACGCCGGTTTGTGTAGCGCTGGTGCGCGCCACCCGTCCGCATAGCCGCGACATTTCTGCGTCGGATGGCTGCGATTGGGCGCCTCCGGCTGCGAGCGGCGCGACACTGATGACAAGGGCGAACGCGATCGCAGCAGCTGCACGGCGAGCAACACTGCGACGGCCAGTGGCAGGGCGTGCAGCGGTATGGCGTGCCGTGGCGGGGCGCGATTGCGGTTGTGAACCTCGCACGGGTTGCGTCCTCGCTGCGGCCGGCCTCGGGCCGGCGCTGTTGTCAGCCTGCGGTCGCTAATGGTCGTCGTAAGCGACGGCCGGGACCTTCGGCCCAAGGTACCGATGGGTTGTCGGTTCTGGGTGTCGCCCGCAGAGACTCTCAGCCGGCTTTCAACTTGATTGCGCTTGGGCGATGCCGCTGGCCGAAGAGTCCGCGGGCGGAACGGGCTGCGTGCCGCTACTCGTCGATCACCCGGTTGCGGAGGACGCCGATGCCGGGAACTTCGAATTCAATCTCGTCGCCCGCAACCAGCCATCGCGGCGGGTCGTGCGAACCGCCAGTGCCCTCGGGCGAACCCGTGGCGATGACATCGCCAGGTTCGAGCGGCATCACCCGTGACAGGTAGGAGATGATCTCGGCAACCGAGAAGATCATCTCGCTGGCGCCGGCCCGCTGGCGTTCCTCGCCGTTCACCCGGCAGATCACCTCCAACTCTGCGGGGTCGGCGATCTCGTCGGCGGTCGTGATCCACGGGCCCATCGAGCCGGATCGGTAGAAGTTCTTGCCGGCGGCCACGCTGTGGCGCTGCCAGTCGCGCACCGAGCCGTCGTTCAGCACCGAGTAGCCGCCGACGTAGTCGAGGGCGTCGGCCACCTCGATGTGACGCCCGGCTCTGCCGATCATCACCGCCAGCTCCACCTCGTAGTCGAACTGGATCGACACCGACGGCCGCACGAGATCCTCCTCGTGCGCCACCAGCGTGCCGGGCGGCTTGTTGAAGTACACGGGCTGCGCGGGGGCCTGCACGTTGCCGCCCAGGGGATATTTCTTGTGGTAGTTGGCCCCTGCGCACAGCATGCGGGCACCGGGATCGGCGGGCACGGCGAATGTGACTTCGTCCCAGGCAAGCGAGACAGGCACCGCCGGGAGTGCTGCCGGATCAGCCAGCGCGGCGGCGGCGGCGGCGTGGCCGATGGTGGCGATCGGCCCGCCGCCTGCGTCGAGGCCGTCGATCTGGGCCACGCCGTCGTCGCTTGCCACTCCGACGTGAGCCGAATCGTCACCGGCAACCCTGTAGCGCAGCAATCTCACGGCGAGTCACCGTACCTGCCGGCTGGGCTGGAGTTGCCGACCGGGCAGGAGCCGCTGGCTGGGCAGGAGCCGTCGGCTGGGCAGGAGCCTGAAGCGGGCACCGGGTTGCCGCTCACTTGCCCACACAGGGGATCAGTCGCTCGCCGTGCGGCGCAGAGGCTCGCCGCCGGCCGCGCGAATCGTGCCCTCGAACCTGTCGAGATCGGTGCCGTCCACTTGGCCCGTCCAGGGCTCGCCGACACCGCTGGGGTCCAGGGGCGGCTCGACGGATACCTCCACCCGGGGGCTGTCGGTGCGCAGCACCAGCGTGGCGTCACTGCCCGAGCTCCAGCGGGCGACGATGACCGCTCGACGGAAGGTGATGTCGGCCAGCACGAGACCGCCATCGGTGGCCGCCAGCAGGCGTTGCACGTTGAACAGGAGCTGATGCGCGACGACTGCGGCCACGATCAGCAGCCAGCCGATGCCCCACGCAATCGCCAAGCCGGCCCCGAGGGCGAATGCGGCGACTCGCACGATCATGATGCGCCGGTGTGCTCGGCCGGTCTCGGCGTCGGTGACCACCACCGCAGTGCGCACGCCGACACCCTGCTCGCTGAGCAGCTCCACCGCCCGGTCGAGAGCCCGATCTGCCGGATTCATGGCACGCCGATCACTGCAGATCGCCCAGCGAGATGAAGCCGCCGGCGTCGGCGATCTGCTGGGCAACGGCGAGCAGGAGACGCTCGCCTCCGTGTGCCGCGTGCAGCTGCACACCCAGCGGCAATCCGTCGGCGTCGACCGCAGTCGGCAGCGAGATGGCCGGCTGCCCGCTGATGTTGGCCTGGTTCACGAAGGTGGCCAGCTCGGCGATCCGTCGGGCACCGTCGGCCGGATCGGCCAGGTAGCCGAGAGGCGGCGTCACGTCGGCGAGCACGGGGGTCATCAGCAGGTCGAAGCCGCGGCGGGATTCGGCGTCCGGTGTTGTCGCCGAGGCAGCAGCTCCCCGGGAGGCGGCGGCTCGGATGTCGTGAACCGAGTTCCAGAACGTCATGACCTGCCGTCGCCAGCGGGCAAGTTCCTCGAGCGCCCCGACGTAGGCAGATGCCGGCAGTGACCTGCCTAACTCCGCAGACCACCAATTGGCTGGCTCGACGTCGTCGGACGTCATCGGGCGTCCCAGCCGCTCGGCCCATCCGGCT
The DNA here is from genome assembly GCA_022827265.1 of Acidimicrobiia bacterium. Classification (GTDB taxonomy): domain Bacteria; phylum Actinomycetota; class Acidimicrobiia; order Acidimicrobiales; family Poriferisodalaceae; genus Poriferisodalis. The sequence continues at coordinate 15,482 of JAJDTF010000110.1, read as the reverse complement.
AACTCGGTTGCCATGCCCACCGTGCGCACCACAATCGTGTGGTCGGCGAGTTCGGCGCTGAACCAGCCGTCGGGCGCCGTGTCGGGTTCGATGCGGTGGCCGAGCCGGGCGAGCAGGTCGGCAGCCTGCTCGACAGCCCGGCGCACCGGTGGGCTCGCACGGCCGCGGCTGCCCGTCGACACGGCGATGCGCAGCGGTGACACCGAAACGGTCAGCGCGCCCGCAAACGACTCGTCGGGGCCAAGCGGGGGAGCGATATAGGGATCGCCCGGCGCAGGGCGGCTGATGATGTCGAGGCACCGTGCGGCGTCGCGCACCGTCCGCGTGAGCATCCCGTCCACTGCGAAGCCGCCGCGGTGCTCGCCGAGACGCGGCGCGGTCGAGACCCGGCCACGGGTCGGTTTCAGCCCCAGCAGGCCGCACGCCGCCGCGGGAACGCGGATCGAGCCGCCTCCGTCATTGCCGTGTGCAACCGGCACGATGCCTGCCGCGACGGCCGCTGCCGAGCCGCCGCTGGAACCGCCAGGCGAGCGGTCGAGCGACCAGGGGTTGGCCGTGGGGCCATACGTATCGGGCTCGGTGGTGATGGTGGTGCCGAACTCGGGCGTGTTCGTGCGCCCGACCGAGATCAGCCCGGCGCCGCGCAGCAGGCCGTAGAGGTGGCTGTCGAGCGAGCCTTGCCAGCCCAGCTCCACCAGGAAACGGGCACCGGCGTGATGGAACTCCCCGGCCTGCTCGCAGCCGAGATCCTTGATCGCCATGGGCACGCCGTCGAACGGCACGCCCCCGTCCGGCCTGTCATTGAGCGCGTTGCCGCTGGCCCGTCGCTGCGACCAGCGCTGCGCCGATGCTGCAGCCTCTGCCAGCGCCCGCTCCGGGCGAGGGTGGATCACCGCGTTCAACCTCGGATTCAGCCGCTCCATCCGTTCGAGCGCAGCCTGCATCGCCTCGGCGGGATCTGTCTCGCCTGCGGCGAATGCTCGCGCCAGCGCCGTCGCGTCTTCGTAGCGGCGATCTGCAGACATGTCCCGCTCGCCCGTGCTTGCGCTGACCCGATGACCGGAGTCAGCCGCTTCCGGCCCACAGGCTCGGCATGCGGCCCGCCCACGGCGCTGCCCGCTCGAGCTGGGCCGCCAGCGAGAGCAGCATCTCCTCGCTGGCGTGCGCGCCCACGAACTGCACGCCCACCGGCAGATCGCCGGCGGCCCAATGCAGGGGCACCGACATCGCCGGCTGGCCGGTCACGTTGAACTGCGGTGTGAACTGCAGCAGGTCGTTGAGCCGGCCGCGGCCGGTTTCGGGATTGCGCAATTCGCCGAGACGAGGCGGCGGCTCGGCCATGATCGGCGACACCAGCACGTCGTGCTCGGTCCACCACGCGGCGAGCCGTCGTGTCCACCCATGGCACCACTCCAGCGCCGACACGTACTGTGCCCCGCTGACCTCGCGCCCGATGTTCATGAGTGCCCACGTGTCGCCTTCGACATCGGGGCGGCCCATCTGACGGCCCAAGGTCTCCTCGAGACCAGACAGCATGACGACGTTCTGAACGGACACGATCGTGCGGAAGTGCTCGAAGAACTCTGCGTGGAACAGCCCGTCCGGCGTCGAGTAGGTGACATGGTGTCCGAGGCTCTCCAGCAGCTTCCCGGCGTTGGTGACGGCCTGGCTGCATTCGTCGTCCACCGGTCCCCAATCGGAGTGCGGGCACAGTCCGATCCGGAGCGTCTTCGGTTCGCGCGCCGCCGCGGACTCGAACGTGCCCGACGGCGGCGGCGCCCAGTAGGGGTCGCCGGGCCACGGGCGGCTGATGCCGTCGAGCACCCGGGCGCTGTCGCGCACACTGCGACTGACGACACCGTCGACGCTCCAGCCGGCCCAGCCATCTCCGGAATCGGGACCCAGCGACACCCGGCCCCGGTTCGGCTTCAGCCCGAACAGCCCGCAGTTGGCGGCGGGCACACGGATCGATCCGCCCCCGTCGTTGGCGTGGGCGATGGGCACGATGCCCGCGGCCACTGCGGCTGCGGAGCCGCCGCTGGATCCGCCGGTCGAGTGGCCGGTGTTCCAGGGATTGGCTGCCGGCCCGTACGCCAACGGCTCGGTCGTGATGGTGAGGCCGAACTCGGGCGTGTTCGTGCGGCCGAAGTTCACCAGTCCCAGCTCGGCGAACATCGTGGCCAGGTGAGCGGTGCTCGGTGCCGCGTACCCGGCCTCTTTGAGCGCAGTGTTGCCGGCGTGGTACGGCTGTCCTTGCGTGGTGCAGGTGAGGTCCTTGGTGAGGAACGGGACGCCTGCCAGCGAACCGCCTGTCTCGTCGGCGCTGCGTGCGGTGTCGAGCCGTTCGGCCGCACGGCGGGCGCTGTCGTCGAGCCGTCCGATGATGGCGTTGATCTCCGGGTTCACCCGGTCTGCCCGGGAGATGGCCTCGTCGAGCAGTTCGACCGCCGACGCTTCACCTGAAGCGAACAGCTCGGCAGTGGCCACGCCGTCAGGCAGGTTTCCGTTTGGTGCGCCGACCGATGCGTCGGCGGATGACGTCTCAACCATGGGCGCAACGTAGTTCGGTCGCCGACCGGGTGAGAGTTCGGGCTCAGTGGCTGAGGCCAGAGGCGAAACCGTTGGAGAGAACTTGCGTTCTCAAAAACTGTTGTTCTGAGAACTGTCGTTCGTTATTGTCGTGCCGTGGGTTTCACGAATCCGGGAATTCCCTGGACCGAGTTGGAGCGGCGGTTGTCCGACCGGCCGCCGTTTCCGGGCCGGCCCGGTGAGGGCCGGCGCATCAAACACAGCTATGGCGAAAGCCTCGCTGCCGACGGCGAGCGGGTCGGGCCTGTCGCCCGACCGCGGCCGGCGGAGCTCACGGTGCCGTACGCGGAACTGCACGCTCATTCCAACTTCAGCTTCCTGGACGGGGCGTCGAGTCCTGGCGAGCTGGTGGACGAAGCAGTGCGGCTGGGGCTCGAAGCGCTGGCGCTGACCGATCACAACGGGTTCTACGGGATGGTCCGCTTTGCGGAGGCTGCCGCCGAAGCCGGGCTGCCGACGGTCTTCGGCACTGAGTTGACGCTCGACGCGTATGGCGCCGACGAGTTGACGCTCGACGCGTACGGCGCCGACGAACTGACGCTCGACGCTCATGGCGCCGGCAGCTCGGCGCCTCCCAAGCGCGGGCGAATGCCGCGGGCACGCCCTGAGCGCACCGAATGTGCCGACCCCGTGGGCTCTCATGTGGTGGTGCTGGCCCGCTCGCCGGCGGGATACGCCGCGCTGGGCGAGTTGATTTCGGCAGCGCAGATGGCAGGCCGCAAGCACGCCCCGCGCTTGAGCACCGGCGAGTTTCTCGCAGCTGCAGCGGCACACCGCGACGAGTGGGCGATTCTCACCGGGCACCGCAAGGGCGCCGTCCCCGCAGCGCTCATGGCCGAAGGACCCGGCGGCGGGCCACGCGCTGCAGCGGCCCAGCTCGGCCGTCTCATCGAAGCCGCCGGCCGTCACAACGTCTTCGTCGAACTGTGGGATCACGGTCACCCGCTCGACAGCGACCGCAACGACGCGCTGGCTGAACTGGCTGTACGAGCCGGCGTCGAGCCGATCTGTACCAACGGCGTCCACTACGCCACCCCCGCCGGGCGGCGGCTGGCTACCGCTCTGGCTGCGGTGCGAGCCCGGCGCAGCCTCGACGAGCTGGACGGCTGGCTGCCGCCAGCAGCGACGGCGCACGTGCGATCCGGTGCCGAGCAGGCCCGCCGGTTCGCCCGCTGGCCGGGTGTGGTGAATGCAGCCGCGCAGCTCGGTCGCGACTGTGCATTCGATCTGTCGCTGGTTGCACCCAACCTGCCGCCGTACCCCTGTCCCGACGGTCACGACGAGATGTCGTACCTGCGGCACCTCGTGGCTCAGCGGGCACAGTGGCGGTACGGCACCCCTGAGAGCGAGCGGGTGCCGGGGGCGTGGGCGCAGCTCAATCACGAGCTCGACCTCATCGAACAGCTCGGCTTCGCCGGCTATTTCCTGGTGGTGTACGACATCGTGTCGTTCTGCCGCAGCCGCGACATCTACTGCCAGGGCCGCGGCTCGGCCTCGAACTCGGCGGTCTGCTACGCGCTCGGCATCACCAATGTCGACTCGGTCGATCTGGGGCTGCTGTTCGAGCGCTTCCTGTCGCCCGAGCGCGACGGGCCGCCCGATATCGACATCGACATCGAGAGCGGTCGCCGCGAGGAAGCCATCCAGTACGTGTACGAGCGCTACGGCCGCGCTCACACAGCACAGGTGGCGAACGTCATCACCTACCGGGCGCGCTCGTCAGTGCGCGACATGGCCCGGGCCCTGGGCTGGGAGCCCGGCCAAGCTGATGCCTGGTCGAAGTCACTGGACAGGTACAGCCCGCTGCCCACCTCGAACGGTGCATCGAACGAGTTGGCGGCCCAGCCCCATCGGGCAGGCCGGCCCCGTGCACGCGACTGGCGCGACGCCGGGCCTGAGTCGACAGGCAACGGCCCCAACCAGCCACAGCACGATGAGGCTGGCATTCCCGCCGACGTGGCAGAGCTGGCCGCTGCGCTCGAAGGGGCGCCGCGCCATCTCGGCATCCACTCGGGCGGCATGGTCATCTGCGACCGGCCGGTGACCCATGTCTGCCCCACCGAATGGGCCACCAAGGCAGACCGCTCGGTGCTGCAGTGGGACAAGGACGACTGCGCAGCAGTCGGGCTGGTGAAGTTCGACCTGCTCGGGCTGGGAATGCTGTCGGCCCTGCACCACGCCGTCGACCTGATTGCTGATGCGCATCACACGAACGTCGACATCGGCATGCTGCCCCAGGAAGACGAGGTCTACGACATGCTCTGCCGCGCCGACAGCATCGGCGTCTTCCAGGTGGAGTCACGCGCCCAGATGGCCACGCTGCCGCGGCTGCGCCCCCGCTGCTTCTACGACTTGGTGGTAGAGGTGGCGCTCATCCGCCCCGGGCCCATCCAGGGCGGCTCGGTGCATCCCTACATCCGGCGGCGCAACGGGGAAGAGCCGGTCACCTACCTGCACCCCCTGCTGGAGAACTCGCTCGCCAAGACGCTGGGCATCCCGCTGTTCCAGGAGCAGCTCATGCAGATAGCCATCGACGTCGCCGGGTTCACACCTGCCGAGGCCGACGAGCTGCGTCAGGCCATGGGTTCCAAGCGGTCCCGCGAGCGGATGGGCCGCTTGCGCGAGCGCCTGTTCAGCGGCATGGCCTCCCGGGGGCTGGTCGGCGATGTGGCCGAGCGGGTCTGGGAGAAGATGGTCGCCTTCGCCGACTACGGCTTCCCCGAGAGCCACTCGGTGTCGTTCGCTCACCTGGTGTATGCCTCGTCGTGGATCAAGCTGCACTACCCGGCAGCGTTCTGCGCAGCGCTGCTGAACGCGCAGCCGATGGGGTTCTACTCGCCGCACTCGCTGTGCCAAGACGCTCGCCGTCACGGGGTGGTGGTGCATTCGCCCTGCATCAACCTGTCCTCCGAGACAGCCACGCTGGAGCCGTGCGACGCCTCCACCGGCGGGATGGCTGTGCGGCTGGGGCTGTCGTCAGTGCGGGAGGTGGGCGATGAGCTTGCCGAGCGGATCGCCGTCGGCGGCCCCTACAGCAGCATGGAAGACCTTCAGCGCCGAGCCGAGCTGAGCCTGCAGGCGCTGGAGGCGCTGGCCGCCGCTGGAGCGTTCGACTGCTTCGGGCTGCCGCGGCGCGAAGCACTGTGGGCGGCCGGGGCTGTGCACCAGGGAGGCTCAGACCGGCTCGCGGGGGTCGTGACCGGTGCTGAGTCACCGCCGCTGCGGCGCATGTCAGCAACCGAGACCGCTGCCGCGGACCTGTGGGCCACCGGGGTAGCCCCCAACGGGCATCCGACGAGGTTCCTGCGAACCGAGCTGGCCGCTGCCGGCGTTCGCACTGCTGCGGAGCTGCTCACGTGCCCACCGGGCAAGATCCGCGTTGCCGGCTTGGTGACGCACCGCCAGCGACCCATGACGGCCGGCGGCACGACGTTCCTGAATCTCGAGGACGAGACGGGCTTGGTGAACGTGGTGGTGTCGCGGGGATGCTGGCAGCGGTACCGCTCGGTTGCGCGCGACGTGCCCGCGCTGATGGTGTCAGGCCGCCTCGAGCGCCATGAGAACGTGGCGAACGTGATCGCCGAGAGAATCGAAGCTCTCGATGTGCCTGCTTCGGTAGGCAGCCGCGACTTCCGCTAGCTAGGTACCGGGTCAGCCCAGCGGGCGACCGAAGGGCAGATCGTCCTGCCACGTTCGCAGAAAGGCCTCGGCTCGGTAGCAGGCGGCCATGAACGGGCCGTCGTCGTGGCCGGCGGTTTCGGACATGACAGCGTTCACCGTGGCGGCTGTCGCCGAACGCAGGTCGTCGTGGGTGAGCACAGGGTCGGCCCACCAGCTCAATGCCGGACCCGCAGCAGCCACGAAGTCGGCCGCGACCGGCGTGCCCGCTGCTCGCAGCACTGCCAAGGCCTTGGATGACACCGCGGCGGACGAGAAGGCGACCACCGGTGTAGAACCGGCCATCGACGCGCCGTCGCCCGACATCGCACCGGGCTTCGAGCCGCAGAACAGCACGTCGACGTCGTCTTTCCAGACCGTCCACGGCTTGGCCGGCTCGCGATCCCCCGACAGCGTTGCCACGCACATCTCGCCGTCTGCCAGCCAGGCCTCCGCGAGTGTCACCGGGTCGAGCTGGCCGTTCGCACAGCCCTTCGCTGTGGATATGCGCGCGATGCTCGCCCCTGCCGCGGCGGCTTCGCGTGCGATGCCCAACCCGGCCGGGCCGAATCCCTCGATGGCGATGCGCTTGCCGTCGAGTCCGCCGAGCAGGCTGGCCGCCGCCGCAGCAGCCCCGACGCCGATGAGCTCGTGGTTGAACGAGATGCCGTCGCGATCGTCGTTGCCGATGAGGTTGCGCTGGTCGTGGGCCAGCACGGGCGCGAGCAGCTCGGCATCGAGCCGCAGACCCGGGCTGGTCGACAGCCGGCCGCTGGAGAAGTCGTCGGCCAGTTCGGTCGCCAGTGCCTCGACGGCCCCGGCGGCATCGGCAGGGTCGGACTTGAGGCCGATGCTGGCGCCGCTGCGCTGTTGCTCCAGCGTGGCGAAGACGTAGGTCAGATGCCGCACCAGCATCGTTGCGTTGCCGGGGATGAGGCGGCTGCCGAGGCGGGCCTCCCCGACGTAGTGCTGGGCGCCGGGCAGGTCGAAGATGACGAAGCCGGGGGTCGATTCGAGCTGGCGGGTCTCCACGGGCTCAGTCTGCCACCAGCCGCCCGGCATGCCCCGGGCATGGCTGCAGGGCCACGTCGGGCGAGGTCGGCGCGGTGCCTAGCCTGAGAGGCTGAGCCGGATGGCGAAGCCGTGGCCCGAGCGGCCCGTGAGCGCAGCGAACAAGAGCGGGAAACAATGGGTGACGCACAAGAAGGTTCTGCCAAGCCGCGTACCTTGCTGACGGCGGTGCGACGAGTGGCGATATGTCTGTGTGCAGTGCTGCTGGCTGCTGCGTGCGGCGGAGACGATGCGTCGGAACCCGTTGCCACCGACGTCGCTGCTGCAACGACATCGGCGAGTGGTGCTGCACCCGACCGGACGCAGGTCTCCGGCACAGCGTTGCCGCAGTTCGAGCAGCTGGAAGACGATCCCGCCGTCGGCCGCCAGGCACCCCAGGTGGTCGGCGCCGACCTGCTCACCGGTGCCGAGGTTCGCATCGAGAACCAAGGGCGCCCGATGGTGATCGCCTTCTATGCCCACTGGTGCCCGCATTGCCAGAACGAGGTCGAGGACCTCACCGGCTGGCTGGAGACGAACGAGCTGCCCGCTGGCGTGGACTTCTATGCGGTCTCGGTGCTCGAAGACGCCACACGCGGCAATCATCCACCGGAGAAATGGCTGCGCGACGAAGGCTGGCAGCACCCCGTCGTGGCCGACACGCCTGCGATGTCGGTGGTTGACGCCTTCGGCCTGGTGTCGGTGCCATACCTCGTCGCCGTCGATGCGGGCAACGAGGTGGTGCTGCGGTTCGCCGGCAACATTCCAGGCGGCGCGCCCGAATTGGCGGCCTTCTTCACCACGCTGCTTGAGCCAGCCTCATAGAGGGCCCGAACCGCAGGGCACAGATGCCATAGCGGGCGCACTAACGCGCGCATCGACCGGTGAGGCTGCCACCCTTGGCATATGGCCGAGGGCGATTCCGCGCCGCGCCGCGCCCCGAGACGCACCAGCACGGCGACGCGACGCGTCGTCGCTGGGGCTGCCCGCGGACGATCAGCCGGTCGCGCACTGCTTCGCCCGGTGGTGCGGCTGCATCCGCTCGGGTTCCTGCGAGGCCTGCTTGGCCCTGACGTCACCGGTGCTCGCCAGAGCCTCTCGGCGCTCGCCGTCAGCAGCCTGACGGCCACTGCAGCCGGCGTGCTGCTTGCAGCCGTCACGGGAACGCTCGAGCGCCTGCCCGGCCTGCTGGTGCTGGTTCCTGCCGCCATCGGCATGCGTGGCGACATCTTCGGCGCCCTCGGCAGCCGTCTCGCCACCACCATTCACGCGGGCACCTTCCGGGCCACGGCTCGCCGCGACACGATCGTGGGTCAGAACGTCATTGCCGCCGCAGTGCTGACCTTGGTGACAGCGGTGGCGCTGGGCGTGATGACCAAGGTGCTGGCCCCGGTGTTCGGGCTCTCCGGCATCATCGGCATCACTGATCTCATCGTGGTGTCGGTTGTCGGGGCCGAGCTGGCCTCGGTGGTCGTGCTGGTGGTGACGCTCGGACTCGCGACCATTTCCACCCGGCGCGGCTGGGATCTCGACAACGTCAGCGCACCCCTCATCTCGGCGGTCGGCGATGTTGTCACGCTCCCGGCCCTGTTCCTGGCGAGCTATCTCGTGGACATCACCGCGCTCACACCGCTCGTTGCGGTCGCCAGCATCATCGGGGCGGTGGCCGCGACGGCCTGGGCGTGGCGGTCGGGGCTGGAGCAGCTCTGGCAGATCGTGCGCGAGTCGATGCCTGTGCTGTTCGTCGGCGGTTTCGTGCTCATCATTGCCGGGGTCGTGATCGAGCACCGTCTCGAGGACTTCATCGACAAGCGCGCGGTGCTCATCCTGGTGCCTGCCTGCCTGGCAGCCGCGGGCGCCATCGGCGGCATCCTGTCGAGCCGGCTGTCGAGCAAGCTGCATCTGGGTGTCATCGAACCCCGGGCGCTGCCGCAGCGGGGCGCCCGGCTCGACATCCTGTTCGCCTTCACGCTGACTGTTCCGGTGTTCGTGCTGAATGGCCTGCTTGCACATGGCTTCGCCACGGTGTTCTCGATGTCGACGCCGGGCCTGCTCCGGCTAGTGGCGATCTCGCTGATCGGCGGCATGATCGCGACGGCCCTGGCGGGAGCCATCGCCTACTACGGCACAGTGGTCGCAACCCGGGTCGGCGTCGATCCCGATACCTACGGCATCCCGCTGGTGAACAGCACCGTCGACCTGGCTGGCGCTGCGGCGCTCGTGCTGGCCGTCAGCTGGGTGGGCCTGTCATGACAGGCGCCACGCAACCGTCTGTCGTGAATTCCCTCCTCGCCCCTCCGTCGCTGTGCCTACGCTTGGCGCAGCGGCGTCATCGTGTCCCCGAGCTGAACGGAGCCCGTCGCGTCGCTCGCTGACGATGTGCAATGCGATCAGACCCTGAAGACAAACCCCGAAACCTGAAGTCCATGCTCTCCGAGGCCAAGGATGCCTCCGAGCTCATGGTTGATCTGGCCTACGCCGCGCTCTATTTCGACGATGAGGGCATGGCCGATGCAGTCCTGGGCCTCGAAGAGGACATGTCCGCCCTCGTGCACGAGATGCGATCGCTGGCGATGCTGGCCGTGCGGCACCCGCGCGAGGTCGACGGCATGAGCTCGGTGCTGCAGGTGGTGTCGTCGATCGAGCAGATCGCCAATGCTGCGGTGGACATCTCCAAGATTGTGCTGCACCACTTGGGCATCCCCCGGGCGCTCATCGTGGACCTGGCGCAGGCCGCCGAGGTCTCACACAGGCTGGTCGTGGCAGAAGGCAGCCACCTGGCGAACCGGCCGCTGCGTGACATGGAGCTGCCCGTGGCGGTCGGCATGCGCGTGGTCGCCATCCAGCGGGGCCGTCACTGGCTGACCGACGTCGGCGGCGACAGCATCGTGGAGCCGGGTGACGTGCTGTTCATGCGTGGCGACCCGGCGGGCATCGTGCGGTTGCGGGAGCTGGCGGCCATGGAGCGCTGGAACCCTCCCGAACCCGATGAAGCGCAGGTGCTCAGCGACCTCGACCGAGCCGTGGACACGCTGGTCGAGATGAAGAACATGTCGGAGGCGGCGATCGGGCTGGCCTATTCGGCGCTCGTGCTGCATGACCTGTCGCTCGCCCGCGAGGTGCGGTCCATGCAGGAACGGCTCGACGGCATGAAGGTGTCCATGCAGACCTGGGTGCTGCGCGCCGCCGCAGAGGGAGCCAACGTGGCAGAAGCCGATCCTGCGGCTCTGCGAGGCCTGCTGCACGTGGCGGAAGCCGCCGAGGACATCGGCGACCAGGCGCGCAACATTGTCTCGCTCGTGCTCGAGGACGAGGACATTCACCACGTGCTCGCGCTCGCGCTCGGCGACACCGACGATGTCGTTGTGCAAGTGCCGGTAGCGCCCGGTTCACAGGCCGACGACTCGACGCTCGGATCGCTCGGGCTGGCGGTGGACCCCGGCTATCACGTGCTGGCCATCCGCCGTGCCGCCAGCTACATCTACAACCCGCCCCGCACGGTGCGGCTGTGGGTCGGCGACGAGCTGGTCGCGTCGGGTCCCGAGGAGGGCCGTGACCGCCTCGCGGCGATCTGCGGCTACTCGATGGACATCGACGAGGAAACCGGACACATCGAACTCACGCCGATAGCTTGACCGCCGATGTCGCAGGACACGGGACTGTCAATTCTCGCGGTGCACGCTCACCCCGACGATGAAGCGTCGAAGGGTGCAGGCACAGTCCGCCGGTATGCCGACGAGGGCATCCGCACCACGCTCGTGTGCTGCACCGGCGGCGAGGAGGGCGACATCCTGAACCCGGCAATGGACCGGCCCGAAGTGAAGGAGAACCTCCCCGAAGTCCGGCGTGCCGAGCTGGATGCGTCTGCGGTCGAGATCGGCTACCACGAAGTCGTCATGCTGGGCTATCGCGACTCAGGCATGCCCGATACCGAGGCCAACGCCCATCCCGACGCCTTCGCCAACGCCGACCTCGACGAAGCAGTTGCCCGGCTGGTGACCGTGATCCGCCGGGTGCGCCCTCAGGTCATCCTGACTTACCCGCTGGTGCAGTCGCGCTACCCACACCCAGATCATCTGCAGGTCACGGCCATCTGCATTCCGGCCTTTGCCCACGCCGGCGAACCTGCCTGGCGCCCCGAGTGCGGTCCCGCATTCACGCCGATGAAGATGTACGCACCGGTGTGGTCGCACAAGCGCATGAAGCTGATCCACCAAGCCTTCTTGGATCTCGGTCTCAAGTCGCCGTTCGACGCGAAGTGGCTGGGGCGACCCAGCCGCGACGACCGCATCACGGCGGTCATCGAGGTGAACAACGCGGTGCGGCGCAAGGCGCTGCTGGCTCACGCCACCCAGGTCGATCCCGACTCGCCGTTCTGGTTCGGTCTTCCCGACGACATCGCCGACTCGATCCATCCCTACGAGGAGTACATGCTGCTCGAGTCGCGCATCGCGACCGAGCCGATGGAGCATGACCTCTTCGCCGGTCTGCGCCCATGAGCTTTCTCGACGACGAGTTCCTGGCGGCGTGGGCCGACGGCGGCCATGAGCCGCTGGGGAACGTGTCGGGCACCGTCGTGATGAAGACCGCTGGCGGTCCCGACGGCAAAGTCGCCGTGAGCCTGATCTTCCAATCCGGCGTCCTGACGTCTGCTTCTGCGGGGACCACCCGAGGTGCTGATCTGACCCTGGAGGCCCCGTGGCAGCTCGCCGCCGATGTGGTCTGCGGCGGTGCCGATCCCGCCCGGTACTACATGGCCGGTGATCTCAAGGTCTCCGGCGACATGGCGCTCTGGCTGGAGCTGCTGCCGGCCTGGCGCGCAGCGGGCTCGCTGGGCTCGCCGGGCTGAACAGAGCCGGGCTCCCTCAGCTGGTACCGGATCTCTGCAACTGGCGCAGCGCTCGATATCCCACCAGACGTATCTCGCTGCGCTCGATATGGGCGCGCAGCTCCGCGTTGTCACGCAAGTGGAGCAGGTCCTCCACGCGTGATCCCCATTGGGCAGTCAGCGAACGCAGCTCCGGCAAGTCGGCCGCCGGTTGGAGCTGCAATTCGGTCACCCCCGGTTCGAGCGAGTCGAGCAGCGCTTCAATCCGCCGGTACCGCCCCATGGCCCCGGGCGCTATGCGGACTACCCGATCCGGGGTCACGACGCCCTCAGAACCGAGCAGATCCTCAGCGGGGAATCCGAGCTGACGCCGCGCGTCGCTGGAGATGAGCCGCACTGGCAGCCCGAACTCCACTGCGAGTTCCAGGTACACGTCGAAGAACTCGGGGCGCACGCTGAGCACGTCGAGGTGACTGTCGAGGTGCGTGACGTCGAAGCCCCACAGGATCGCCCGCTCGATCTGTGCCCGGCATTCCCGCCGGACCTCGTCGAGGTCGGCGTGGTCCCACACGTCGCCCACCGTGCTGGGCATGCCGCCGTTGCCGTCGAGCAGCGACGGGCCGTAGGTGATCGGCCCCCAGCGGTACAGCTCGAACTCGGCGTTCAGCGTGAGCGCCACGCCGATGTCCTCGCCGCGGAACCGGGCCGCTGCTTCGCGTGACCACGGGCACGGCACGAGCAGCGTTCCCGTGGTTGCCAGACCGTCTCGCAAGGCGGCGTAGACGCCTTCGTTCATCGCGTGGCAGCCGCCGAGTCCGGCCGCGCTGATGATCAGCAGTCTGTCGTCGGGGCCGTATCCGAGCCGCTGGGACAGCGGTGCCACACCGACACGCTAAGAGACGGCACGCACTGCCGCACCCCTCGTAGTCGAACCACTTGCTTCCCGCTCTTGTTCGCTGCGCTCACGGGCCGCTCGGGCCACGGCTTCGCCTATCGCCTCAGCCTCTAGCTGCCACCTTCGAGTTGCCGGTTCGGGCCGCCGCAGTCGGCCCAGATCCCCCTGCCGGCGGCGCGGGCATCGGCTTGGGCCGCGTCGAGCACGGCTCGGTGCTCCGTGTTCGGCTCGAAGTGCATAGTGCCGGCGTAGCCGTCGAGCACGAGGTAGCGATTGACGAACAGGCCGTCGTCGGCCCGGTACACGTACGCCAGCACCCGGTCGTAGCGGTCATAGAGCTCAACGTCGCGCTGCAGCAGCACCCCGGTGCCGGGCGGGAGCAGCTCGGCCGTCCGACGAGTGGCGGCGTCGCCGCCGCACTCGGCTGGCAGGTAGCCGCCGGTCTTCTCCGGGGTGTCGATGCCGAGAAACCTCACCGTCGTCCGGCGCCCGCCGAGGTCGACATCCATCGTGTCGCCGTCGATCACCGTCAGTACGACGGCGTTCGGCTCCAGCGCCGCCGACTCGGCTTCTGAGATGGCTGCCGATTCCGGAGAGCCTGCGGTCTCACCACCGTCGGCCGCTCCCGTCACCGCCGTCGGCGAACTGGAACGATGAGGCGTCGCCTCGTCGGACGGGCCGAAGTACTGCCAGCCCCCCCAAGCCGCCGCACACGCAGCAGCGAAAGCGCCGAGGGAAGCTGCTCGGCGCTTGCTCAGAGCCGCTCGATGATGGTGCCGGTGCCCAGGCCGCCGCCACAGCACATGGTGACGAGGGCGGTGCTCTTGTCGGCCCGGTGCAGCTCGTGCACCGCCTTGGTGAGCAGGATCGCGCCCGTGCCGCCCAGCGGATGGCCTAGCGCGATTGCGCCCCCGTTGGGATTGACCCCGTCCATGTCGGGGTTCACCTCACGCTGCCAAGCGAGGACGACCGATGCGAATGCCTCGTTGATCTCGACGATGTCGATGTCGGACATCTGCATGCTGTTGCGCTCGAGGAGATAGTTGGTGGCCTCGATCGGACCGGTCAGCATCAGCACCGGATCGCTGCCGACCAGGCAGGTGTCGACGATGCGGGCGAGGGGGCGCAGGCCCAGCTCGCTGGCACGGCCGGCCCGCATGAGCAGAACCGCTCCGGATCCATCGCTGATCTGCGACGAGCTGCCGGCGGTGTGCACGCCGCCATCCATCACCGGCGAGAGCCCGGCGAGACCTTCCGCCGTGGTGGGCCGGATGCCGCCATCGCGCACGACGTGGCGGACCTCGTCGGTGGGCTTGCCGTCTTCGTCGAGCACCGGTGCATCGATCTCGACGATCTGCGTGGCGAAGCGGTCTTCGGCCCACGCCCGGGCGGCGTTGTTCTGGCTTCGCAGACCGTAGGCATCGCATTCTTCACGGCTGATGCCCCACTTCTTGGCCATGAGCTCGGCGCCTTGGAACTGCGTCGTGTACTCGTAGTGCTCCTTGTAGCGGGAAGTCGCGGTGCGCTGCCCCTTCTTGTAGCTCGACCCCATCGGGTTGCGCGTCATCGACTCGACGCCGCATCCGATGGCTGAGTCGACCACGCCGCTGCGCACGAGGCCGTACGCCAGCGTGGTGGCCTGCTGGCTCGAACCGCACTGCGCATCGACGGTGGTGGCCGCGACCGACAGGGGATAGCCCGCGCCGAGCCATGCTGTGCGCGCGATGTTGGCTGTCTGCTCGCCGGCTTGGCTGACGCAACCGCCCACGAGCTGTCCGATGCTGGCCGGATCGACCTGTGTGCGCTCCATCAGCGAGGTCAGCACGTCGCTGAGCAGGTCGGACGGATGGATGCCGCTCAGGTCGCCGCCGCGCCGGCCGACGGGAGATCGGACGGCGTCGACAATGACGATGTCGTCGGGATGCTGATTCACGGATGCGCTGCTCATGGCCGGCACTGTACTTGCGCTCTCGCATCGCCCGCCCAGTGGTTTGGCTGGCACGGGCCTGATGCGGCCGGCATCAGGCGGCGTGGAGATCGATTTCGGGCGGACGTGCCGTAGCGGCCAGCGCAGCCCGCGCCCGGGCAACGCCCCGCAGCCCCTCCTGACGGGTGGCCCGGTTCAGCCGGTGGGGCATCCGACTGGTTGACACCAGCCGGAGCTGAGGTGCGGAATCAAGCTGTTCTGCCATGTGCCCAGTGTGATCGGGGGGTGTGACATCGAAGGGTCCGCTTGGTCCGGGTTGCGGCTCGGGAGGATGCGTTCGGTGTCTCGATGGGCTGGTCTGACTCTGGGTGTGACTGGCATGACGCCTTGTTCGCCGGCAAGCTCTATTGGTGGTTGCGAGTGAGTTGAGTGTAGACGGCTGCTGCTGGTTGCCAGTTGTGTATTCGGCGGGGCATCCAGTTGAGGTTGTCCTCGATGACCGCGAGCCGCAGGGGGCTGAGGTCCAGCGGTGTGCC
>JAJDTF010000149.1 GCA_022827265.1 Acidimicrobiia bacterium | reverse complement strand
CCGCCGCAACACCGACCGCAAACCCGAGCACCGCGCAGCCCAGCTCGCACTCGCCGTCACCCTGATCATCACCCTCAAACTCATCGACCACCACGACCGCTGGCAACCCCGATAACCCACCTATCCGCTAGCCCTCTTAGGGCTTCGCCGCCCCCGACCGCGGGCAGCACATTGGCTACCGAGCAAGGCAGTGCTGCAAGCCGTAGCGTTGCCACCATGGCTGATTCCGATGTCAAGGCACTGACGGGCGGGCTCGATCTCCCCGATTTCGAGACCACAGCATTCACGACGCCGCCGCCCCTGGCCGAGGCCACCGTTGCCATCGTGACCTCTGCGTCGCTGCACCATCCCGACCAGGACGATTTCTCGCCGATGGACACCGGCTACCGGGTGCTCGACGGCAGCCGCCGCGACTACATGTGCGGCCACTGGAGCCCCAACTTCGACGCCACCGGCATCGCCCTCGACCTCAACACCGTGTTCCCCATCGACCGCCTCGACGAGCTCGCCGCTGACGGCACCATCGGCAAGGTGTCCGACATCCACCTGTCCTACGCCGGCAACCAGTTCGACCTGTCTGCCGTGCGAATGGACTCCGGACCGGCGGGCGCGAAGTTCCTCCGTGATCACGAGGTGGACGTCGTCCTGTTCACACCCGTCTGACCGCTGTGCACGCGCACCGTGAGTGCGCTCGGCCACGTCTTCGAGCAAGCTGGCCTGGCCACGGTGGCATTGGGCTCCATCGGCTCCCACATCCAGGGCACCGCGCCGCCCCGAGGGCTCTGGTGCGACTTCCCCCTCGGGCGCCCGCTCGGCAAGCCCAACGACGCCGATTTCCAGCACCGGGTGCTGGCCCACGCCTTCGGGCTGCTCTCCTCGCCTGAGCCGGTCGTAGAGAAGTTTGCTGAGACGATCGACGACGATGGCACCGAGACGATGTCGTGCGAGCTGCCGCCGCGCCACGATCCGAGCCTGCATCCGGCCGTAGACGAGGCCCGGGGGCTGTGGCCTGCCTACGACCGCGCCGTGGCCAAGCTCGGCAACCGGGTGGGCGCCGGCCGCACCGTGAGCGCCGATGACATTCCCGCGGCGGTGCAGTCGTTCATCAACGTCGCCGGGGGCACGCCGTGGAAGGAGGCGGGTATCCCGGGCATCCCTGCCCGTGTCGCCCAGGACATCCGCGGGTACTACGAGACCGCGGCCTTGGCGCTGGCTGAGCATGCACCCGCTGCGTGGGCCGGCGCGCGCTGGTTCTTCACATCGACCGAAGCGGGCCGCACCATCATGGCGGCACGTCAAGCCATGGCCGACGCGGGCGAGAAGCAGCCGATCTGGTTCTACATCGCGCCCGGCGACATGTAGCGGCTGCCGCCTCGCGCGGCATGCCACACACATGAACTTCATCTCGTGAATCCACTGATCGGCCATCCGTTTCACGGCTGGCGCGTGGCGTGGGCCGGCTTCTGGGTGCTGTTCATCGTGTACGGCATCCAGTTCAGCTACGGCACCTTCGAGGGCGCCATCAGCGCAGACAAGGGCTGGTCGGCGACATGGCTCCAGCTCGCATACGCCTCCTACATCCTCGCCTACAGCGCCGCCAGCGCCTGGACTGGGCAGCTCACCGACCGGTTCGGCCCGCGCACGGTCATCGCCACAGGCGCAGCACTGCTCGCAGCGGGATACCTGGTGCTGTCGGCCGCCGGGACCCTGGCGATGGTGTTCATCGGCCTGGCCGTGATCGCGCCGCTGGGGATGTCGTCGTCGTGGGTGCCGGCCAATGCCACCGTCGTGCGCTGGTTCACCGAGTGGCGAGGCCTGGCAACCGGCATCGTCGGCTCGGGCGGCAGCGCGGGCGGCATCGTTGCGCCCCCGATCGCCGCCTGGCTCGTCTCCCAATACGGGTGGCGGACGGCGATAGCGGTCATGGCGGTCTCGGGCGGTGTGCTGATGGCCGCCACGGCCATGGTGTTCGTGCGCGACCCGGAGTCGATCGGCCAGTACCCCGACGGCCGCACGCCCCGCCGCGCTGAGCGCCCGCCGGTCCGTTCGCGGGTGGTGTCAAGGCCAGCGGGATTCGTCGTGGAGGCCACCCGCGGCGAGGCGCCCGACGCAGAGAATCCTCGCACTGCATGGACCGCCCCCCAAGCGTGGCGAAACTCGGTGTTCTGGCGCATCTTCGGCATGTTCGCCTTGACGTTCGTCGTGGTGTTCGTGCCGTTCGCGCACGGCGTCCAGTACGCCCGCAGCCTCGGCTTCTCCCTGCAGTTGGCATCGGGCGTCATCAGCTCGGTGGGCGTCGGCGGCCTCGTGGGGCGCATCGTGACGGGCCCGCTGTCGGACCGTATCGACCGCCGCCGAGCCGTCGGGCTGGCGCTGGCGATCGAGACGCTTTCGTTCGTCGGCTTTGCTGTGTCAGACAATTTGGTGCTGCTGTACGCCTCGGCCATTGCGTTCGGTCTGTCCTACGGCGGAAGCGTGGCAGTCTTCCCGGCGCTCGTCGCCGACTACTTCGGCCGTTCCCACGCCGGCGCCATCGTCGGCCGCTTCTTCGCTACCGCGGGGTCGTGCGCCGCAATCGGGCCGTATGTGGCACAACTGCTGCTGAATGCAACCGGGGGCTATGGCTGGACGTTCTCGATGGCGGCGGTTGCCAACGCCGGTGCGCTCGGCCTCGCCTTCACGTTGCCCCCGCCCGGTCTGCTGCCCAAGCGCTGAACCGCAGCGCCGCGCAGGGCGGCGAGCCCGCCAAACCTGAGCGCGCTCGCTTCTCCGGCGGCTCTCTGGGCTGACGGGTAGCCTCGCAGGTGGTCGCTGCACACGCCGCCGCAGCGCATGAGGGGGATTCCATGGCTCTCGCAGACTTCAAGCTCGAGGATCGCTTCGATCGCGCCGAAGGCGACGTCGCTATGTCCGGTGTGCAGGCCTTGCTGCGCGTGCTGCTGGACCAGCTCCGCGCCGACCGCCGTGACGGGCGGAACAACGCGGCCATGGTGTCGGGTTACCGCGGATCGCCCCTCGGCGGCATCGACGCCCTCATGACGACCAACGCCGCCGAGCTCGAGCAGAACAACATCATTTTCGAACCCGGTCTCAACGAGGATCTAGGCGCCACCATCGTGTGGGGCAGCCAGCTCTCGAACCGCAACTTCGAGGGCCGTTACGACGGCGTGCTGGGCATGTGGTATGGCAAGGCCCCCGGCGTCGACCGCTCCGGCGATGCGATCAAGCACGCCAACGTCTGCGGCGTCGACCCCAAGGGCGGCGTGCTGCTCGTAGCCGGCGACGACCCCGCATCGAAGTCCTCCACGCTGGCGTCTGAGTCCGAGCCGGTACTGATCCACTACCAGACGCCGATCCTGTATCCCGGGTCGGTGCAGGAGGTCATCGACTACGGGCGTTGGGGCTTTGAGCTGTCCCGCTACAGCGGGTTCTGGTCTGCGCTCAAGATTGTCACCAACGTGGCAGACGGCTACGCGACGGTGCAGGTCGGTCCCGGCCGCGTGTCGGTTGCACGTCCCGAATTCGAATGGGAAGGCAAGCCCTGGGCGCACACCCAGCAAGACGCCCTGTTCGGCCCCAATGCGGTGCGCATGGAGCTCGAGATCCACGAAGGCCGGATGGTTGCGGTCGACAAGTTCGTGGCCGCCAACAAGCTCAACCGCCAGACGCTTCCCACCCGCGATGCCCGGATCGGGCTCGTTGCAGCGGGCAAGACCTACTACGACTTGCGCGAGGCGCTCGACCGCATGGGGCTCGACGACATCGAGCTCGAGCGCCGGGGCGTGCGCATCTGGAAGCCAGCGGTGGTGTGGCCGCTCGAGCCCACCAGCCTGCGCGAGTTCGCTGACGGGCTCGACTTGATCGTCGCTGTGGAGGAGAAGCGCTCGATCATCGAGTCGCTCATCAAGGAGAACCTCTACGGCATGGCCGATGCACCCGTCGTGCTCGGCAAGCGCGACCAGCACGGCGGCTTCTGGTTCCCCGGCCACGGCGAAATGGACGCCGATCTCATCGCCCGCAAAATCCGGCCGTTCCTGATCGACCGGCTCGGTCCTGAAGGCATCGGGCCGGCAGTGCCCGAGCGCATCACGATCCCGCTGGCGGTCACCACCTCCAAGGGTGCCAAGGCCGCCGGCCGCACGCCGGGGTTCTGCTCTGGCTGCCCCCACAACCGCTCGACCTGGGTGCCCGAGGGCTCCGAGGCAGGCGGCGGCATCGGCTGCCACGGCATGGCGGCCATGACGCCCACACGCAACGTCCGCGGCACCACCCAGATGGGCGGCGAGGGCTGCCAGTGGATCGGCGCAGCACCGTTCGTGACCATGGACCACCGGTTCCAGAACATCGGCGACGGCACTTACCACCACTCCGGCTCGCTGGCATTGCGTCAGGCAGTGGCCGCCGGCACCAACGTCACCTACAAGATCCTCTACAACGGTGCGGTCGCCATGACCGGCGGTCAGGACATCGACGGCGGCATGGCGGTGCCGGAGCTCACACGCTCGGTGCACGCCGAGGGCGTGGCCAAGGTGATGGTGGTCACCGACGACCCCAAGAAGTACCCCGCCGACGCGGAGTTCGCTCCCGACACCGAGGTCTGGCACCGAGATCGCATGGATGAGGCGCAGCGGCTGCTGCGTGACATCGAAGGTTGCACGGTGCTGATCTACGACCAGGCCTGCGCGGCCGAGCTGCGGCGCGACCGCAAGCGCGGCAAGGTGGCCGAGCCCGCGATGCGGGTGTTCATCAACGAGGCGGTCTGCGAGGGCTGCGGCGACTGCGGCGAGAAGTCGAGCTGCCTGAGCGTGCAGCCGGTCGAGACCGAGTTCGGCCGCAAGACGCAGATTCACCAGTCGTCGTGCAATAAGGACTTCACCTGCCTCGACGGCGACTGCCCGGCGTTCATCGAGGTGGTCCCTGCGGGGAAGATCCCCACGAAGGCCACGGTGGCCATCGAGCACATCGGCGATGACCTGCCCGAACCCGACCGGATCGACGAGGGCAACATCTTGATGATGGGCATCGGCGGCACCGGCGTGGTGACTGTCAACCAGATGCTCGCTACGGCCGCCCTGCTCGACGGCAAGACGGCCAACGGCCTCGACCAGACCGGTCTCGCCCAGAAGGGCGGCCCGGTGCTGTCGAACCTCAAGGTCCGGCGCCTGGGGCCCGACAACGGCAGCCCGAACGGCGACGGCCACTCTGCTGGCGAGGCCGGGGGCGACGAGGCCAACAAGGTCGGCGTCGGCGAGGCTGATGCGTACATCGTGTTCGATCTGCTGACCGGCACCAACCCGGCAAACCTCGACAAGGCGCTGGCCGGCAAGACCGTTGCCGTGGTGTCGTCGTCGAAGGTGCCCACCACGTCCATGGTGCGCGACACCTCCGCCGAGTTCCCCGAGTGGACGGCATTCCAGCGGGTCATCGACGAGTCGACCAGCCCCGAGCGCAACGTCTACTTCGATGCGGGCACGCTGTCGGACAGCCTGTTCCGCTCGCACATGCCGGCCAACGTGCTGGTCGTGGGCGCCGCCTATCAGGCGGGCGTGGTCCCGATCAGCGCTTCGGCGATCGAGCGAGCCATCGAGCTGAACGGCGTTGCGGTGGAGATGAACACTCAGGCGTTCCGCATCGGCCGCAAGATCGTGCTCGAACCCGATTTCCTCGGAACCCTCGAAGTCCAGCGGGTCGGCAAGGTCAAGCGTGACACCGGTCCGTCGAAGCGTGAGCAGGACCTCATCGACACGGTGCGGGATCAGTCCGAAGAGCTGGCCCGGCTGCTGCGCATCCGGGTGCCCGACCTGGTGGCCTACCAGAACCACGCGTACGCAGCGGCGTACGCCAGCTTCATCGCCAAGGTGCGCGAGGCCGAGGCGGCGGCGGGCAGCGAGACGGCGCTCAGCGAGGCCGTGGCCACGTACCTCTACAAGCTGATGGCCTACAAGGACGAGTACGAGGTGGCCCGGCTGCACCGTTCGAAGGCGTTCCAGCAGGCCGTGCGCGACCAGTTCGGCGACAAGACCGATGTCACCTACAAGCTGCACCCGCCGATCATGAGGCGCATGGGTGTCGAGAAGAAGATCGGCCTCGGCCGGTCAGGCGACATGGCGTTCGCCCTGCTGGCGCGGATGAAGGGCCTGCGCGGCGGAGCGCTGGACGTCTTCGGCAAGACCGCTCACCGCAAGATGGAGCGGGAGCTGATCGACGAGTACCTCGGCATGATCCAACGGGCACTCGACACGCTCCGCGCCGGCGACGATGCCGCCTACGCCCGTGCCGTCGAGATCGCCTGCCTCCCCGACATGATCCGCGGCTACGAGGAGATCAAAGAGAACAACGTCGAGTCGTTCAGGGCCCGCGCCGCCGAACTCAACGCCTGATCGTCGAAGCCCTAGGGCATGGGTGACGGTCGTGTTCGACTCCACGGAGGGAGTGCGACCGCCCGGACGGAACGACCGCTGCCCGGGCTGTGGCCACGGGCACGAGCCTGGACGACCGTGGCAAGCAACCCTCGCCTCCGAACAGCCTAAGCCTTGGCACCCCCTCCTCGGATCGAAATGGGACTACTGGCACAGCAAATGCCGTAGGAAGTATGAACGCGAACGCGTTAAGGCCCGCGCAGCAGAGCCCAGACGTGACCCCCGACGACTGGCGTATCAGCATCAGCAACGCGAGAAGCGCCGCGAGGAATGGCGAACTGGCTCAATCAAGGACCGCGTAGCGATCACCGTTGGCTGGGCGATAGCTGCCGGGGGTGTCGCACTGATCGCAGCATGGGCTTTCGTGGCCTTACGCGCGGTCCTGTCCGGTCTATTTGGCTGACCCCATCGGTGACGCAGTGTTCGGCAGGCATTCTGCTAGCGGTGTCAACAACCCCTTGCGGACGATCGTCGGTACGGATTCCCAGGCGGGGGCTCGCAGCCAGCATGATTGGCTGTGGATCTTGCACAGGCTGTCGGAGCCAGTAGGTCTCGCCGGACAGCGACCGCGACATCACCTGAGCATCCAAAATTAGGGCGCGCCGTGGTCAGCGCATGGCTCTCGTTGATTCCGATAACGATTCGTCGAACGGAAATGCGACCAAGCTGTCTGTCTGCACTAGTTCGTAGTCGGCGGGTGCTTCGTCGGGTTCTTCCGCGTCGTCTGACGGTTGTTGCCCATGACGGAAGCGATCCGGCGCAGCAGGGCCGTCTGCCGTGTTTCGAAGTAGTTGTCGAAGTCGTCCGCCCACAGGTGCTTGGGGGCGATGAGGTGCGACTGTAGGTATTCGGCCAGGGTCGCTCTTGGTGCCTCGTCGTCATGGGTGATCCTGTGCAGGTACTTGCTAGGAGCCGCTCCGCCGATGCTGCGGTTTGTGCTCGCTGCCAGAGGTGTCTTGTTCACGATCGAATCGCAGCGTGCGGGCTCGATCCCTCGCTCCTTGCACCAACGTTGGGGGAAAACGTGGTGGATATCGATGCTCGCATCGAAGTAGCCCGCTATCGAGGATTCCTCGGCAGTCTTCCAGTCTTGTGCGCCTTCGCGCAGCAGCAGGGTGTAGATGCCCTTGTAGGCAGCGCTTCGTCGGGTGCGGAGCGTCAGTAGTCGGCTCGCAGCGAACTGCGCGTCGTAGACGGTGCGAGGCTCGGGTCTGCCATCGCGAATCCAGGTCAGCACTTCTGGCAGATCACGGGAGAATCGAGTCTCGGTCGAGCCGCCGTACAGCTCGCCGAGGACGCCGCACCAGTACCACTGCGCGAGTTTGGTCCTGGCGTGGTATGGCTCCCACTCATGACCCAGGACCGTGAGGACCGCAGCCAGCGGGATCAGCTGACTGCCATATGGCAGGAATCGCGCGTCATACAGATGCTGTGAGTGCAGGAATCGGGCGGCTGTCTCAAGTCCGCCCACCAGCGGAGTGGCCCATCTCGTGTATTCGTGAAGCTGCAGGTCCAGCATGTCGGAGCGTCGACAGCCGATACCGGGCGCACGCTCCTCATCGGGACGATCGCGAAGCGCGGCCTCCCTGCGCGCCCGTGTCGCGAGCAGTGTCACGGCTTGCACGAAGTCCGTGTTCGACACGCCGGAGAGAATCGAGTGAGCGTGAATGGCCGATTCTCGTTGCTCCCAGTCGCTGCGCAGGTCGAAGTCGTCGGCGGCGAAGGTTGCAGTCAGCAATTCGAACACGGTGAGCGTCACACCACCGGTGTTGACCTTCTCGAAGACCTGGCAGACAGCTTCCTTGGGTGTGTCTTTGCCAAGCTCGATGACTGGCACTTGGTACTGCTCAAAGCGGTCGACGAAGTTCTGCTCGAACTCGTCCCATAGGTCCATCTTGTCTTCGGCGTGCTTCCAGTACTTCTGGAATCCACGACGCCAACCCGACGAATGGAAAACCCTCGACAGCGGGAAGAGCATCGCTTGATACTCCCGCTCCGGCGTGGAGTAGTCCTCCACGCTGTCCCGCCCAAACTTCTTGATTTGCCGATCAGGCGGCAACGACACGATGGCCTCGTCGCGATCGACGCTCGGGTTGAGCGCCAGCTGCATGTCGGCGTAATACCAGCGCTCGATCGTCTTACCCCGCTGATCTCGCGTCTTCACCGGTTGCTCCAAGAACAGTGACTGAAACAAGGAGGTGAGGCGCTGCTGCCCGTCAAGCACCAAACGGTCAGCATCCCTCCCCGGCGACGGCGGAGCTCCTTCGAGTCGTCGCTGCTTGAAGCGAACAGTTTGGCCGCCGGTCTCCAGCATCATCACCGCACCGATCGGGAACCCCAATGAGATGCTCGCCAACAGGCTCCGGACGCGGTCATCGTCCCAAATCCAGCCCCGCTGGAAGTCCGGCAGTTGCGACTCGCCGTCGCGAGCCTCACCAAGGAGATCGCGCAACGGCTCCTTCTCGATGCCGAACTTCGCAACGTTCAGATCACACCCCCAGTACAGTCGCCAACACTCGAACCGGCCAGCAATCTATATGTGGTCTCACTAGTGAGGATGAGCCCGACTGTCAGGAATCAGGGTCACGTAGAACATTTGTCACGGTTGCGCGGAGACACTGACAGGGGTCCCTGCTTGGGTCTTGGTGGCCTGGTGCCTGTCTCCTGTTTCGCGGTCACGCTGACAAGGGCCAAGCTCTGTGAGCAACACTATCGAAGGCCAAGAATGGTCATTGACTTGCGGTTTCTGCCTTCGGCCCGATTCTCACTTGCTGCGTTGCAGGCTCGGTAGTCTCAGCTGCATGGGCTTGCGCCGTGTTGTCGCGTTGCTCGCAGGAACGTTGCGTCGCAAGCCGCAGCCCGGTGCCCAGCAAGCTCGATGGAGCCAACCGCTGCCGGCCGTCGTGGGCGACGAAGCCATAGCTGAGGCGCAGCGCGAGCGGCTACGTCAGTTGCACGAATTCAAGGCGAGAGAACCGTTCCTGCGGCCCGCGCAACAGCCCCCGCCGGACCAAGCGACGAAGGTGCGCGCCGCAAACGATGCCCTCGAACCGCTGCGGGCTCTCGAAACCTCCGACATCTTTGCTGCGCCCGAGGTGGTCGGTGTAGCGCTGCGCGTTATCGACGATCTGCTGCAAGGGCTCACGCGTGGCCGTACACCCGCGCAGGTCGCCGCAGACTTGCTTGACGCCTCCGACACCATGGCTTCACACGCGAGGCTTGATCGGCTGCGCAACGAAGTTGACATGTTGCAAGGCATCGAAGGAATAGACCGGCTGCACGGTGTTGAGGTCATGTTCGGAATGCCTCAGCCGGCTGGCGGGGTGGCCTGCGGGCATACGTGGCTTACCTTGGGCGAGTTGTTGGACCGCGAGCGGCGCTTGACCTCCGAGGCGGAGGGTGAGCAGACAGCGGGTTAGCGCAGCGAGCAACCCAGGGCCCCAATGGACTTGAGGAATCAAGTGAGCATTCGCGTCGTGGTGCTGTCCCCGGTCGCGAATTCCGGCTGCAGCCGCTGGCTGCTGGGTATGGTCGCCAGTACCGGAGGCGGCATAGATCGGGAGGCTCTAGATGACCCGTGAAGAGGCGATGGCAAACTACAGAGCATTCACGGCGCTCCTCGAAGCTGAACCAGAAGCGGCGCGCGTCGGTGAAGTCGCGTTGATCTGCGACCGAGAGATCACCGACTTCTACCCGGACGTGGGGACAGCGTTCGAAACCGGGCTGTCGATGCACGGTGTAGGCCGGTTCACGATCCAAGAGGTCCGGGACACGCCGCTGTTCTTCGGCGGGATTCCCATCATGCACAGCGTCAACTGAGTCGCAGCGACCGTAGACCGCTCCTCCGTTTCGGGTCGGCCCGAGGCAACTTGGCTAATGTTGGATGTAATGTCATGGAATCTCAGGTCAACTCGATGGTAACCATCAAGCAGTCGTCACCTTGCCGATCAGTTCGCCGACGACTGGTGCGATGCAGCTTTTTCGTGTGCTCCTGGATACGGGTGCCAACGCATCAGGAATTTCGCAGCATGTCGTTGACACCCTCGGCTTGGGCGATGACGAGGCGCAGTCGGTGATGTTGAACGTACGCACTGTGATGGGGCAGGTGGCGGCGGATGGGTTCGTAGTCCACATGCACCCTCCGGTACGAGACGATCATCTGACGACACAGCCAGCGCCCGGCATCAGTGCCTTGGTTTCCGTGCTGGAGATACCTGTCGCGGGTTGTGACGCACTCATGGGGACTCAGGTCCTGCGTCACATGGCTCGACAGGTCCTGTTCGACTTCGAGACCGGTGGATTTGAGATCGTCTGGAGCGTCTGAGCTATGTCGCCGTACGATCCACAGCAGGAGTCCGCGGCAGCGCAGAGCGGCGGGTGAACTGCGGGAGGAAGATCTATGGCTGCGAACCGGCCTGAGGGGCATACGCCGAGCGCTCCGGCGTGGTGCGTGGTCGACTTTCCCGAGCTGACCGCCTATTCGATGGTCTTCTCGAAGGGGCCTGACAACGCCGACACGCTGGCGGAGTTGCAGGCGGCGCTGACCGGCGGCGAGCACCGGCCTGATCATGTCGAGCGGGCCCGGGTGGTCAACTTCACCGACGAGGGAGACGAGGCAGCAGAGGCCGAGGGCGATGTCGAGACCGTCTTCATGGCCTACTGGGTCGATCCGGCGGTGTACGAGCGCTGGCGGGACGGCTGCGATGTGCTCGAACGGGACGGGATCTATTGCGAGACGGCCGTCATTCCGGCAGATCGCTGGGAGACCATCGCGGGGACCAAGCGGCCTCTGCCCGGCGTGCGCAACTTGACCTCGGTGGATCTCACCGAGTTGCACGACTACTGGGGCGCCGCACGCGATCGCATGGCGGCCAGCGCTGAGGATCCCTTCGAGGCGGCGCCGGGGTCGCCGCTGCCGGCCAACTTGTGCCTCATCCGGTCGGGCCAGAAATGGGACGAGTGCCTCGACGACGAGCGAGAGATGTACTTCACCGACATCGAACCGAAACTGCGTGCCGGCATCGACTTCCTGGCCAACAACCCCGACACCGGCTGCATCTCCAGCCGGTTCCTGCGGGAGCAGACGATCGACGGCGAAGATCTCAAGTCCACGAGCTTCGTCGGCTGGTTCGACGAGCTGGCCTCGCTGGAAGCGTGGTCCCGGTCGCACTCGACGCACTTGGCCATCTTCCACTCGTTCCTGTCCACAGTGCATCGGCTGGGACGCCCGCCCAAGCTGCGCCTGTGGCACGAAGTCTCGGTGCTGCCCGAAGGCGGCGTGGAGCTGGTCAACACCGAGCTGTCCCCCCTGGCCGACCTGCTGACCTGAGCACCGGCTAGCTCAGCCACCAGATCCACGAGTCGCCGTCGTAGGGAGGCGCTGCGAGGAAGCTCCGCAGCGCCTCGACCAAGCTGTTCGGATACGAGATCGATCCGCGGTGGAATCGTGCAGCGCTGGTGATGATGATGCCGCAGTGGGCATTGCCTTCTGAGCGGCTGAGTTGGGCGAGTCTGAGGAAATCGCCGCTGTCCTCGGTGACCATGACCTGACCGCTCTCGGCAGCCAATGCAAGCAGTGATTCGTCTGGAAGGCCGCGAAGCGAGTCCTCTGCCACTACGGCGACGGCATCCCAGCCTTCGGCGCGCAGCGCCTCGGCGACCCGCGCCGAGTGCATCTCGTCGATGAGCAGGCGCATGTCGCTCAGCGTGAGGTGGGAATCGGGCCCGTACGCGGGCCGGTCAGGTCGCGAGCAGCGCTTGCTCGCGCAGCCATGCCGCTTCCAGCTCCTCGGAGATCCGATTCCGTTCGGCGATGTCCTCGTCGACCTCGTCGGTGAACTCGGCGTAGTAGGCGAGCGCAGCGTCCACCTGCGCCAGACTCAGGTCCATCAGATCGGCCGTCCGGGCGCGGCGCTCCTCGACCGGCACGTCCCCGCCGATCAGCATGTCGATGATCCAAACCACCAGTGGACCGCCGACGAGCGCCGGATATCGCCCCGAGATTTTCTGTCGGAAATGGATGAGCGGGTGATTCTCCATGCGCAGCCCTTCGTCGATCAGACGTTGTGCGAGCGTAGAGATCGAGACGCCGTTCCGACGAGCGGTTTTCTTGAGCCGTCCGTGGAGCGCCGTGTCGGTCATTCTGATCGAGACGACTGGCATGACGACAGCGTAGTCACTAGTCGTCGCTCGACAATGCTGCGCCGGCATGAACGCCGACGATGCCTGATCGTGCTCTGGCGGCGAGGCCGTGCTGCATCGTGGGCACCGGGCGGGGCGGCTCTGCTGGTGCGAGTGAGTCAGATGGGCTGTGCCGGTCTCCACAGGCCGGGCAATCGTGATGTCTCTAGGCTGTGATGCCGTGACTGACGCCCACCGGGGGCCTTCGCCGATGCCTGAGGCCCTGAAGGGCCTGGACATTGCGGCGTCGGTGCTGGACCTTGTGGGCCGCACGCCGATGGTCCGGCTGAGGAAGGTCGAGCCGCACACTGCAACGCCGGTCGTCGCCAAGCTGGAGACCACCAACCCCGGCGGCTCGGTGAAAGACCGCGCCGCAGTGGCGATGATCGACGCCGCCGAAGCTGACGGCTTGCTCCAGCCGGGCGGCGTGATCGTGGAGCCCACTTCGGGCAACACCGGCGTGGGCCTCGCCGTGGTCGCTGCGCAGCGCGGCTACCGGTGCGTCTTCGTGTGCACCGACAAGGTGGCGCCTGAGAAGGTGGCTCTGCTGCGGGCCTACGGCGCAGAGGTGGTGGTCTGTCCGGTGGCCGTTGCACCCGACGATCCCCGCTCGTATTACTTGACCGCGGAGCGCTTGAGGAACGAGACGCCGGGCGCCTACTCGCCGAACCAGTACGGCAACCCGACGAACCCCCAGGCGCACTACGAGACCACCGGACCAGAGATCTGGGCACAGACCGAGGGCCGCATCACCCACTTCGTGGCAGGTGCGGGCACAGGCGGCACCGTCACCGGCGTAGGTCGCTATCTGAAAGAACAGGATCCCGCCATTCAGGTCGTGATCGCCGACCCGCCGGAGTCGGTGTATGTCGGCGGGGACGGGCGGCCCTACCTGGTGGAAGGCATCGGCGAAGACTTCTGGCCGTCCACCTACGATCCCGGCGTCGTCGACCGTGGCATCCCCGTGACCGATGCCGAGTCGTTCGCGATGGCACGCCGGGTTGCCCAGCGCGAGGGCCTGCTGATCGGCGGTTCCGGCGGCACGGCAGTGACGGGCGCATTCGCCGTTGCCGCGGAACTCGACGCCGCCGGCCGCTCGGAGGAGTCGTTGGTGGTCACGCTCATTCCGGACTCGGGCCGGGGTTACCTCAGCCGGGTGTTCGACGACGAGTGGATGGCGCAGATGGGGTTCCTGCCCCAAGCGCCCGGGCCCGGAACGGTGAGCAGCCTCGTCCACGGCGACTTCGTGTTCGTACGGCCCGACGACACCGTGGCTGCTGCGCGGCAATGCATGGATCGGACGGGATTGCGTGCCGTTCCGGTATGTGAGGGCGAGATGCCCCTGGCCGCGGCTCAGGTGGTTGGTTCGGTGGCCCGAGACGGGCTGCTGGCGGTGGAGGGCAATGCCAAGGTGTCTGCGGCGATCGAACCGCCCCTGCCTGCCGTCGGCATCGGAGAACCGGCCGGTCGAATCGCCGAACTGCTGGCCCGAGCCGACTCGCTCGCAGGACCCGAGGCAGTGGTGGTCTACGACCAGGGCAGGCCCGTCGCGACGCTCGGCGCGGACGCAACAGGAGGCAACGGGTGCTAGGCGGCGATCCGCAGGTGTCGGGGTTCGAAGACCCCGACGAGTTCGGCTTCGAGACACGGGCGATTCGGGCAGGCCAGCCCCACGACCCCTACACGGGTGCGGTAGTCACGCCAATCTCGCTGGCCACCACGTTCGCCCAGGAAGCGGTCGGCCAGCCACGGCACGGCTACGAGTACGGCCGAACGGGAAACCCGACCCGTCACGCCTACCAGGTCTGCGTGGCTTCGCTGGAGGGCGCCCGTCACGGGTTCGCATTCGCCAGCGGACTGGCGGCGTCGGATGCGCTGCTGCGTGTGCTGCGCCCGGGCGACAGCCTGCTGCTCGGCGATGACGCCTACGGCGGAACGCTCCGCCTGATCGACAAGGTGTTCGGCAACGCCGGCGTGGGGCTTGCCGCGGTCGATCTCACCGCCCCCGAAAAGATCCGCGACGCCTGGACGCCGAGTACCCGCATGGTGTGGCTGGAGACGCCCACCAACCCGCTGCTCACGGTGTTCGATATCGAAGCCATCTGCGCCGTCACTCACGAGCTGGGAGGCATCGTGGTGGTGGACAACACGTTCGCCACGCCGTACCTGCAGCAGCCGCTCGCGCTCGGTGCCGATGCCGTCGTGCACTCGGCCACCAAATACCTCGGCGGACACAGCGACGTGGTCGGCGGCTTCGTGGCCACCGACGACGACGAACTGGCCGACCACCTCGTGTTTACCCAGAACGCCGTGGGCGCCGTGCCGAGCCCGTTCGACTGCTACCTGACCCTTCGCGGCATCAAGACGCTCGGCGTGCGCATGGACCGCCATGGTGCGAATGCGCAGGCGGTCGTGGAGCTGCTCGACGCGCATCCAGCCGTGCGCTCTGTGCTGTACCCGGGGCTTTCCGATCATCTCGGGCACGACATCGCCTGCCGCCAGATGAGCGGTTTTGGGGGCATGGTGTCGTTCCGTCTGCACGGCGGGAGATCCGCAGCCGAGCAGGTCGCAGCGTCGACCAAGGTCTTCACCCTCGCGGAGTCACTGGGCGCAGTCGAATCGCTGATCGAGCATCCCGGCGCAATGACCCACGCATCGGCTGCCGGTTCGGCCTTGGAAGTCCCCGACGATCTGGTTCGACTGTCGGTTGGCCTCGAGACGGAAAGCGATCTGCTGGACGACCTCGGCGCCGCCCTCGCCGCCGCCGCTCGACATACCGCTTGGTAACCGCCCCGAAACGTTCCCGAAACGAGCAGGGAGTAGCACTTCACCTGCGCGGTTGCGCGTGCGTGCGACGGGGAGGGAAGCGATGGAAGTCAACGAAGGCAACATTGCCTGGATACTGACCTCAGCGGCTCTGGTGCTGTTCATGGTGCCGGGTCTTGCGCTGTTCTACGGCGGCATGGTGCGCGCAAAGAACGCGCTGAACATGCTCAACATGAACATGTGGTGCCTCGGCATTGTGCCGGTGATCTGGGTGCTGGTCGGCTACAGCCTCGCAGCGGGCGAGAGCGGCCTGCCGATCATCGGCGATTTCTCGATCGTCGGCATGAAGGGCATCCACGACGCCGAAGGGCTGGCCACCTTCGCCTTCCTGATGACGTTCGCGGCCATCACTCCTGCGCTCATCTCGGGCGCTGTCGCTGACCGCATGAAGTTCTCTGCTTGGATGGTGTTCGTACCCGTGTGGTCGCTGCTGGTGTACGCGCCGGTCGTGTACTGGGTGTACGGCGCTGACGGCTGGATCTTCAACCTGCCCGCCCACGACTTTGCAGGCGGCACTGCCATCCATGTGAACGCCGGCGCAGCGGCGTTGGCGTTGGCGCTGGTGGTCGGCAAGCGCTCCGGCTGGCCCGACAACCGGCCAGTGCCTCACAACGTGCCGTTCGTGATGCTGGGTGCGGGCATCCTGTGGTTCGGCTGGTTCGGCTTCAACGCCGGCTCGGCCCTCGCGGCCGACGGCGCTGCGGCACAGGCCTTTGTCAACACGTTCATCGCAGCAGCGGCCGGCATGGTGGGCTGGGCCTTCGCGGAGTACGCACGGCACCAGCGGGTGTCCACCATCGGCATCGCCTCGGGTGTGGTGGCCGCCTTGGTGGCCATCACACCGGCGGCGGGCTTCGTGGGCTCGATGCACTCGCTGGCCTTCGGCGCGATCGCCGGCGTGGTGTGCTTCTTCGCCATCGAGGCCAAGTTCCGGGTGGGCTTCGACGACAGCCTCGACGTGGTCGGCATCCACTGGGTCGGCGGCGTCGTGGGCGGCATCCTGCTCGGCTTCTTCGCCGATTCGTCTGCAGTGCCTGCCCTTCCCGGAGAGACACTGGACTTCATCGACGGCGTGTTCTTCGGCGGCGGTGTGCTGCTGTGGAACCAGGTGCTGTCGATCGCCGTGGTCACTGCATACTCGTTCGCCGTCACGTGGATCATTGCCACGGTGATCAAGTCAACCATGGGCATTCGCGTCTCGGCCAGCGTCGAGATGGCCGGCATCGACGTCAGCGACCACGGCGAGGCGGCCTACCAGCTGTAGGGCTCCGGGTCACGGCGGGCCTCCTCGTGCCGCCGCTAGGTTGCCCGCCGTGACCCAACCTGAGCCGACGCCACGCACAGCAGCACGATCGACGGGCGACAACGACGTGGCCGCCTCCGATATCGAGGTACGCCAGTTCGAGCAGCAGCGGTGGATCCGGCCGCCGGGCGCCACCGAGGTGCTGCTGGTGCGCCACGGTGCGTCCCAAGCCTTCATCCCCGGCGAGCCGTTCCCCATGCTCGGCGACCAGGGCGACCCGGCGCTGGCCCCGAACGGCCACACCCAAGCTGCGGCGATGGCCGACCGGCTGGCGCACGAGCCGATCGACGCGCTGTACGTGTCATCGCTGCAGCGCACCCAGCAGACGTTCGCGCCCCTTGCCGAACGGCTGGGCATGACCCCGACGATCGAGCACGATCTGCGCGAAGTAGCTCTGGGCGAGTGGGACGGCGGGCGCATCCGCCAGTTCGCTGCCGACAATCACCCGCTGTACGAGCGCCTGCACATCGAGCGGCGCTGGGATGTCATCCCCGGCGCCGAGTCGAACGAGCAGCTCATCAGCCGGTGCATGGTCGCCCTCGGGCGCATCGCCGACGCGCACCCCGATCAGCTCGTTGCGGCATGCGTTCACGGCGGTGTTATCGGTGCCGTGCTGGCGCATATCACCGAGTCCACGCCGTTCTCCTTCGGCGGTGCCGACAACTGCTCGATCACTCAAGTCGTTCGGTGCGACGGCGACTGGGTGCTGCGCCGTTTCAACGACTGCTCACACCTCGACAGCCACCTGCACCACGGCTGACCGCGGCCGGCTAGCCGCTCGCGAGGAAGGTGCCGAGTGCGGCGGTGAGCATGGCGGGGTCGTCGCTGCCGCCGAGTTCGCGGGCGGAGTGCATCGAGAGCTGGGGTGAGCCCACATCGACGACGCTCATGCCCAGCCGGGCGGCCGTGATCGGTCCGATGGTCGAGCCGCACGGCAGGTTGCCGCGGTGGGAATAGAGCTGGTGGGGCACACCGGCCGCGTCGCAGGCCGCTACGAAGCGGGCATGCGTGCGCGCATCGGTGGCGTAGCGCACGTTGGCGTTGGTCTTGACGACCGGGCCGCCATTCAGCAGCGGCAGGTGCTGGGGCTCGTGGCGCTCGGGATAGTTCGGATGCACCGCGTGGGCCCCGTCGGCTGAGACGCACAGCGACCGAGCCACCGCCCGCAGGTACTGCTCACGGCTGGCGCCCAGCGCGGCCCCAATGCGCTCGAGCCCATCGGCCAAGATCGGGCTGCCGGCGCCGGTGGCGGAGTCGCTGCCGATCTCTTCATGGTCGAACAGCACCACGACCGCTGCTGCGTCGTCGGGAAGCGAACTCAGGCGGGCCAGCGCTTCGACGGCTGCATGACACGAAGCCAGATTGTCGATGCGGCCGGCGGCGTACATCTCCCCGTCGCGTCCCAGCCGTGCCGGCGGCGTGAGGTCGTGCGCCATGACATCCCATGCCAGAACGGCGTCGGGCTCTATATCGAGCTCGTCGGCCAGAAACTCGCGGAACCCCGCAGAGCTCGGCTCGCCGAGCCCCCATACCGGGGTCATGTGCTGCTGGCGGTCGAGCTTCAGCCCGTCGTTCACCTCGCGGTCGAGATGAATCGCGAGCTGTGGGATGCGCAGCAGCGCCCGGTCGCAGCGCCACAGCACCGTTCGGGATCCAGCCGCTGGGCCGTCGCCGTCCCTGCTGCGTACCTCCACGCGTCCCGACAAGCCAAGGTCGCGGTCGAGCCACGAGTTGAGCAGCACGCCGCCGTACACCTCCACGCCGAGCTGGCGGTAGCCCAGCGTGCTGCTGTCGGGCCGGGGGCGGATGCGCAGATTGGGGCTGTCGGTGTGCGCGCCGATCACATGGAAGCGCAACCGCTCAGGGTCGACCGTGGTGCCGGCTCGCACCGCCAACACGGTGCCGCCGTCGCGCACCACGAAGCCCTGCGCAACGTCGAGTTCGCTCCATGACTCGCTGCGGCGGGTCTCGACATAGCTGGCCGCCGCCAAGCGGTCCACCGCCGCTGCAGCCGCGTGAAACGGCGATGGCGACGCTTCGATGTACTCGAAGAGCGAGTCGAGCATGCGCGGACTAGGCGTCGGCGTAGGCGGTGATGATGTCGCGGCTGAAGTCGTCGAAGCGGGACCGCGACATCGGATTGGTGATGAGCCGAGTGATGCCGATCGCCGCGTACTTCTCCACCCACTCGGGAGTCGCCGCGCCGATCGTGGTGAAGTCGAGCTTGTCAGGGTCACGCCCCGCCTTCTCCGCGCAGCGCTTCGCATGGTCGAAGAGCATCGCCATCTCGTCGAGGTCGCCTGACACGGGGAAGAACCCGTCGCCGTGCTCGCCCGCACGGCGAGCGGCACGCTTGCTGTCGCCGCCCACGATGATCGGGATGTGGCCCGACGGCTGGGGGCGGCAGTACACGCGGTCGAAAGAAACGTGCTCGCCTTCGAACGAGCAGACATCCTGCTGCCACAGCGCCCGGTAGGCGTGCAGATGCTCATCAGTGATGTCGCCGCGGTCGGCGAACGGCACGCCCAGCGCATCGAATTCCTCTTCCAGCCATCCGGCGCCCACGCCCAGCAGCACGCGACCCCGCGAGAGCCGGTCGAGCGTGGCAACTGCCTTCGCCGTGACGGCGAAGTTGCGCTGCGGCACGATCAGAACGCCCGTGCCCAGCTTGATCTCGGAGGTCACTGACGCCACGAAGGCCATCCACATCAGAGGATCGGGAATGTCGATGTCGTCCCGCTTGCCGGGCATCTTGCCGTCTTCGGCGTACGGGTAGGGCGTCTGGTAGCCCTCCGGCACCACCACATGCTCGACGGTCCAGAGCGATTCGAAGCCGGCCGCCTCTGCTGCCTGCGCATAGGCAATCGCCGACTCGCCCTCGACGTTGGGGCCCGTGTTGGCCAGTGTCATGCCGAATTTCACTGCGCACCTCTTTTCACATAGCTGCAGGTCGTAGTCTGCCCATATGCGACGCATCTCTGCTCTGTTCGTTGTGCTTGCCCTCGCAGCGGCGGCGTGTGGCGGCGGCGACGATCCGCCTCCTGCCACCGAGGCAGCCGCGCCCACCACTGCAGCGCCGGCCACGGTGGCTACCACTGAGGCACCGCCGCCCACCACCACCGAAGCACCGCCGCCGCCCACCACTGAGGCGCCGCCGCCCACCACCACTGAGGCGCCGCCGCCCACTACCGAAGCCGCCGCGGAGGAGGGCATCGCGTTGCCCCCGGCGGTGGAAGGCGCCCTGCTGGAAGGCCAGACACCCGAGGGCTTCGACACCCTGCAGACCGCCACCAACATTCCGCGGGCCGACACCTGTCCCGGTACCCCGGCCTACGGCGGGATTGCGCCGGTGGCGTACTCCGAGTCGGTCTGGGCGGCCGATCCGCTCACGGGGCCGTTCCTCGATGTCTCCATCACACGATTCGAATCGCCCGACGCGGCTTCGCAGGCTTTCAACAACTACATCGTGGAGATCATCGCCTGCGGTGAGTTCCCCGAGCCGTCCACCGGTGCGGTGGGTGCGTTCAGCGAAGGCGAAGATCCCGGCTTGGGCGACGAGTCGTTCGGCACCGACTACACGGCCACCTTCCAGGGGCTGCCGGTCAACCGCTACGGCGTGCTCGTACGCATCGGAGACTCCATCTACAGCTCAGGGGCCACCCATGTCTTCGTGGATCCCGACAAGGCGCTCGTGCTCGCAGCGTTGAACACCTTCCTCGGCCAGTAGCCGGTCCGTCAGCTTGAATCGGCGTTGATATGTCAACGCTGAGAGCGCCGACGCAGAACTACACCGCAGAGCAGCTGCGCGGCGATGTCTTCGGAGGCCTCACCGCGGCGGTGGTGATGCTGCCACTGTCGCTGGCGTTCGGCGTGGCTTCAGGCCTCGGCGCCGTCGCCGGCCTCTACGGCGCTGTTGCCGTCGGGTTGCTGGCGGCGATCTTCGGCGGTACCCGGACACAGATCTCCGGACCCACCGCGCCGCTGTCGGTGGCGATGTCGGTGGTGGTGATCGACTACGCCGGCGGCGATATCGAGAAAGCCCTCGCGATCGTGGTGCTCGCGGGGATCGTGCAGGTGCTGCTGGGCGCATTGCGCCTCGGCAGCTATGTGTCGTACACGCCCTATCCGGTGGTGTCGGGATTCACCTCCGCGGTCGGGCTGATCATCATCGTGGTGCAGTTGATCCCGCTGCTTGGCCACGAAGTGGCGCTCGGCGGCGTGTCGGCATCCATACGGGCGCTGCCCGATGCGGTGGGCAGTGTCGACTTCGGCGCATTCGCGCTCGGTGTGCTCAGCATCGCCGTGTGCCTGCTCTGGCCGCGCCGCCTGCGCCAGGCATTACCGCCGTCGGTTGCGGCGCTGCTCGTCTGCACGGTGCTCAGCGTGCTGTGGATCAGCGATGTGGCGGTCATCGTTGATGTGCCCTCAGGGCTGCCCGACGTGCGGATGCCGTCGTTCGGTTGGAGTGACGTCGGCGGGGCCATAGCGCCCGCTGTGACGCTCGCGCTGCTCGGCTCGGTCAACAGCCTGCTCACGGCGATGGTGGCGGATTCGATGACTCGCGACCAGCATCGCCCCAATCGTGAGCTGCTCGGCGTCGGAGCGGCCAACGTGCTGGTGGCGTTCATCGGCGCGGTGCCCGGCGCGGGTGCGACCTCGGCGACTGTGGCAAATGTCAAGGCAGGCGGCCGCACCCGGGTATCGGGGGTGCTCTGCGCGGTGGTGCTGGGTGTGCTGGTGCTCGGACTGGGACGGCTCGCCGAGGTCATCCCGCACGCGGTGCTCGCCGGCATTCTCATCAAGATCGGCTTCGACATTGTCGACTGGGAGTACATCGTGCGGGTGCGGCGCAGCCGGCTCGACCAGTACGGCGTGATGGCGCTCACGCTGACCCTGTCGATCGTGTCGGATCTGGTGGTGGCCGTGGGCGCGGGCCTGATTGCCGCGGCGATGACCGGCGCCCGGCAGTTCGAGCGCCTCGAACTCGACGAGGGCGTGGTGTCGACGCCGCTGTTGGACATGACGTTCCTGTACGCACCGGGCAGCGACGACGCGAAGGGCGACGAGCCCGGCGGCATCAGTCTGGCGAGCCTCGATCTCGACGGTCCCGACCCCTTCGCAGCGCGCACCGGTCTGCTGTCGTTGCGCGGTTCCTATACGGCGTCGTCGTCGATCAGGCTGTTCAACTCGATCAACCACGACGTCGAAGAGCACGAGGTAGTGATCTTCGATTTCAGCGAGACCCGCCACATGGACGACAGCGCCGCCTACATGATGGGTCAACTCATCGACGTGGCGTTGGACTCGGGCGCCAAGTGCATTGTGATGGGGCTCGAGGAGTCGCGGGCGACGAGCGTCAGGGAGCTGAACGTGCTGCGTAGCGTTCCTGCGGAGAACTTCGTCGACGACCTCGACGGCGCCCGGGTTGTAGCCCGCCGGCTCCTCGACGGCCCCGAGGACGGCGGGGAAGTCGGCGGCTAGGCGCCAGCCTTTGCAGCCGCCTTTGCGGCTCGGCGCACTGCCATCTTCTTGCGGTGTTCCAGAGTGCGATCGATGTAGGGCGCGATGGCGGGCGTCTTGCAGCCCGTCTCGCCATGGTCGACCTCCACGGGCCCAATGCGGGCGTCGAGCTCGAGCACCGAGCGTCGCAGGCTCTCGTCGCGCAGCCCGATCGCGATGAGCACGCCGTTCATCTCGTGGCGCACCCGATTCGGCCGCTCAGCGATCTCTGTGTCGATCTGCGCTACCAAGCCGCGCAATTCGCTGGTGGACCACACGTCTGCTTGCTCGGCGGTGCAGGCCACGATGAACCAGCCCACCGACGCGGGCCACTCGCGGGGAGAGTCGCGCCACTCATCGCTGAGCCCGCGTGCGTGCGGCGATTCGGAGAGCTTCCCGCCCAGCGCCTCGGCGAGGATGTAGTTGTCGACGTCACGAAGCCACCGCCGGGCACGGGTCTTGGTCATCGCTGACGCATCGGCGATGCGCAGCGCCAGCACACGGGCATCGTGATTGCCCGTGTCCCACAGATCCGCCGCGAGCCCATGATCGGTATTGAGCGGTTTTGCGATACGGCCGAGGTCTTTGTAGCTGACACCGAACATCGGCTCTGCGGCGCCGTGGCGCGCGTACACCTTGCGATTCTGCGCCGTGCCGACGAGCTGCAACTGCGCCATCACGTCCTGCAGCGTCGACATAGCAACCAAGCCTTCTGAGACGTTCCTGTCGGATATGCGGAAAGCCACACCGACGAACGGCATGTCGATGCGATTGCACATGCTCGCGCGCTCGCCGGATATCTCGAAACTACTTGGGACTGCGTGCGTTTGCAGGCACGAACCCGGGCAGCGAGCTGCTGCGGGCGGTACGTGTGCAACTCGTAGGGTTCAGGGCCGTGCGTGGGCTCGGTATTCGACGCGGCGGGCAGCCGCTCGCGACCGTCTCGCTCGGCGCCGTCTCGGTGCTGGTCTTGTTCCTGACGCACGACTTGGTGCGCGTGCTGTCGCTGACCCGCCGTTCCCTGAGCGACTCGGCGCTGGGCGACTACGGCACCGCTGCCGCATTCATCGCCGAGCAGGGCGAATGGTGGCGCATCGTCACCGGCACGTTCTTGCACGCCGACGTGCGGCACCTGGCGTTCAACATGCTGGTGCTGTACTTGCTCGGGCGGCGGTTGGAGCACTTGATCGGGCCGGCGCTGCAGGCCGGCGTCTATGTCACGTCGCTGCTCGGCGGCTCGGCCGGGGCCCTGCTGACGCTGCCCGCCGCGTACGCGGTGAGTGCCTCGGGTGCCATCGTGCTGCTGCCGTCGGCGTTCGTGGTGGGGGCGTCGGGCGCGGTGTACGGCGTGATGGGCGCGGCCTTTGTCGTCGAGTACCTGCGTGGCGGCAACCCGTGGCGAGACGGGCTGGGCACCCTGATCATCGTCAACGTGGTCTTCTCGTTCCTGGTTCCCAACATCTCGATCGGCGGGCATGTCGGCGGTCTGGCGGCAGGCGTGCTGGCGGGCTTTGCGATCGGCGACACCAGCCGGCGCCGGCACCCGCCGACGCTGGCCGAGCGGTTGTCGAACGAGCCCATCGACACGCGGATGCGTCGCTCGCCGGTCGTGGTCTGGGGGTTGCTGGCGATCCTCGCCGCAGCAGCGTTCGCCGGCGCGCTGGCTGCAGCGACCACCTGGCGAGATCCGCTCTTCTAGCAACGGAGCGCAGGCACCAGCCGCTCAGGGGACGACATCGGTGGGTGCCGGGTCTGATTGGCGGTTGATCACTATGGCGGCGATCACGGCCACGATGCCTATCGCCTCACGCACGCTGGGCACCTGCGACAGCCAGACCAGTCCGATCAGCGTCGCTGTCACCGGCAGCAGTGCCTGCAGCAGGGCGAACCTTGGCCGGTCCAGCCGCTGCATGACGAGCTGATCGATGCCGTAGGGGATGACGTTCGACAGCACGCCCGCCGCCACGCCGCCCAGCAGCAGCAGCGGCGCTCCCACCGCCGCACCCAGGCCGCCGGCGCCGGCAGCGCCGTCGATGATGCCCACCGGGCTGATCACCAGGGCGCCGATGAGCATGCCCACGCCGAGCCCGTCCACCGCCATCCCGGCCCGGGCCACCCGGTGCCCCAGGATGATGTACCCCGCCCACAGCGCACCGGCGATCAGCGAGAACAGTGCCCCGAGCTGGGCCTCGGGCGGCGCAAACCCCGCCAATGCCACCACCCCGCCGACGGCCAGGGTCAGCGCTCCGCCCGACCGCAGCGTCCGGGTGCCGAATGCCGCCACGGCAATCGGCCCGATGAACTCGATCGCCACCGAGTTGCCCAGCGGCACCCGCTCGATGGCCAGGTAGAAGAACAGGTTCATCGACGCCAGCGCCGCCCCGAAGGCCGCCGTCCAGGCCAGTTCGGTGCGCGACCAGTGCCGCCGCCACGACCGGCGCAGCAGCACCACCACCGCTCCGGCACCGGCCACCCGCAGCAGAGCGACCGTGCCCGGCCCGAGCTCGTCGAACAGCTCGAACGCCGTGGCAGCGCCCAGG
>JAJDTF010000074.1 GCA_022827265.1 Acidimicrobiia bacterium | reverse complement strand
CGGCGTCGATCCGGTGACCTCACGCTTTTCAGGCGCGCGCTCTGCCAACTGAGCTACCCGACCGCGGTCCCGACGGGATTTGAACCCGCGACCTCTGGCTTGACAGGCCAGCGTGAACTCCAGACTTCACCACGGGACCAGATGTACTGCTGTGTGCTTGCGCCGATGTCGAGATCGGGATCTCTGCCGATGCAAGAGCAGCAACGATAGCCACCTCGATCAGCAATCAGCGCCCACTTCGGAGTGCTCGTTGAGCTATCGAGTGCCCGATGTGCGATCATCGACGACAGTTGGCGATGAGCAGTGATTCGGTGACACCCCCTGCCTATTCTGGTCGTGTGGTGACCGAACGAACGCGCGCTTCCGTCAGGTTTGACGAATCGCAGCCGCATTGGTCACTGCACCGCGGCGACGTTCTTGACGTCTACGTGGAATGGCCTCAGCCTTCGCTGATCATGTCCGACGGCGCGTACGGTGTCGGCGGGTTTC
The DNA here is from genome assembly GCA_022827265.1 of Acidimicrobiia bacterium. Classification (GTDB taxonomy): domain Bacteria; phylum Actinomycetota; class Acidimicrobiia; order Acidimicrobiales; family Poriferisodalaceae; genus Poriferisodalis. Next base: position 2,048 of record JAJDTF010000074.1, on the reverse strand, counting down.
CGGGCGATCCGCGAACGCCGTCGGAGTTGCCGAACTGGTATGCGCCGCATATCGAGAACTGGTCGAAATTCGCTCACCCGGCTACGACGCTGTGGTTCTGGAATACGGAGATCGGCTGGGCGAGTGTGCACCCTCTGCTGGCCGAGGCTGGCTGGGACTACGTCCAGACCATCGTCTGGGACAAGGGGCTCAGTCACATCGCGGGCAATGTCAACGGCGACACGATCCGCCAGTTTCCGGTGACCACTGAAGTCTGTGTGTTCTACCGTCGTCGGCTTGAGTTCGAGACGAGCGAGGGCGTCATGCCCGCCAAGCAGTGGCTGCGCCATGAATGGCTGCGCGCTGGCTTGCCGCTGTATCGCGCAAACGAAGCGTGTGGAGTCGCCAACGCAGCGACTCGCAAGTATCTGACCCAGGACTGGCTCTGGTACTTCCCTCCGCCCGAGATGCTGGAGCGGCTGGTTGCGTACGCGAACCGCCACGGTGACCCCACGGGTGCCCCGTACTACTCCGTGGATGGCGCCAAGCCCGTCACTGCGTCGGAATGGTCAAGGCTGCGCCACGCTTGGACTCACGCCCACGGGCTGACGAACGTGTGGCCTCGGCCCGCGTTGCACAGCGACGAGCGTTACAAGGGCAACGGCATCCGCTCCGCACCGCGTGTCCACAAGCCAGGTCGCCAGGCGGCTGTCCACCTCAACCAGAAGCCGATCGAGTTCATGCAGCGCATCATCACGGCGGCGACGCGTCCAGGCGATGTCGTCTGGGAGCCCTTCGGTGGTCTGTGCAGTGCCGCCGCCGCCGCAATTGCGTCTGGGCGGCATGCATTTGCAGGTGAGCGCATAGGCCACTTTGCCGACGTCGCTGAACAGCGGCTCTCGGAGGCATCGGCCACTCAGCGCAAGAACGTCTGATGCCCAACGAATCCCGCGCCGCGAGCACGGACGAGCCAACCCCACCCGAGCCGGAGCCCAGCCATCGGATCACGTCACTCTCCAACCGGGTTCGAGACGCTCTCACCGCGTTGCCGATTCACTTCCAGTCGCCGACCGTCATGGAGGGTCTCGATGCGACGGATCTGTTCGCGCTGAACACAGTTCTCGGAGCGACGATCGAAGTGCAGGTGGTGGAAGCGCTGAACCGGATGCGCGATGTCTGGGATCCCGATGGCGAGTGGCCCCTGCACGAGTTTGTGAGGCAGGCGCAGACGTTTCCGGATGTCCTCCTGCGCAGCCGCAGCGCGCAGGGAGTCGACGACGTGGCGATGGGAATCGAGCTGAAGGGCTGGTACTTGCTCGCGAAGGAGGCGGTACCGAGCTTTCGGTACACGGTCACGCCGATGGCTTGCAGCCAGTGGGACCTGCTCGTCGTGGTGCCTTGGTGCTTGTCGAATGTGGTTTCGGGGAAGCCGCGTGTGCTTGCACCCGGCATCTGGTCGGCCCGTTATGCCGCGGAGTATCGCAACTACTGGTGGCAGAACATCCGCGATGCTCGCAGCGACACGGCAATCCGCATGCCCGCCGGGGTCGAGCCGTACAGCGGCCGGGATCACACGGTCGACGAACCGGTCTCCGACAGCGGCCACAACTTTGGCCGGATTGCCAGAATCGGCATCATGGACGACTGGATCGATGAAGCCATTCGTCAGCCCTTGGCAGGGATACCTGCACGCGACTGGACTGCGTTCTTGCGAAAGCACACCGACGACAGCGACCCAGAGACAGTGTGGTCGCTCTTGAGTGCGGAGGCGGCCGAGATGCTGGCAGACGGCAGCGCGGAACGCGCCGAGGAGGCAGTAGCCACACTTCGACGCTTGGCCGCACTGCTAGGGGCCGACTGACTTCTCAAACAAGGGGAACTACGGGGCTCTTCCCCACGATGACGTGCCGCGCCCGCCTTGCCAAACCTGAGCCTTCGCGTTTTTTTGGGATGGGGCTGCTGGGCTCGGTGGGGTCAGGCTATGTGGTGAGGATGCCGCGGGCTTCGAAGTTGGCGTGGTTGGTGAAGCCGTGGGCTTTGCGGCGCAGGACTTGGAGCAGGTTGTTGGT
>JAJDTF010000106.1 GCA_022827265.1 Acidimicrobiia bacterium | reverse complement strand
GTCAGCGGTCCGCAGTGCCGCGATTGCCCGCTCGGTGGCGCGTGCCTCGCTTGCGTTCAGTTCGAAATCGCGTTCGTTGAGCTTCGCGGGTTTCCAGGTGCGGACTTGTTGTGCCTGCCATTCGCTGATGACGACGGTGCCGGCTCCGCCATCTTCAAACAAGCTCATTCTGTAAGGATAACACAATAGCCTTATTGAATGCCAGTATTTCTGTAAGGATAACGATATATCCTTACTCAATATCCTTACTCAATGGCCTTCATTCTGTAATGATGCGAAAATAACCTTACAGAATGAGCTGTCCTTGGTAAGGAACGAGGCTCTTCGCGATTATTGGGGTGACGCTGGGTTGAGGGCCCTTGGGTAGGGGTCGAGGCCCTGCTGGGATCGGCGTTCGTGAGTACGCCGAACCCGGAGGGCCTCGATGGCGAGAGATGCGCGGCGATCGGCGCCCGGCTCGGCCACGCCCGCTACCCCGTGTCGTCCGTCGCTGCGACCCCTGTCGGGGTCCAGCCGTCCGCAGCGCAAGTTCGCTTGAGAACGCCATGTCACCTGCATTCGCGCGTATCTCGGACCACCGGGCAGGGTGTTTGACGGCCGCTGCGGAAGTTAGGGTGCGCGGCGTGAAGCCGACAGACGAGGTGTTGGCCGAGCGGCGGGCGCGGGTGGCCGAGCGCTGGGAGCTCACCGACGAGGTGGTGGTCTTGCGCGCCGGCGAGCCGTCGGGCTGGTCGGGGACCGATCAGCACTTTGCGTTCCTGCCCCATCCCGATGTCGCCTACCTGACGGCGGTGGGCTCGCCCGGCACCACGTTGGCGTTCGACGCCGCCGCTGGCGAGTGGGAGCTGTTCGGACCCCGCTTCACGCCGGAGCGGCTTGTCTGGGAGCAACCGCCGACGCCGGTCGGTCAACCGTTGGACGAGCTGGAGGCCTGGCTGTCCCAGCGCAGCGACCGCGCAGTCATCGAGCTCGGTGCCGGTGCGACCATGCCCGACGCACTGTCCGCGCCGACAGCGTCGGACGAGACTGACACGTCTGACGGTGATACCGCTGACGCCGCAGCCGAGACCACACCTGACGGCAGTGCAGCGGAAGCCACGGCGGAGGCCACACCGGCTGACGGTGCCGACGAGCAGGCTGATGCCTCGATCGGAGCGATGGTGCTGCGACTGAGTGCCGCGATTGCGCTCGAGCGCATGACCAAGGACGATGCCGAGCTCGACGACATCCGGAGTGCGGCTGCAGCGAGCACGGCAGGGTTCGAGTGGGTGTACCAGCACGCAGCGCCGGGCATGACCGAGCGCGAGATTCAGGTGGGCATGGAGGCGCAGTTCTACGCCGCAGGAGCACCCCGGGTGGCCTACGACAGCATCGTTGCCTCCGGGCCGCACGGTGCCTACCTGCACTACGTCTATGCAGGCGATGATCCGCTGCGTCCCGCGACCCGCACAGTTGAAGCTGGCGACCTGCTGCTCATCGACGCCGGCGCACAGTTCGGCGGCTACGCCAGCGACGTCACCCGCACGATGGTCGTGGGTGCTGATCCCACCGACGAGCAGGAGTTCCTGTGGAAGCTGGTGCTCAGCGCCCAGCAGCAGACCATCGACATGTGCCGTCCAGGCATCGTCTGGAAGGAGGTGCACCTGGCCGCCGGCCGCATCCTGGGTGCTGGCCTGGTTGAGATGGGACTGCTGCGTGGTGACCCCGCAGAACTCGTGTCAGCCGGCGCGGTGGCGCTGTTCTTCCCGCACGGGCTCGGCCACCTGCTGGGCCTGTCGGTGCATGACATCACGAGCATCCCCTACAGCCGGGAACCGAGCGACGATCCATTGCTGTCCAAGCTGGGACCGGGCCGAGTGCTCGGGTCGGGCATGGTGACCACCGTCGAACCCGGCGTCTACTTCATCGACGCCCTGCTGTGCGACCCGGCCCGCCGGGAGAAGTTCGCCGAGAGCGTCGTGTGGGAGCGCGTCGACGAGCTGCGGGGCTTCGGCGGCATCCGCATCGAAGACGACGTGCTCGTAACCGACGGCGATCCCGAGGTGCTGACCGCCGCGATCGAGAAGCCGATCCGCATCGGTTGAAGCCGTGGGTGCCCGCGCAGTGCTTCTAGAACCGTACGACGGACGTCAGGACGGCATCGGATGAGCGAGCAGGGCTACGACGCCGTGGTCATCGGGGCAGGGGTCATCGGCAACGCCGTCACCTGCGAGCTGGCCCGGCGCGGCTGGCGGGTGGTGGGTGTCGATCGCAACCCGGGCGCCGGACAGGGTTCCACCAGTTCGTCCTCGGCCATCGTGCGGTTCACCTACTCCACCCGGGCGGGGGTGGCGATGTCGTACGAGGGGCTGCAGTACTGGCTGGATTGGCCTGCCCACATCGGCGACTGCGACGAGGCCGGCTACGCCACGTTCACCAAGTGCGGGATGCTCACGCTGATCAGCGGCGACGGCCCGCACCTGCTGCCGGTGCCGCACTTCGACGCGCTCGGCGTGCCCTACGAGGTCTGGGATCGTGACGAGGCCGTCGCCCGGCTCGAGCACTTCGACCTGTCACGCTTCGGCCCGCCCCGGCAGATCGCCGATCCTGATTTCTGGGCCGAGCCGACATCGCAGCTGGACGGCGCGCTGTGGACGCCCGAAGCCGGCTACATCGGCGACCCGCAGCTTGCGGCCCACAATCTCCGGCTGGCGGCGGAAGCCGCAGGAGCAGAGTTTCGCTTCGGCTCCACCGTCGTGGGGATCGCCGGATCAGGTCGGGCCGAGGGCGTCGTGCTGGCGGATGGCGACGTGCTCGCTGCACCGGTGGTGGTGAATGTCGCCGGCCCGCACAGCAGTGCCATCAACGGCCTGGCGGGCGTGCTCGACGACATGACGGTCAGCACCCGGCCGCAGCGCAAGGAGGTGTACCACGTGCCCTCACCGGCTGGGTTCGACTTCGAGCACGTCGGCGCGGCGATGGCCGACGACGACTGCGGCTGCTACGTGCGGCCCGAGGTGGGCAACAACATCCTGATCGGCTCGCTCGAACTCGACATGGCAGACCTGGAATGGCTCACCGCCGACGAGGTCGACGATTGCTCGCAGGACCTCACCCGCGAGCAGTGGGAAACCCACGTGCTGCGGTTCGCTCGGCGCATGCCCGACCTTGGCCTGCCGCACCAGCCGAGGGGCATCGTGGGCGTGTACGACGTGACCGACGACTGGATTCCGATCTACGACCGCACCTCGCTCGACGGGTTCTACGTGGCCATCGGCACCAGCGGCAACCAGTTCAAGAATGCTGCGGTGGCCGGGCATTGCATGGCCGAGCTGATCGGGGCGGTCGAAGCTGGCCACGACCACGACGCGGATCCGGTCGTGGTGGCTGGCAAGCACACCGGCTTCGACATCGACATGGGCACGTTCTCGCGCAATCGCGACCTCCACGGCTCGTCAATGTCCGTGCTCGGTTAGGTGGCCTTCAAGCATGTGCGCCCGCTGCGCAGGCGGCAGGACCCTCAGCGACCAGCGATCCAGCAGGTCGCAACGTCGCAGAGTCTCCTGCCGCCTCCGCAGCTATGGAATTCGTGCCGCATCGCTAGCGCCAGGCGAATACGGGCTGCTCCAGCTCGTCGACGCGGGTGTTGAGGCCGTCGTAAGCAACGGCGCGGAATTGGTAGAGCACGGCGCCCGTGGGGGCGTGGATGAGGTCGCCGCCGATGGGTACTTGTACGACGGGACGGTCGCTCTCGGGAATGCTCACGAATCGAGGGGAGTCGGGCCGTATCAGTTCGCGTAGCGACACCCGGTGCACCGAGGCCACTTCTGCTGGGTTCGCCACCGGTTCACGATCGTCGGTCAGCCAGAACACGAACGGGCTGATGACGTAGCCCGAGCGGGTGGGATAGTCGTCGAGCCGGCCGAGCAGATCGTCGCCGGTCAGCTCCAGGCCGACCTCTTCGGAGCACTCCCGGATGGCTGCTTCGAGCACGGTCTCGCCGTCGTCCATCCGGCCGCCGGGCAGCGCCCACTGGCCGCGGTGGCCGCGCAAGTGAGAACCGCGGCGGGTCAGCAGCACCGCTGCGCCTCCGGCTGTTCCCTCGACATCGCCGGTCAGCGTCGGGTCGTCGGCAGCGCCCGGGATGTCCGCCAGCAGCTCGCGCCGTTCTTCGGCACCCAGGCCGCTGAATGCGGGGTCGGAGCCGTGCAGGTCGGCGTCGCTGTCCAGCACGATCACTGCAACCGCCGCGTGCTTGCGTCCCTCGCCCGGGTGTTGCCGCACCTCATGGCGGGCCAGGTTGGCCACCAGCCGTTCCCGCAACGCGGCGTCGTGCGCGATCTCGCCGTCCGGCTTCATCACTCGATTCGGGCTCGACGCAGCGCTCGACATGGCCGCTGAGTCTGACATCACGGCTCGTCCGCTGCCGATCCGGCAAGCGCGTGATGCGGTCAGATCGGTGGGCGAGGCCGCCCGTGAGCCCCCCTCGGGCTCGATTGCTCTCTACGATCGCTTGTCGTGAACGCTCAGCGTCAAATCGTGCTGGTGGGATTTCTGCAGGCGCAGAACTGCACGACCATCCCGGCCGCTTGGCGGCACCCCGACGCCCGCCACGACGTCACCAGCTTCGACTACTACCGGCACATCGGCCAGGTGCTCGAAGCGGGTCGCTTCGATCTCGGCTTCTTTGATGACCGGCTGGCGATGCCCGACATGTTCGGCGGCGACCACCGGCACACGGTTGAGGCCGGCATTCGCTGCGTCAAGCTCGACCCGGTCACGGTGCTGACCGCGATGGGCATGGCCACCAGTCGGCTCGGCTTGGGCGCCACCTACTCGACCACCTACTACGAGCCCTTCCATGTGGCCCGTGTGTTTTCGACCTTGGACCACCTCACCGGCGGGCGAGCGGCGTGGAACGTGGTGACGTCGGTCAACGACAACGAGGCCCGCAACATGGGCTTGGCCGCGGCACCTGCCCATGACGTGCGCTACGAGCGGGCCGATGAGTTCATGGAGGTCGTGCACGGCCACTGGGACACGTGGGAGGCCGACGCGATTGCTGCCGACCGGGCGGCAGGGCTGTATGCGCACGGCGACCGAGTGCACCGGCTCGACCACCAAGGGCAGTGGTTCTCGTCGCGCGGACCGTTCACGGTGCCCCGCACACCGCAGGGCCATCCGGTGGTCATCCAGGCCGGCCAGAGCGGCCGCGGCACCACCTTTGCCGCCCGCTGGGGGGAGTTGCTGTTCGTCAGCCAGGTGCGGCTGGATGCTGCCGTTGAGCACTACGCCGCGGTGAAGTCCCAGATCGAGGCGCTCGGCCGCGACCCCGACCAGGTGAAGATCACCAATCTGACATTCCCGGTGGTCGGCCGCACGATGGCCGAAGCCGAGGACCGCCGTGCCGCCTACGACGAGCTGCCGACGCTCATCGACGACCTCTCGCTGCTGTCAGAGGGGCTGAACTTCGATTTCGCCAGCCGTGATCTCGACGAGCCGCTGTCCGACGACGACCTCGACGCCATGACCGGCATCCAGGGCATCCGCAACCAGGTGCTGCAGATCACCGGGCGCGCCAACCCGACCGTGCGCGACTTCGTGCAGGTGTCCGGCCGGGGCCGGCTGGCGCACCCGACCGTGGGCGGTCCCGTCGAGTTGGCCGACTACTTCGAGGAGTGGTTCACCGAGCGTGCCGTGGACGGATTCGTGATTGCGGGCACCCACATGCCGGGAGCGTTCGAGGACTTCGTCGAGATCGTCGTGCCCGAGCTGCAGCGCCGCGGCCTGTTTCGCACCGAGTACGCAGGCACGACGCTGCGCGACCACCTCGGCCTGCCAGTCCCTGAGCCGGGAGGCTGGCGCCTGGCCTAGTTGGTCGAACACACGCCAAATCATCTGGAATCCATCAGAAAATCCCAGTTGACGAGTCAGGCAGGGCTCCTATGGTGCGTCCCGCATGTGGGAAGTGCTCGACACGCAGGAATTCAGGGACTGGCGCGGCTCCTTGCCAGTTCGAGACCAAGCTCGCCTCGCCCGCCTGCAGCAGCTTCTCGCCGAACGAGGACCTCAGCTCGGCAGACCGCACGTCGATTCAGTGTCGGATTCCCGGCATTCGAACATGAAGGAGTTGCGCCCGTCGGACACACTGCGGGGCTTCTTTGCGTTCGATGCACAGCAAAGGGCCATCCTGCTCTGTGGTGGCGACAAGGCGCGTAGCGGTGGCAGGCGCTCTTGGTACAGGAAGATGATCCGTCGAGCCGATGCGTTGCTTGACCAACACTTGGAACACAACTAAGGGACTTGCAGGATGCGACGTTTCAGGAAACTGCCTGTTGCTAGCGTCGGAGTGATGGCAATATTCCGTCGGCGCCGGCCCCTTGACCTCCGTCCAACGGCGGAATGGCACGAGGAGTTCGTCCGGGGGCATCCCGACGCCGATCAACAGCTCGCTGAGGCAGACGACTACTTGGCCGAACGCGAAGCGGAGTACGAGCGTGGCATTGCGCCTCAAGCCGCGGATGACGCAGAACTGATCGACTGACGAGCAGTCTGCTTCAGCTCAACGCCGAGCGGGCGTGGGTGGCCAGCTCACTTGCGGTGGTTGAGTGGAGGCCTCCGAGTGCGGTCACCTGGGCAAGCGCGCCGTCGAGCACCTGAGCGCGGAACGGCTGGCCTGCCAGCCAGGGGCGCAGCGTCAGCATCAGCAGGCGACCTCCGGCGGGGTGGTCAGCACCGTCGCGGTGCAGGCGTGCTGCAGCGCCGGTGATGATGTCGTGCCAGCCGTCCAGCGACGCCCGCCGATGCCACAACGCGAACTCGTCGTCGGCTTCGAGGAACAGCGGCAATGACACCATCGGTGCCGTGCCCCTGGGCCGATGCACGCCGGGAAATACCCCGTCCGTCGTCATCAGGACTGGCTGTTCGTCGTTGGGCCAATCGAGCACGGTGTCGATTCCGGCCTCGGCCAGCAGCGCCGGGGTACGGAATGACTCCACTCCCTCCGCGGAGAACCAGGTGGTCGGGCGGATGCCTGCCGCAGACTCGATGGCGTCGATGCCGCGAGCAATGGCATCCCGCTCCTCTGCTTCAGAGTTCTTGGAGGTGATGAGCCGGGTGGCTGCGAGGCCGCGTCCGGCGATCTCGCATCCACGCTCGACCAGATGCGAGACCAGCCAGCCGTAGTGCTCCGCGGTCAGCGCGTCGACGGCGACGGTGGCTGCGATGCCGTGCCGGTCCAGCAGGTCGAGCAGGCGGAAGATGCCGACCCGGTGGCCGTACTCGCGGATCGTGAGCTGGGGGTAGTCGGGGGCCGGAAGGCGTGCCAGCCCGCCGCTTCGGCGGCGCAGCGCGTAGGCATCGGCTGGAGGCTCCCACTCGACGTGCTCGAGCACGACGACCGCGCCGACGGCGAGCGGGCTGCGGTCGGGCCACTCGAACCGGGACCGGCTCGGCAGTGGCGACCAGTCGTAGTAGGGGTGGTCCATGCCGTGCTGGTGCTGGGCCGGACCGAATGCATAGGCCTGGGCTCGGTCACCACGAGCGGAGCCCCCGGCGGCCTGGCCGGCGGAGCCCGGGCTGGCAGCGGCGGTGCCGGCCGAGCCGGTCGCGGCAGGCGCCACAACCCTGGGGCGATCAGTCGGCGGTTCAGGCTCGTGGACGGCGAAGTCGTCGTAGTGATGGTCGAGGTAGTGCTGGGCGATCTGGCTGGCCGTGGTCTGCCACACGTCGTCGTGGCTCATCAGGTAGTCGAGCATTGCTGCCAGCCCGTCGACCCTGTGCGGCATGCCCATCAGGTAGGGGTGCAGTGCCACGCACATCACCCGACCGCCGGCGTTGTCGTCGGCTTCCCGGCGCAGGACATCGAGCTGGGCCTTCGCCATCGCCACGAATTCGCTCGTGTCGTGGTGCTGGGTGAACACCGGCACGTCGTTCAGCTCCATCGAATAGGGCACCGACACCAGCCGCTGCCCGCTGCGGGTAGCGAGCGGCACGGGCTGGTCGTCGTGGAACCAGTCGGCGTGGTAGATCAGGCCGGCTTCGGCCATGAGGTCGGGCGTCGCCGCGGTGTTGGACACCGCAGGGCCGAGCATGCCCCGCAGCTGCTGCCCGGTGTGGCTGCGCAGCGCCTCGATGCACTCGATGTAGAACGCCCGCTCTGCGGTCTCGTCGATCGAGGAGATGTAGCGGGTGTTGTAGATCCCGTGGGACATGATCTCCCACCCGCGCTTGACCATGGCAGCGCCGACTTCGGGGTAGTGGTCGAACACCGCGAGGTTGGTGGAGGCCGTGGCGACGACGCCGAAGCGGTCGAGCACCTCTGCCATGCGCCAGAAGCCCACCCGGTTGCCGTAGTCGCGGTAGCTGTATCCCTGCACATCGGGATGCGGCGACCGCGTCCAGGTGTTGCGCTGGGGGTCACGCGGCGGCAGGAACTCGTAGTGCTCGACGTTGGGGGCGATCCACAACGCCACCCGCGCGTCGTGCGGCCACCGGATACGCGGCCGGTCGGTGATCGGCAGGTACCTCACCCGGTGCGGCGCCAAGCTGCTCGGCAGCGGTGCAATCAGGCCAGATGCCGTGTTGTCCATGCCTGCGACGCTACGCGCGTCCCTTGCCGACCATCGGGAGTGACGGCCGACCTAACATCTGGCCGTGGCCGAGAGCGACGAGCGACCCCTATCCGTGCCGCCTCCGTCCGACGGCGATGGGCACGCTACGTCGTCCCAAGACGATGACGAGGCCGGACTGTGGTCACCACTGCCTCCCGGGCGACCACGGCCTGCACCGCCGCCCGGATCCAACCCAGAACGGCCTCAGTGGCACCACCGTCCGCTCGCGCCCGGCGAGCTGCGACGCATTCCCGATCTCATCCGTGATTCGCTGTCGCTCATCGGTCGGCGCTGGCGGCCCTTCGGGGAGTTCGTCCTGATCGGCGTTGCGGGTTACCTGGTGGCGTTCGTGATGCTGTTCTTGGGGCTGAATGCGCTGTTCGGCGGCAAGTTCTTCTCCAAGATCTCCGAACTGACTGACCCGACGGGCGGCACGGTGGTCGACTACGACGCTTGGCTCGAGTCGTTCGATGTCACGCCGACGGCTACAGCGATCGTCCTGCTCTTCGCGTTCGGCTTCGCCTGTTGCCTCGGCTTCCTGGTGCAGGAAATCGCCACTTCGCGCATGGCGCTCGACGACATCCGTGGGCGGCCCATCCGCTTCGGACAAACGCTCACAGTGTCCGTGCGACGTATGCCCAAGGTCTTTGGCCTGTCTGTGCTCATAGGCCTGGTCATGGGTTTGGTGGGGTGCGGCGTCGGTGCGTTGCTGCTGTGGCTAGCAGCGCCGCTCGGCATCATGTGGCTGCTGGCGTACCTCGCAGCGATAGTGGTGTGCTTCCCGCTGCTGAGCATCTACTTCGTGATGGCATACGTTGAGCCGCGCATTCCCTCCCCGCGGCGCTGGTGGCGGCTCATCCGCGGACGCAAAGCGGCCATCTGGGGGAGGGTCGTACTACTGGGGTTCGCGGCGAACGTCGTCGGATTCGGGCTCGGCGCAGGCCTGGGAGCGCTGCCACTGCCCGCCTTGTACGGAGATCTCTTCATCAATGCCGTCATCTTCCCCCTCATCTTCGTGTTGGGTGCGGTGTTCCACCTGCTGATCTACGCCGACTTGCTCACCGGTGAGGAATCGGCATCGACCGAGACGGAGTCCACGAGCTGACGCAGCGGGCTGGTCGGTCTCAATCCAGCGTCACGCGATCCCGAGCGAACTGTTCGCTAGGTTCGGCCCGTGCCAATTGGGCGGCCCCCTCAACCGGAGATGCCGCAGACCATCCGGCCGATTCCGAGGGCGGTGCCCGCCGATGCGGTCGCGGCGTTCGATGCGCCGTCCGCAGACCCCCCTGAGCCGTTCTTCTGGACGGAGCCTTCCGACCCCACTCCGCGCAAGCTGCGGCCGATCCCCGCGCTCATCCGCGACACTTTCGGTTTCGTCGCACGGAACTGGCGAAGCACCCTCGTCGCGGCTCTGCCCGCGGTGGTCGCCGTGGCGATTTCGTCGCTGGTGTACCGCTGGGCCTATGGGCCGCTCTTCGACGACGCTGTCGACGGAGACTTCGCGCTGCGTCTGTCGTTGGCGAGTCTGGCGGCTTCGACAGTCGGAGTCGTCGGCGTGTACGTCTTTACGACGGCGTTGGCGAATCATGTCGTGCAGTCCGAGTCAGACAGTGCGGTGGGGCCGGGCACGGTTCTGCGACTGGCCGCGCGCCGGCTTCCCAGGGTCATCACCGTCAATCTTCTCTATGGCTTCCTCGTCGCGGCAGTCATTGGTTTGCCGCTGACCCTGCTCCTGATTCGGTTCTTGTTTGAGAGAGACCTACAGGCGTTGACCCCGTGGGTGTATTTGGCCGCAGGCATCGTCGCCTACGCGGCACCGCAGATCAACGTCTTCTTCACGGCGATCAAGATCGAAGAGCGGCGACCAAGGTTCCGCGAGGCGCGTCAACTGGTTCGCGGACAGCGGGCGGCTGTCTTGGGCCGGGTGCTGCTCTTGCAGATCGTCCGAGTCGCAAGCACCGCAGTTTGGGTGGTTGTTGCCCTTCGTATCGGAAGTCTCGGCTGGTTCTGCTTCAGCGTTGTCACGGTGGTTGTAGTCGACACCATCCTGACGGTGGCTTTCACTCTCCTCTATGCCGACTTAGCGGGAGTCTCCGCCGACGATCCGGCTCCCGAGAATGGCTCGATAGCGGTCGAGAATCCGATGGCCCGGGACGAGACTGCTATCCCGCCGCGGACCTAGCATTTCGCTGTGGCTGGGGCGCAGGGGCGGCACCGACCGATACCCGATCTCATCGGGGACACATTCGGGCTCATCGGACGCCGTTTCCGCGACGTCGCGGTCATCTCCATTGTCGCCGCTGCGATTGCCGTCATCTCGGTCGCCTTGGTCTCGACCTCGACGGGGATCATCGAAGAGGAGATCCTCGAGAATCCCAGGCTCGAGGAGTACTTGGACCGGCTGGACGACGGTCTCACCGACGAGGAGGCTGCAGCTGCCGAGGAGGTGGCGTCGGAGTTCACGCCGGTGTACAGCGACGAGATTCGTATCGTTTCCCCCGACAGCGACGCCGCGCGAAGCGAGGCCTGGGAGGCGTTCGTTGGCTCGGTCTCGTGGGACCGCGTCGTCAATGCCGTTCTGTTGCTTGGTGCGTTCCTGCTGGTCTCGATCATCGGCGGGGCGACGACTGTGGCGTTGTCGCTGGTGACGCTCGATGATGCCGAGGGCCGACCCTCGTCGCCGGCTAGTGCGCTCGCTACCGGCTTGGCCCGAGTGCCGAAGATCGTGCTGCTGACACTGCTGTGGGCGGCAGCGTTCCTTGCGATGCTCGCCGTGCTCGGCGTTGTTGTTGTCGTGATGTCGCTGGTGCATGCCGTCTTGGGTGTGCTCGCTGTGCTCGTCACGATCGGAGTGACTATCGCCACGCTCGCTGTGTTTGCGCCACTGATCGAGATGCACTTCGTCATGGCCTACGTCGAGCCCGGATTTCCCTCGCCGGCGAAGTGGTGGCGCCTCCTCTCAGGCAACAAGCTGGCCACCTGGGGGCGTTCGGCGCTGATCTTCGCCGCGAACATCGCAGTCGGCGTGATCCTGTGGCTGAGCCTGCAAGCGCTGCCGAGCCCCTACGGGGACTTCATCTCCAATGCGATAGCGGGACCGATCATTGCCGCGATCATGACGATCGCTTTTGCGCTGATGTACGCCGACCTGTCGGGGCGGTCCCGACCGACTGCGGACGAATGGCCCGAGTTGTACTCCTGACCGCGAGCACCGGCGCCATCGAGATATTGAGCCGCGCACGCATCGGACTCTTCGCTTTCGGGTCATCGACACCGTGTGCGCGTGCTGAAATGTGCGCATGAGTGGGGATACGAATTCCGATGCCCGGGGCGTTCTGGCTGACTATCGCGTCATTGACCTGACCGACGAGCGCGGCCACCTGGCCGGGGCGATCTGGGCCCAGATGGGCGCTGATGTGATTGCGATCGAGCCTCCCGAAGGCTCGTCGGCTCGAACGCTGGCCCCCTTTGCTGGCGATGTAGAAGGACCGGAGCGCTCGCTGCACCACTGGTCCTACAACCGGGGCAAGCGCAGCGTCGTGCTCGACCTCAGCACGGCCGATGGCGTCGAGCAGGCCAAGGCGCTCATTGCCGGGGCAGACGTCGTGTTCGAGTGCTTCGAGCCGGGCGAGGCCGAAGCGCTGGGCCTCGGCCGTGATGTCCTGGCTGAGCTCAACCCTGCACTCATCCATGTTTCGATCACGCCATTCGGCAGCGATGGGCCGAAAGCCAACTGGGTGGCGTCGGATCTGGTGCTGCAGGCCTCGGCAGTGAACATGGCCGTCACCGGCGACAAGGACCGGGCGCCGCTGCGCGCCGGCGGCACGCTGCCCCAAGCCATGCACAACGCCGCCTCCGAAGGCGCCGGCGCAGCACTCATTGCCCTGTGGGAACGCCAGACACGCTCGGGGCTCGGCCAGCACATCGACATGTCCGCCCAGCAGTCGATGAGCCAGGCATCGATGTCGTCGACGCTCAACACGTCGCTGAACGCCACCGTGACCCAGCGCATCGCCGGCGGGGCCAGCCTGCAGGGCATCGACATCCAGCTCATGTGGGCCTGTGCCGACGGGCACGCCTCAGTGACATTCCTGTTCGGGCCGGGCTTCCGTGCCTTCACCCAGAACCTCATGGACTGGGTGCACGACGAGGGCTTCTGCGACGAGGCCACCCGTGACAAGAACTGGGTCGAGTACGCCATGATGCTGCTCGACGGCCGCGAGCCGGTCTCGGAGTACGAGCGGCTCAAGCGGATCCTCACTGAGTTCTTCGCCACCAAGACCAAGGCTGAGCTGCTCGATGCGGCCATGAACCGCCGGCTGCTCATCACTCCGGTGTCGACGACGGGCGAGGTGGTCGACTCCGAGCAGCTGGCGGTCCGTGAGTATTGGGAGGACGTCGACCACAGCGACGTGGTGCCCGGCTCTGGCGAGGGTTCGTTCGATCCCGCTGCGGTCCGCTATCCCGGCCCGTTCGCGAAGTTCACTGAGACCCCGCTCGTCAACCTGCCGCGGTCGCCGATGCTGGGTGAGCACACCGAGGAAGTCCTCGCCGAGCTGCAAGCGGGGGAACGCCTGCCCGCGGTGCCGGCCTCGATTGCGCCGGTGGCACACACGTCGCCGCCGCTCGAGGGCGTCAAGGTGCTCGATTTCATGTGGGCGATGGCCGGACCGGCGGCGTCGCGGGTGCTCGCCGACTACGGCGCCGAGGTGATCCGGGTGGAGTCGGCCAACAAGCTCGACGCGGTGCGCTCCATCCAGCCGTTCCACGACGACGTCGGCGACCCGGACGGCTCGGGTCTGTTCAGCAATTTGAACGCGGGCAAGCGCGGCCTAGCGCTCGACATGTCCAAGCCGGAGGCGCTGGACGTCATCTGGGATCTCATCGACTGGGCGGACGTGATCCTGGAGTCGTTCTCGCCCAAGGCCATGACCGGCTGGGGCATGGGCTGGTCACAGGTGCACGAGCGGCGGCCCGATGTCGTGATGGCGTCGAGCTGCCTGATGGGACAGACCGGACCGCTGGCGCTGCTCGCAGGCTTCGGCACGATGGCAGCGGCGATCTCCGGGTTCTTCTACCCGGTGGGATGGCCCGACCGGGCACCGTGCGGCCCGTTCACGGCCTACACCGACTACACCTCGCCCCGCTGGCTGGTAGCCGCGGTGATGGGGGCGCTGGAGCACAAGCGCCAGACCGGCCGTGGGCAGTACGTGGACCTGTCGCAGTCCGAGGCGGCGCTGCACCTGATGGCACCGGCCCTGCTGGAGCGGACCACCAACGGCCGCATCTGGGAATCGGCGGCCAACCGGGACATGGTGTTCGCGCCCCAAGGTGCGTACCAGACCGCCGCAGGCAGCGCAGCCGGCGAGGACCACGACGACAACTGGATCGCGATCTCCTGCCTCGACGACGGTCAGTGGGCCGCACTGGCGAGCGCGATGGGTCGCGACGATCTTGCTCCGCTGGGCGCCGCCGAACGCCATGCGCGGCACGACGAGCTCGACGAGGTCATCTCGGCGTGGACCCGCGACCACAACGGCAACGAGCTGATGGCCGAGCTGCAAGGCGC
This sequence comes from Acidimicrobiia bacterium, assembly GCA_022827265.1. Lineage (GTDB taxonomy): Bacteria > Actinomycetota > Acidimicrobiia > Acidimicrobiales > Poriferisodalaceae > Poriferisodalis. Next base: position 26,633 of record JAJDTF010000106.1, on the reverse strand, counting down.
GGGGGTGGCCGCCCACATCGTGCAGAACTCGCCCGAGTTCACGGTGGACCCGCAGTTGCTGCACCGCAACGCGCTGGTCGAGGTGCCGCACGGCAAGCAGGGCACCACGACAGTCGAGAACACGCGCTTCGTGCTGTCTCGCACTCCAGCCCAGGTGGACCGCGGCGGGCCGACGCTCGGCGAGCACACCTTCGAGGTGCTCACCGAGACGCTCGCCTACGACGGCGACCGCATCGCCGAGCTGGCCGTAGCCGAACTGTTCGAGTAGCGCCGGGGTCTGTGCGCGAGGGCCCGGCGTCCAAGCCCGACAAGAGGCTGAGCCGAATGGCGAAGCCGTGGCCCGGGCGGCCCGTGAGCGGAGCGAACCGGAGCGGGAGACATTGGGTGACGCGGCGAGAAGGTCACCGGCACGCGCATGCTGTGGGCGCGGCGCGTCCGTGCTGAAATGTGCGGATGCCTGACGCCCCGACTGATTCTGAGACCGCCTCGATGCTGAGCCCGTTCCGGGTGCTCGACCTGACCGACGAGCGGGGCCACCTGTGCGGGGCGATCCTTGCTCAGATGGGCGCCGATGTCATCGCGGTGGAGCCGCCCGAGGGTTCGTCTGCCCGGCGCTTGGCCCCCTTTGCCGGCGATGTCGACGACCCCGAGCGGTCGTTGCATCACTGGGCCTACAACCGGGGCAAGCGCAGCGTGGTACTCGACTTGGCCACCGAGGATGGCGCGTCCACTCTGCGAGATCTGGCCGCGGCGGCCGACATCCTGATCGAATCGGCCGGCCCGGGCCAGATGGATGCCCGAGGGCTGGGCTACGGCGCCCTGTCAGACGTCAACCCTGAGCTGGTGTATGTATCGATCTCGCCGTTCGGCTCCGACGGGCCCAAGGCCGACTGGGCCGTCTCGGATCTGACGTTGCAGGCCTCGGCGGTGAACATGGCAATGACCGGGGATTCCGACCGGGCACCGCTGCGCACAGGCGGCTTGTTCCCGCAGGCCTTCCACAATGCGGCCTCCGAGGCTGCGGGCGCCGCGCTGATCGCCCTGTGGGAGCGCCAGACCGTCTCAGGGCTCGGCCAGCACGTGGACATGTCGGCCCAGCAGAGCATGAACCAGGCCTGCCAGTCGTACGCGCTGTCCACACCGCTGGGTGCGACGCCGCCGACCCGCCACGCAGGCGGCGTGCTGGTAGAGGGCCTCCATGTCCAGCTCATGTGGCCGTGCAAGGACGGGCACGCGTCGGTCACGTTCCTGTTCGGGCCGGGCTTTCGGGCGTTCACCCAGAGCCTCATGGACTGGGTGTGCGAGGAGGGCTTCTGCGACGAGGCCACCCGTGACAAGAACTGGGTCGAGTACGCCATGATGCTGCTCGACGGCCGCGAGCCGATCTCGGAGTACGACCGGCTGAAGCAGATCCTGCACGATTTCTTCGCCACCAAGACCAAGGCCGAGCTGCTGGATGCGGCCATGAGCCGGCGGGTGCTGATCACCCCGGTGTGGACCGCAGACGAGGTGGTGAACTCGCACCAACTGGCCGCCCGGGAGTACTGGGAGACGGTCACCCAGGAGAACGGCGACGGCAGCCCAGCCGAGGTGCGCTACCCGGGCCGCTATGCCCGTTTCAGTGCCACACCGATGCAACCGCTCGGTCCGCCGCCGCGCCTCGGCCAGCACACCGACGAGGTGCTGGCCGAGCTGGATGCGCCCGATGCAGGACCGGCGCGAACGCGGCCTCGCATCGAGGCCACCGGTGCTGACGTGAGCTCCCAGATGGCTTCAACCGCACGACCGCTCGAGAACGTCAAGGTGCTCGATTTCATGTGGGCGATGGCGGGGCCCGCAGCGGCGCGGGTCCTGGCCGACTACGGCGCCGACATCATCCGGGTGGAGTCCGAAACCCGACTGGAAGTGGCCCGTTCGCTGCAGCCGTTCCGTGAGGACATCGGCGACCCGGAGTACTCGGCGCTCTACAACAACATGAACGCAGGCAAGCGGGGCATCTGCCTGGACATGTCCAAGCCGGCTGCGTTGGATGTCATCTGGGACCTCATCGACTGGGCCGACGTGATCGTGGAGTCGTTCTCGCCGAAGGGCATGGCCGGCTTCGGGATGGGCTGGGAGCAGGTGCGCGAGCGCCGCCCCGACGTGATCATGGCGTCGAGCTGCCTGATGGGCCAGACCGGGCCGCTGGCGATGCTGGCCGGCTTCGGAACGATGGCCGCGGCGATCTCGGGGTTCTTCTACCCAGTGGGCTGGCCGGATCGGGCGCCGTGCGGGCCGTTCGGCGCCTATACCGACTACACCTCGCCCCGCTGGCTGGTGGCCGCAGTGATGGGAGCGCTGGAGCACCGGCGCCGCACCGGTGAGGGCCAGTACATCGACATGTCCCAGGCCGAGTCGGCGCTGCACCTGCTGGCGCCCGCCGTGCTCGACCGCACGGTGAACGGCCGGGTGGCGCACCGGGTGGGCAACCGCGACCGGCACATCGCGCCCCAGGGCGTCTACCAGACAGCCGCCAGCGATCAGTTCCACGCTGTCGTGCCCGACGACAGCTGGATTGCGATCTCATGCGTCGACGATGCCCAGTGGCAGTCGCTGGCTGCTCTGATGGGCCGCGGCGACCTCGGCGATCTGAGCGTGACGGAACGTCATGAGCGCCACGACGAGCTCGACGAGATCATCGCCGAGTGGGCCCGGGGCCACGACGGCGTGGCGCTGATGCACCGCCTGCAGGACGTCGGCGTGGCCGCGCACATCGTGCAGAACTCGCCGGAGTACACCGTCGACCCGCAGGTGATCCACCGGGGCCAGCAGGTCGAGGTGCCCCACGCCAAGCAGGGCACCACCATCGTGGACGCCTCCCGCTTCGCACTGTCTCGCACCCCAGCGCAGGTGACCTACGGCGGCCCGACGCTCGGCGAGCACACCTTCGACATCCTCACCGAGGTGCTCGGCTACGACAGCGACCGCATAGCCGAACTCGCCGTCGCCGAACTCCTGGCGTGACGCAACTGCAACATCGCGTTCGCGATGACGATCACGACTGGTTGATATTGATCTTCACGGCCTGACGAACATGCCTGTGACCGCGAAAGCCTCTGATCACTGACAAATCCCGATACGGGACATCGGGGTATGCTCAATTCGGTAATCTGCTTCACAGCAGTAGAACTCTGTGAGCCTTCGCGTTTTTTTGGGATGAGGGCTGCTGGCCGATCGGGAGCAGCGGTGCAAGATCGGGCATCACTTGGCGGTGCTTGGTCACGTCGGGGAGGTCTCAGGGAACGTCGCGGCGACGTGCAGCTAGGAGACTGCTGAGCAAGTCGGGTCGGGGGGTGCGGGCTTGGCGGCGGGCTGCTGTGAGCAGGTCGTGGTGGGGGTGCACCTTGATGGTGCGGCCGCCTTTGGCGGTGGTGCAGCGGCTTCGCTGTGGTCATCTGTGGCAGTGGGTCTCGAAGCGAGCGTGGCCATTGAGGGTGATGGCGGCGGTGATGCCCTCGGGGCAGGTCACGGTGCCGGAGAATTCGCCGCAGGCGGGGTCGAAGGCGTAGTCGATGTCGAAGTCGTCGACGCTGTGGCCGCCGGGCACGGCGACCCGAAGCTGCGGCGGCTTGATCACCGCGGCCATGTCGGCGTCGCGCAGATCGGCGCGCAGCTGCCCGGTGCCATGGGCACCGTCGGCGAGCACTTCGGTGCAGGCGGGTTCCCCGTCGAGCAGCCCCACCACTGCGGCCGCGTCGGCGACGGTGCCCTCGGTGAGATCGGCGGCGGTGATCAGCCCCGTGTCTGGCGCAGCGCAGATGTGGGCTTTGTAGCCGTCGCGGTAGCTGTGAGCGGTCTTGTGAGCGTGACGCGACTGAGGATCGACCACGCTGGGCACCCGATTTGTCGCGGTGCCCCGCGCGATCCGCCACTGGCCCGGCCACTGTGCGGACTCCACGTCTTGGGCCGCGACCAATCCCAGCAGCCCCACCGTGTCGACCTGGGCGAGACCGAGACCGAGGTCCTCGGCGGCGACGATCAGATCGAGCGCGTCGTCGACCAGCTCGGACACCAGCCGTTCCACGTCGTCGGAGTCGCCCCAGTCCACGTTTCGTCCCGCCGTGTCCACGTAGCGTTCTCGCACAGGGACCTCGCCCGACGCCGGCACGGTCTTGCGGGCCCGCCGTATCTGCAGCCTCAGCATCGTGACGGTGTCCTGTGCCCGGGCGCGTCAGGCCCACCCCCAGCGCCTTGGTCCGCGGAAGTCACGGCTGCATCAACTGAGCATCACTCGCCATCGAGGCCTCGTCGGTTCGGCAGTCTGCGGTCGGCGTAGCTGGCTGGCTCGGGCACCTCGAGCCGCGCTCTGCGAATCAGGTTCCGGCGTTCCGTCTGTAGATCAACCTGCCTACTTGAGTCGCCGCGTACGATGTCGGCCAGAGGCATGCGGACCGACCAGCCGATGTACGAGTACCAGGAACCAAGAACCTGATCTTCGTCCGCTCCGAATCGGAGGTTGCAGTTGCAGGACGGATCCGCTGCTTCGATTGAGGCTGGTGCGACGGCTGCAGGCCATGCCGACTGGGAACCGAAGCTGAACATGCGCCTTGGTGGCCTCTTATCAGCGTCGGGCCTCTCGGACGTCACTACTGAAGACCGGCAGCCAGGTGGCCGCCAGATTGATGTGCGAGTTTGCGTCGGACACCTTGTGGTGGCTCTGGAGGCGGAGATCGCCAACCGGAAGGGCGCGATCAAGGATGCGCGTGCACGGCTCGATCAGGCGCTCGCAGACCGCGCGATAGCGATTAGCTATCCCGATGGCCTGAGGGAATCTGACTTCGGGCCAGCTACCGCCATCGAGTGGGCCGTACTTCCAGACCGCAGCTTCGCGAGCGGCAGGGTGGAGGATCTTGCTGCCGTCCTCCGACGGCTGCCTGAGGATCATGGCGATCCGGCGGGCTTGGCTGCTGATCTTGACATCGCCCTCGACTTGGGCGTCGGGAGGCTGTCGACGAATCAGAAGACGCAGCTCGCGGCCGCCCTCGACCTGCCGGTCACCCAGTACGGCAATCGAAAGCACCCCGTCGATCGCTCTGCTGCCGCGGCGAAGCGAGCGCTGCTCGTCGTGGCAGCCGCAACGATGTTCCACGCCCGCCTCGATGATCATCTGTCGGGGCTGCGTCCGGACACTGACGCCGTCACCGGCGAGCCGTATGCCGGCGCGTGGCCACCTTCGATGGCGCACGCCTGCACTGCCGAGGGCGTAGACACGGTCGGCGCGCTCGACGAAGCATGGCGGGCGATTCTGGCAGTTGACTATCGGCCCATTTTTGAAACCGCTCGCGTTGCGCTAGCGGCCTGTGCCCAGAACCCCGCGTTTGCTGACGCCGTCGCCACTGTGGGTCGTGCTGCTGTACGAGCGGCTCGAGATGCTGCTGGCGCGCGCCATGACCTCCTTGGCCGGATCTTTCACCGGATTCTTGAAAGCGCTCGATACGACGGCAGCTTTTACACCTCGACACCTGCCGCGGTGCTCCTGGCCGCGCTCGCGATTCAGCCGCAGGATGTCGAGGCTGACATAGGCGGTTATCGGGTCATTGATCCGGCCTGCGGAACCGGAACGTTGCTGATGGCGGCGGCAGAGCGAGTGCGCGACCTCCGCCCCGTGGACTCCGTGGACGACGCTGCACGGATGATCGACTCGATGGTGTGGGGCATCGACGTCAACACGACCGCCTGCCATCTGGCGGCGACCACCCTCGGCCTCCTCGCACCATCGGTTGCGTTCTCTGAGATGAATATTCATCTGATGCCTCTCGGCATGGTTGATGCAGGCGGGGGCAGCATGCGCCCGAGACTCGGTGCCCTCGAATTGCTCGATGTCGTCACGATCGCGGGCATCACGGGCAGACAGGAACGGGTGCAGTTTCAGGACCTGAAGTGGTACGAGGCCTCTCAGATCGATTCCGAGGTGCTGGCGGAGGTGAAACCCAACTCGTTCTCGTTGGTCATCATGAATCCGCCCTACACCCGCGATTCGCTGCGCCACGACCAGTTCAGCAAGGACGAGCACGACTCACTCAAGGACCGAGAGAAGGAGTTGATGGCGGGCCGCGGCGCTCATGGATCGTCAGCCGGGTCGATGTTTGAAGTTCTCGGAGAGCACTTGACGGACCTCGACGATGGTGTGCTGGCCATGGTGCGCCCGACCAGTGCCGCCACCGGGCCGGCGGGGCTGCAGAACCGAAAGCTGCTTGCCGAACAGTTCCACGTCGAATGGGTGATCTCTTCGCATGACCGAACACGCATGTGGTTTTCCGAGAACACAGACATTTCCGAGATGCTGGTCGTTGCACGCCGTCACCAGGCCGAACCAGCGGCGCGGCCACCGACCAGATTTGTTTCTCTACTGACGAATCCAGCCACCGTCGCCGGTGCATCTGCGCTCGCATCGACGCTCACGTCGGATCCGGCTGCTGTTGAGGGTGCCGCAGTCATGGAGTGGTCGTCGCTCAACATGGTTGATGGCGACTGGTCGCCAGTCATGTTCGCAAACCCATGGCTTGCTTCAGTGGCTGCAGACTTGCGTTCCGGAGGTCTGTTGCAAACTCAACCGCTTGCGAGCCTCGCCTCCGTGGGCCCGGCAGGACAGCGGATTCGCGATGTCTTCGATCGTTCGGACACGGCGGGGCCCGACGGGTACGACGCTCTTTGGCGAAATGACACCGACGCCACCCGGGTGCTCGCGGCGCGTGCCGATTACTTCTCTGTCCCCAAGAAAACTGGGCGTGCGAGGCGACTTGCCGCCAAGTACTGGCGTCAACGCGGGCACTTGCTGATCAGTACCGATCCTCGGCTCACGACGATGCGGGTGCTCGCTGTCCACTCCGAGCTGCCAACGCTTGGATCGCGTTGGGTGCCGTTCACGGCGCTTCACGGCGATCCCGAAGTCTGGTCCAAAGCGATGGCGGTGTGGCTGAACTCGAGCTTGGGCATCTTGGCTGTGATCGCTGGAGCCACTCATCACGTTGGTGGCCGACCGAAGATCTCCTTGGATGCGATGCGCAATATGCGCGCCCCTGTGCTTGACCCCGATGGGGCCATGTCGCTCGCTGCCGTGTTTGACGACCTCCAAAGTCAAGAGTTGCAGCGCATCGCCGACAGCGGGAACGATCCGATGCGCCAAGCGCTTGATGCGGCCGTTGTTGATGCCCTACGCGTCGATTCGGAAACTGTGGCAAGGGTCCGCAACGCGCTCGCGGCCGAACCCAGCGTGCAGTAGCACCTGCGCCGGTGCCGCATAGAGCGCCGAATTGCCCAGCTTGTAGCCTGACATACTTGGCCTCGTGCCACGGCAGATCGGCAGGCAACCAACGGGGGCGAATGGCTGCCCGGAGTGTGGGAGCACGCTGGTGCGACGGACTGCGCGGCGCGGGGCGAAGGCCGGCAGCGAGTTCTGGGGATGCGCAGCTTTCCCGAAGTGTCGCTCTGTGTTGCCATCTTGCTCGAAGTGCGCCTCTCCGATGGTTCGCCGTCGGGCCAAGCGTGGTGCCAATGCCGATGGTGAGTTCTGGGGCTGCTCCACATTTCCGAAGTGCCGGTTCACCGTGCGGATCGAGGATGAAGCAGCCGAGCCGGCCGAGGACGAGCCGGCACCTTCCCAGCCGGACAATCGTGAGTTGGGGAGCGTGTGCCGCTTCAGCAGTCCGCCGCCTGAGCGTCCGAAGGGGCTGCTGCGAAAGACAGTCGCCTTGATCAGTAGCACGGAACGGTGGATCTTGGAGGCCGACGAGCCTGATGCGACCGACCGCTGGCCCAAGGAGCATCGAAAGAAGGTGCTCGATTACCTCCATGATCGCGACGCGGGCCGGTGCGGGCTGTGCTGCGGTGAAATACCCAAACAGAAACTCAACGGTGCCCATATCGAGCACATCATCCCCAAGGACTTCGTGCGCTTCGTGCTGAGCCCTAAGGGCAAGGCGAGCAACGGCGGCTACTACACGAGCAAGTTGCACGGGATGGACAACCTGCAAATCGCACATCCGAGATGCAACAAGAAGAAGGGCGATACCGCCGACGCCTACAGGTGGCGACACCCAGACATGCCCCAGCGTGTCGCGGCTGTGGCGGATGACGGCAGGGTGCTGATGCTGCCCCCGACCGTGCCGACGGCGTAGTCGAGTTCCGGGGGATGGTTTAGCGGACCACAGAAGATGTTCTGCGAGGAAAAATCTCGCAGTCTGTCTTGACGCGGTGTCTCAATTGATATTCTTGGAGTCAGCGACGTCGCGCTGAGGGGCTTGAGATGATGTCAGAAGTCGAGCCGATGAGTGTGCTGTTGTCGTTCACTGCGGCAAATGCGCGGTCGTATCGGGACGAGGTGTGCATCAGCCTGCTGGGGTCCCAGTTCGCCGAGGATGGCGTCGCTCGCGAGATACCGATGGCAGGCAGTACACGGCCGGTGGGGGTGCTGCCGGCTGCTGGTGTCTTTGGCGCCAACGCGAGCGGCAAGACGGCTCTGTTGCGCGTGATGCACGATCTTCGAGCCGCCGTGCTGGGATCGTTCGGGCCAGCCGGAGCGGGCGCGAGCGTCGCGTGGCAGCCGTTTCGGCTCGACGCCGCATCGGCCGGCGAGCCCACGCGCTACGACGTTGATCTGATCGTTGACGGCATTCGATGGCAGTACGGCGTCGAGGTTGGCCAGGCTGTGGTGAGCGAGTATGCCTACGGCTTCCCCAAGGGTCGGCAGGCTCTCCTGTTCCGGCGTGACAGCGCTGGTATCGAGTTCGGTCCGGCCATGCGTCCGATGCGCGAGGTGCTCAACGCGTTCGTGCGGCCGCAGACGTTGGTGTTGTCGACGGTTGGCGGATTCGACGACCCAGGCCTGCATCCGCTGATGCCCCTATATCGCTGGTTCGAGCGCAATCTCGCTCTCGTGGGCGCCGACAACCGTGATGTCCGCTTGGCACATCTTGCTCAGAAATTGGAGGACTCCGGCCGACGAGGGCGGGCGATGGCTCTCATGCGAGCTGCCGACTTGGGAATCACCGACATCGAGATCGTCGAGACCGAGCTCGATGCCGACGCCCGGGAGCGGGTGCAGGCAATCCTGAGCCTGGCGCTCGGGCCTGACGCCCCGGGTCCGCCGCCGGAGGAGTTCCCGACACTGCGGAGCATTCGACTGACCCACTGCGGACGCGACGACGAGGTGAGCCTTGAGCTTGAGGACGAGTCGCAGGGGACGATTGTGTGGCTGGGCCTGGCATCCGCGGTGCTCGACGCGCTCGCGGGCGGGCATGTGTTGCTGGTGGACGAACTCGACGCCAGCCTGCATCCCGACTTGGTGCGACGAGTGGTGGAGATGTTTCAGTCGCCGTCGCGCAACCCGCATGCGGCGCAGTTGATCTTCAACGCCCACGAAGTGGAACTGCTCGGAGACACCGACGAACGCTCGATCGGCCGCGACCAGATCTGGCTAGCGAGCAAGGACACAGACGGTGCGACCGGTCTGAGGCAGCTCGTCGACTACCGGCCACGCAAGGATGTGTCGCTGCGGCGTGCGTATCTCCAAGGACGTTACGGCAGTGTCCCCGAGCTGCATCCCGACGCGTTCGCGCACCCAGACACCGCATCGGCCTGACCATGCCAAGGCGACCAAGCGGCGCGCGCCCACGCAGGCAAGTTCGCCGAGTCCAGTCGCGGCGAGTCGTGGCCTTGCTCACAGAAGGCGAAGTGACGGAGCCCGAGTACTTCCGAGCCATCGGCAGTGCCAACCCTGCTGTACGCGTCCGCGTGATCGCTACGGACATGACGCCAGGCCAACTCGTTGACCGGGCACGCAAGGTGCTTCGGGCGAGCAACAAGGCGCGGCGCGTCAGCGGCTCACCCGATTACGACGAAATCTGGTGCGTCATGGACACCGACGCGCACCCGGACCTCGCTGAGGCAACACAAGTTGCTGCGCGCTCGGGCATCCGCACTGCAGTATCGAACCCGTGCTTCGAACTCTGGCTTCTGTTACACCTCGGCGAACAGACGGCCGTCATCGACCGGCGCCGGGCCCACGCGGAGGCGAATCGAAAAGGCATTCTCGAGGGCAAGCATCTCTCGGCCCGCATGCACCGCGAGTTGGTGGAGTGCTACCCCGAGGCGAAGCGCCGCGCCGAGGGCTTGGACGCGATGCACACCAGAGACGGACGGGCAGCGGGCTCGAACCCCAGTTCCCACGTCTGGCAGCTCGTCGACCGTCTCCTCTGACGCCAGCGCGAGTGGGGTTACCAGGTGTCGACCATGGGTCGCTTCTTGCCGGTGCGCGGGGGCGGTTTGGGCGCTGCGAGCAGCGCCATGCGGATCCAGTCGCGGCTCTCGGCGGGGTCGATCACGTCGTCGATCTCGAAGAACGTGGCCGTGTTGACAGCCTTGCCCTGCTCGTACAAGCGGGCGACGCGCTTCTCGTACTCCGCGATGCGCTCCTCCGGGTCCTCGATGGCCTCGAGCTCGCGGCGGTAGCCCAGCTTCACGAATCCCTCGAGGCCCATGCCGCCGAACTCGCCGGTCGGCCATGACACGGTGAACGTCGGCGCCTTGAAGCTGCCGCCGGCCATGGCTTGGGCTCCCAGCCCGTAGCCCTTGCGCAGCACGATGGTCATGAACGGCACCGTCACGTTGGCCGCCGTCACGAACATGCGGGCCGCATGGCGCACCGTGGCCTCGTACTCGGCCTGGGGGCCCACCATGATCCCCGGCGTGTCGCACAGGAACAGCAGCGGGATGTCGTGCGCGTCGCAGAGCTGGATGAACCGGGCGGCCTTGTCGCCGGTGTCGGCATCGATGGCGCCGCCGAGATGGTGGTTGTTGTTGGCCACGACGCCGATCGGGCGCCCTTCGATGCGTGCCAGCGAGGTGACGCATCCCGGTCCCCAGCCGCGGCGCAGCTCCATCACCGAATCGACATCGCAGAGTTTCTCGATGATGTCGCGCACGTCGTAGGCCCGCAGGCGATTCTCGGGCACCAGGTGGCGCAGTTCGCGCTGGTCGTGGCACTCCCACTCGTCGACGGAGCCCTGGAAGTACGACAGGTACTGCTTGGCGGCCACGATCGCCTCGGCCTCGTCTTCCACCAGAACGTCGATGACTCCGTTGGGCCACTGCACGTCGACCGGGCCGACTTCCTCGGGACGGAACACGCCCAGGCCGCCGCCTTCGATCATGGCGGGTCCGCCGACGCCGATGTTCGAGCCCTCGGTCGCAATGATCACGTCGCAGCAGCCCAGCAGCACCGCATTGCCCGCAAAGCAACGACCGTTGGTGACGCCCACCAGAGGCACCAAGCCGCTGAGCTGGGCAAAGAAGGTGAACGCCCAGCAGTCCAGACCCGAGCCGCCGATGCCGTCAGTATCGCCCGGCCGGCCGCCTCCGCCCTCGGCCAGCAGCACCACCGGCAGGCGGTTGTGCTCGGCGATCTCGAACATGCGGTCCTTCTTGCGGTGGTTGTTGCCGCCCTGGGTGCCCGCGAGCACCATGTAGTCGTAGGACATGACCATGGCCTGAGACTGCTCGGGGCCGAAGAGGTCGCCGTTGACGCTGGCCACGCCGGCCACCATGCCGTCGCCCTGGGTGTTGGCGATCAGATCCTCCATCGTGCGGCGCCGGCGCTGGGCCGCCACCATCAGCGGGCTGTACTCCACGAACGTGCCCTCATCGACGAGGTCGGCCATGTTCTCGCGCGCCGTGCGGTGGCCCCGACCGTGACGCTTGGCAACGGCGTCGGGCCGGTTCTCGTCGAGGCCGAAGCCGCGGCGCTCGAACACCTCGGCCAGATCGGGCCGGATGTAGTCGAGGTCGACCGAGGAGGCTGCTTCGGCGAGCTCCACGGAGACCTCGGCTTCCTCGACGAACAGCAGCGAGTGCCCCTCGTACACCGTGTCGCCCGGGGCCACGCCCAGCATCCGCACGATGCCGGTGACCGTCGAGGTCACGACATGCTCCATCTTCATGGCTTCCATCACAGCGACCTGCTGGCCTTCGGCGACGGGATCGCCTTCGGCGACAGCGAGGGAGACGATCGTGCCCTGCAGCGGTGCCGCAATCGCGATGCTGCCGTCGGGACCGGTCACGGTCGCCACCGGCACACTGGACTGCCACGCGCCTGCCGGCGCGCCATGGAGTGACGCCGTGCCCGCAGCCATTGCCTGGGCACGGACGGCATCGGATGCGGCCCGGTCTGCGGGGGCGTCATCAATGTCGCCGTGGTGCAGCACGGCCAGCGGATCGTTTCCGACCGTCGCACCAGCCCGCCCGCCGGCACCAACGGCGGCTGCCGGCTCGGCGGGCGCCCAGACCGAGGCCGCCTGGGCAGCAGCGGTGCACAGCGCCTCGGCGTGATCAGCCACGAAGCTGGTGGTGAGCTCGTTGCTGACCACCTCTGGCCGATCGAGCAGCGCTGCGAGGAATCCCAGATTCGTCGCAACACCGTCGATGCGGAACTCGCCCAAGGCCCGGCGTGCCCGACGGACCGCATCGGCGTACTCGCGGCTGGGGCTGTAGGCGATCACCTTGGCGAGCAGCGAGTCGAAGCTGGGGTTGGTGCCGTAGCCCACGTAGCCGTAGGTGTCGGTGCGGAGTCCCGGACCGGTAGGAGGCTCGAACGCGGCGAGCACACCGCCGCTCGGACGAGAGGTGCCGTCGGGCTGCATCGTCTCGGTGTTGACGCGGCATTGGATGGCGTACCCGCGCGGCGACGGCACGTCCGGCTGGGTCAACCCCGCATCGGCGAGGCGGGCGCCGCCGGCGATCCGCAACTGCGCCGCCACCAGGTCGACGCCGGTGACCTCTTCGGTGACCGTGTGCTCGACCTGGATGCGGGCATTGACCTCGCAGAACGCGATCGTGGCAGGATCGTCGGCGTCGATGAGGAACTCCCAGGTGCCCAGGCTGCGGTAGCCGACAGCTCTGGCCATCTCGGTGGCGGCATCGCACACCGCTTGGCGGGTGCCGGTCGTGAGCGTGGGCGAGGGCGCGATCTCGACGATTTTCTGGTTCTGGCGCTGCAGCGTGCATTCCCGCTCGCCCAGATGGGCGACCGACTCGCCGTCGCCCACGATCTGCACCTCGATGTGGCGGGCACGCTCGATCAGCCGCTCCACGTAGAGATTGCCGTTGCCGAACGCGGCCGCAGCCTCGCTGGCACAGCGCTCATACGCCGCTTCGAGTTCCTCCGCTGAGCGCACGACACGCATGCCGCGCCCGCCGCCCCCGGCGAGAGCCTTGATCATTATCGGCCCGTGCTCGGCGAAGAAGGCCTGAGCGGCCTCGACCGATGTGGGCTCCGAGGTAGCGGGCAGCAGCGGAACATCGTGCTGCTGGGCGAGTGCCCGCGCAGCCAGCTTGTCGCCGAAGAGCTCGAGTTGGAGCGCACTGGGTCCCACAAACGTGATGTCGGCGGCCTTGCAGGCAAGCGCCAAGGCCGGGTTCTCGGCCAGAAACCCGTAGCCGGGGTGAATCGCGTCGCAGCCGGCCCCCGCAGCGACGCTGACCACCTGGTCGACGTCGAGGTAGGGCGCGACACCCCGGCCGTCGAGCGTGACCGACTCATCGGCCACACGGGTGTGCAGCGAGGCAGCGTCGTCGTCGCCCGCGATCGCAACCGTGCCGATGCCGAGCTCGCTGGCTGCCCGCGCCACTCGCACGGCAATCTCGCCGCGGTTCGCGATCAGCAGCTTCTTGAGGCCCATCGATGCTGTCTCCCTGTTCGCAACCCTGCTGGGTGCCGGCACAAACGGCCGCGAACCCGTCGCGGCAGTCACGGTGCGCCATTTCCGCCCCGCGTGTTTACCGCAGAGCGCCCAGTTCGCGTCGATTGAGCGCCAGATCTGTACTAGGGCCATGCGGATTCCGGCACAGGATCGCCAGAAACATGAGCGCTAGTCCATCTGTGCCTTGCATCGGCTTCATACAGGTCCATTACCCTCCGGCGGGCCCTATGGCCACATCCATGACCAGCGACAGGTTGCCGGACCTGCTCGACAGCTACCGCTCGGTGCGTGCGCACACCGATGCGCTCACCGCGCCGCTGAGCGATGAAGACCAGTGCATCCAGACGATGCCCGATGTCAGCCCCACCAAATGGCATCGGGCGCACGTCACCTGGTTCTTCGAGACGTTCCTGTGCAAACCGCACCTTGACGGCTACGTCGAGCACGACCCGGCCTTCGGATTCCTGTTCAACTCGTACTACGAGACCATCGGGAAGCGACACCCGCGCCCGGAACGGGGCAACCTGTCGCGCCCGTCGTGCGCCGAGATCACGGCATACCGCCGCCATGTCGACATGGCGATGGAGCGGCTGCTCTGCGGCGGCATCGCCCCCGAGATGGCAGACCTGGTGACGCTGGGCCTGCATCACGAGCAGCAGCATCAAGAACTGATCCTCATGGACATCAAGCACGTGCTGTCGTGCAACCAGGCGCTGTGGCCGGTCTACCGACAGTCCTGCAACACAGCGATGGTCGGCGCCGACGCGGCCTGCGCCCCCGAGACCCGCTGGGTGAGCTTCGACGGCGGCGAGATCGAGGTTGGTCACGACGGATGCGGCTTCGCGTTCGACAACGAGTGGCCCCGCCACCGGGTGCTGACCGAGCCGTTCCGGCTGGCCGACCGCCCGGTGACCTGCGCCCAGTGGCTGGAGTTCATGGCCGACGGCGGTTACGACACACCGACGCTGTGGTTGTCGGACGGCTGGAGCCAGCGCACGGCTCACGGCTGGGACTCGCCGGCGTACTGGCATCTCGCCGACGACGGCTGGCAGCTGTTCACCCTCGAGGGCCTCAAGGCCGTGGCGCCGGGCGAACCGGTGTGCCACCTGTCGTACTACGAGGCCGAAGCGTTTGCTCGCTGGGCCGGTGCCCGGCTCCCGACGGAATTCGAGTGGGAGCATGCCGCCGAAGGCTTGCCCATCGGGGGCAACATCGGCAGCAGCGCGGGGCTGCACCCCGCTCCGGCGCCAGCGGTGCCGCAGGCAAGCGCAGCCGGGCCAGCACCGCTGCGGCAGATGTACGGCGACGTGTGGGAATGGACGTCCAGCCCCTACAGCGCCTACCCGGGCTTCCGCGTGGCTCCCGGCGCCGTGGGCGAGTACAACGGCAAATTCATGATCAACCAGATGGTGCTGCGGGGCGGCTGCTGCGCGACGCCTGAAGGTCACATCCGGCCGACGTACCGCAACTTCTTTCACCCCAACACCCGCTGGCACTTCTCGGGCTTGCGCCTCGCTGCCGACGCCTGATGATGCTCCCCGCCGGGGCGGTGCCTCCCGCCGCCGACCCCGTGATCGACAACTGGCTCGACGCCGGCTGGTCGGATCGGGAGTTACGCGCCGATGTCTCGATGGGCCTCTCGTCGAGCCCCAAGGAGCTGCCCCCGAAGTGGTTCTACGACGACCGCGGCAGCGAGCTGTTCGACGAGATCACTCGACTCGACGAGTACTACCCCACGCGCCGCGAGCGGGAGATTCTCGAACGGGAAGCCGGTGCCATTGCAGCGGCATCCGGAGCTGACTGCATCGCCGAGCTGGGATCGGGCACTTCGACGAAGACGCGCATCCTGCTCGATACGTTCGCAGCCGCCGGCCGGCTTCGCCGGTACGTGCCGTTCGACAACAGCGAAGCGACGCTGCGCACCGCTGCTGGCGAAGTGGCCGGGGCGTACCCCGGTCTGGCTGTGCACGGCGTCGTCGGCGATTTCGAGCACCACCTCGGGCACCTGCCGCTCGACGACGTCGCCGCCCCGCCCGACTCGCCGCCGCGTGCGCCTGCGATGGTGATGCTGCTCGGCGGCACGATCGGGAATTTCTCGCCGGCCCGCCGGCCAGCGTTCCTGGACGCCGTCGCCGGCGCGATGCGGACCGGCGACACGTTCCTGCTGGGCACCGATCTCGTCAAGGATGTCGACCGGCTGGTCGCCGCCTATGACGATGCCGCCGGCGTCACGGCGCAGTTCAACCTCAATCTGCTGTCGGTGCTCAACCGCAGGCTCGGCGCCGACTTTGACCTCGATGCCTTCGCCCACGAGGCAGTATTCGATGCGGACAACGAGTGGATCGAAATGCGGCTGCGCTCACTGCGCACGCAGACCGTGCACATCCCGGCGTTGGAGATGACCGTCGACTTCGCGGCGGGCGAGCGGATGCGCACCGAGATCAGCGCCAAGTTCCGACCCGAGCGTGTGCGCTCAGAACTCGGCGCCGCAGGCCTCGTCGTGCAGCGGATGTGGACCGATGCCGACGGTGACTACGCCCTCACCCTCGCACGGCGAGTGCTGTGACGCGGTCTGCCTATTCCAGCTAGACAGCAGGGCAGCGCAAGGAAGGGGAATGCGATGCCCGTCGACGCCAGAGTGGTTGTCATCCCGCAGGAGGCTGGTGCCGGACCTGAAGTGATGGACGTGACGCTGCCCGATCCGCGCAGTCATCAGGTGGTGGTGAAGCAGTACGCGTCGGGTGTCTGCCACAGCCAGCTGCACACCATTCACAACCCGCGGGCGGCGCCGCAGGTGCTGGGTCACGAGTCCACCGGCGAGGTAATCGCCGTGGGAGACGACGTGACCGGCCTTGCGCCGGGCGACACCGTGATGGTCACGTGGGTGCCGAAGGACCAGGCGAGCGCACGCCGCCGGGGAGGACCGTTGCAGCTCGATCTTGGCGATGGCCGCACGGCAACCTCCATCAACGTGTTCACCTGGGCCACTCACACCATCGCGGATGAGATGTTCGTGGTGAAGGTGCCCGAGGGCATCGACGTGGAGGCCACCTGCATCATCGGCTGCGCGGTCATTACCGGCGCCGGCGCGGTGCTCCACACCGCCGGGGTGAAGACCGGGGACAGCGTGGCCGTCTTCGGTGTCGGCGGAGTCGGCCTGTCCGCAGTGGCAGCGGCGAAGGTCGTCGACGCCGACCCGATCATCGCCGTAGACCTCTCCGAGGAGAAACTGGACTTTGCGAAACGCTTCGGGGCCACCCATGGCGTCAACGCTTCCGAAGGCGATCCCGTCGAAGAGATCAGGGCGCTCACGACCGACGAGCACCGCTTCGACATCCGGCGTCAGCCGCTTCGCGGCGTCGACTTCGCCTTCGACTGCATCGGACACCAGAGCACGATGGCTCAGATCCACGAGGCCACCCGCGCCGGCGAGTTCGGCCAGAGCCGTGGCGGAACAGCGGTGCTCGTGGGCGTGCCTCAGCGCGACCTTGAACTCGACACGATGCACCTGTTCATTGGTGAGCGGGCGTTCATCTCCAGCCTGGGCGGCAGTTGCGAGCCGGCCGTCGACTTCCCTCGCTTCTTGCAGTGGCACGCCGACGGCGACTTCGACCTCAATTCACTCGTGACGCAGAGCTACCCGATTGACGACATCGGCCAAGCAGTCGACGACCTCGAGAACGGAAGGATCGCAGGCCGTTCCATCCTGGTGTTCGACTGACGGCTGCGCTATTCGGCGAGCGCGGCTTCGATGGCTGCAACGCCGTCTGCAAGCGCCTGGGCCTCGGTGCTGTCGAGCACGCCATAGATCGGCGCGATCAGATCGTCGGTGAGTGCCTCGGCGGTCTCCCATTTCGCACGATGCTCGTCGGTGACTTGCGCGTCCTTGGCCCAACCGAACATCTCGACGTCGTCGGGGCGACGCACCCGGTGAGCCATCTCGGTCGACAGGCCCGAAGCAACGATGGCCACGAGGTGCAGGCTGCCACGCAGCTCCCGCAGCACGGCCACGTTCTGGAACGCCCGGGCCGCGGCGTCATCGCTGCGAGGCTCCGACGCGATTGCTGCGAAGAGCGCCTGTGCGGAGCTGTCGACGAGCCCAGCGTCGATCACCTTGTCGGCGGCGGCATTGAAGGCGTCGAGGCCTGCGACATCGCCGAGCTTGGATGAGCCGAACGCAGCCGCGCACTCCATGTACAGACGGCCGCCGTCACGCGGCGCCATGACGTCCTTGGCCGAATTCCAGATCTTGGCGACCAAGTCCGGGTTGAAGTAGCCGAAAGCGCTGTGCACGACCGTGGCCTCGACATCGCCGAGCACGCCGCCGCGGCCCAGCATGTACAGGCGGAAGCCGTCGAGGCCGGCTTCCTTGCCGCGGGCCAGCGTTGCGGGGTCGAAATAGAAGCGCGAGCCCAGCGCAGCGATCGGTGGGCACACCGTTTGGACAAGTTCACGTGTCTCCATGGGGCGACAGTGTGGCATCGAGCCGCCAGCGCCGCTCCCGCACGGTTGGGCGAACTCAGACCCTGTCCAATGCGCGCAGCGGGTGAAGCATGCTGCTTGACGTGGCTGCCTCGCCCGAACTCACTGCTCGGCGCAGCCAGCTCGGCGCGATGCGTCGCTGCGTTCGACGGCGGATGCGATTCGTGCCGTGTCAGTGCAGGCGGCGGGCGAACATGTCGAGCAGCAACTCCCAGTGGCGCTCTGCTGCCGGCTTGTCGTACACGGGCCGCTCCGGGAACACGAAGCCGTGATGGGTGCCGTCCACCCAGTAGGTCTGCGCGTCGGTCCCGGCGTCGGCGAAGGCCTTGCAGAGCCGGTCGTAGTGCGCCCGGTCGACGTAGTCGTCGTGCTCAGCCGACATCACCAGCACCTCGCCGCGGATGTCGGGTGCTCGCAAGTGAGGCGAGTCGCTGGCGTCGACAGCCAGCCGGACGCCGTGGATCGAGGCTGCGGCAGTGATGGTGTCGGGGTACTCCGCGGCGAGCCAGATCGCCATCGGGCCCGTCATGCAGTAACCAGTGGTACCCACCCGTTCGATGCTGGCAGCCGGGTCCGCGTCGGCATATCGCATCAGCGCTGCGGCATCACGCGACACCATCGCATTGGACAGGTTGGTCATCAGCTCGAACATGAACTGCCGGCTGGCCGGGTCGTCACGCTGCACGATGAAGCCGGGAACGTCGCGGTAGTACAGGTTCGGCAGCAGCACGTAGTACCCGACGGTGGCGATCCGCCGGGCCATGTCGTGCAGCTCTTCCCGCTTGCCGGGCGCGTCCATCAAGAACAGCACGGTCGGGAACGGGCCTGGCCGCCGCTCGCTCGGCTCGGGATGCACGACGAACGTGCTCATCTCTCCCTCGCCGGTATCGACTGAGACGTGGTCTTCGAACATGGCTGCCTCCTCGTGCGCGGCCGTCGGGGTCGACGGCTTGGTGCCTGATCGCCGGGTAGCGGTTGTGTGTGCCGCCCCTTGTGTACTGCGTGCGAAGCCGCAACGCTGGCCGAGCGAGCCGATGGTCTCCACACCAGCGGCGCTGCCGACGGATTGTGCTGCGGCCGGTCGCACGGCGGCGGCATACGATCCCGAGCCATGCAGGCACTCGACTTCGAACCGCAGTACTTCGTCTACGAGGAGATCCGGCCACGTGTGGCCCGCATCACCATCAACCGGCCGGAGGTGCGCAATGCCATCAACACACCGGCGCACAAGGAGTGGTCCGACATCTTGGACCACGCCGCCGCCGATGACGACGTCTGGCTGATGGTCATCACCGGGGTGGGCCGGCAGGCATTCTGTGCAGGGCGAGATCTCAAGCATCTGTCGATGATCCGCCAGTCCGACGAGGCCACCCAGGCTGCTGATCGGGAGCTGATGGGCCAGGTGACGCGGCTGATCGAGCGTTTCGACTATCCCAAGCCGCTGATCGCGCAGGTGAACGGTGTGGCGCTCGGCGGCGGTTTCGAGGTGGCGATGGCCTGCGATCTCGTGGTGGCGGCCGATCATGCCCAGTTCGGTCTGACCGAGCCGCTGCGCGGCCTGTATGCAGGCGGCGGGGGAGTGCACCGGCTGCCGCGCCAGATCCCGATGAAGCTGGCCATGGAGTACCTGCTGACGGCTCGGACAATGAGCGCGCAACGAGCGCTGGAGCTGGGCATCGTGAACGACGTGGTGCCCTATGAGGAACTCGGCGCTGCCACCGACCGGCTGATCGACGACATCATGCGGTGCGCACCGCTGTCCATCCAGGCCACCAAGCAGGCGGCGATGCGCGGGCTCGACATGCCGCTGGGCGAGGCGTTTCACCACCCGTATCCGGCAGTGGCCCGCCTGATGGCCAGCGAGGACGTGAAGGAAGGCCCCCGAGCCTTCGCCGAGAAGCGCCAGCCCAACTGGCAAGGCCGCTGACCAGGATGCTTACGTTATTGAGTAAAATTACTCAATAACGTAAGCACAATCTGATAGGCTGCTCATGTGGCCGAGTATCAGCGTTCCTACGTCGCGGTGTTGCTCGAACGCCTCTCCGAGGCACCGAGCCATCTGATCGCGATCTTCGGGCCGCGACAGTCCGGCAAGACGACGATCGTGAAGCAAGCACTCGCCCGATCGCCGCTGGTGGGACGGTACGAGGCTGTTGACGAACCTGATCCTCCGTCGTCGCTCAGATCTACACCCCGGCTCGGCATTCCGGATCTCATCTCCGAACCGCGTGACGGCCAATGGCTGGTGCGCACATGGGAAGAGAGCCGGCAGTCCGCCTGGGGATCTCCCGACGGCGCCCTGCTGGTTCTTGACGAGATTCAAAAGATTCCACGCTGGTCCGAAGTCGTGAAGGGACTCTGGGACGCGGACCGCGCGTCCGGATGCCCGATGCATGTCGTCATTCTCGGGTCGGCGCCCCTGCTCATGCAGTCAGGCCTGACCGAGAGTCTTGCGGGCCGCTTCGAGACGATTGCCGTGACCCATTGGTCGTTCGCGGAAATGGCTGCGGCATTCGGCTTCTCCGTTGACGAGTTCGTGTTCTTCGGGGGCTACCCGGGCACCGCCTCACTCATCGGTGATGTCGACCGCTGGAGCAGGTACGTCTTGGCGTCGCTTGTTCAGCCCAACATCGAACGAGATGTACTTGCCATGACCCGGGTGGATAAGCCAGCACTGCTCGCTCGTCTCCTCGAACTGGGCACTCTGTACTCGGCTCAGGAACTCTCGTTCAACAAGATGCTCGGTCAGCTGCAGGACGCTGGGAACACGACGACGCTCGCACGGTACCTGGACCTGCTCGGAGCGGCTGGCCTGCTTGTCGGACTCGCCAAGCACACGGAGAGACCCGTCATCCGCCGAAGTTCGAGTCCGAAGCTCAACGTGCTCAATACAGCGCTGATGTCAGCAATCGCGCGGTACTCGTTCGACGAGGCGCAGTCTGATCGGACGTTCTGGGGTCGTCTGTGCGAAAGCGCGGTGGGTGCACATCTGTTGAACTCCGCATCCCCACGCACAGCGGTGCGTTACTGGCGCGACCGCGGCAGCGAAGTCGATTTCGTCTTGCAGCGCGGGCCACGAGTCATCGGTATTGAGGTCAAGTCGGGCAGCACGATGCCCAGGACGCTGGGGGCGTCGGTGTTCGAACGCCGTTTTGGTGCGTTGCCGACGGTTGTGGTCGGCGAACACGGAGTGCCGCTCGAAGAGTTCCTGTCACGGCCCGCTGACCACTGGCTGGACTCGTCATGAAGCGAGCCGATCTGATCGCTCGCACGTGCACCGAGATTGCCACGGGCGATCTCGGCGGCACCGGCATCGAGGGCTCCTGGCCGCTCAGCGCGTTCCGTGATGTGCCGGCATACGTGCTTCTCGGTGAACCCGGCGCCGGAAAGACAACTGAGTTCCAGCAAGAGTGCCAAGCCTTGATGGGCCGTGCCGAGCACATCTCGGCACGCCGGTTCGCAAAGGCCGACATCGCCAGTCATCCCGAATGGCGAGACAAAGTGCTCTTTATCGACGGCCTCGACGAGACACGGGCTGGCGGTCGTGATGCCACCTCCACGCTCGACGAGATCCAGTCGAGGTTGCAGGCGCTCGGACGGCCGCGATTCCGCATCTCGTGCCGCACAGCCGATTGGCTCGGCCCCATTGACCGGCGCCCGCTCGCTGAGGTGTCGCTTGATGACCGCGTTGCGACGCTGCACCTTGACCGTTTGAGCAGGTGTGATGCGCGTCGATGGCTGGAATCTCAACTTTCGACAACTGATGCCACTGAATTCCTGCTCGAGGCGTCAAGCCGAGGCTTCGAGTCAATGCTGGAATCCCCGCAGCTGCTGGAGTTTCTCTTCGAGTCTGTGACCGACGGCAACTGGCCTGCCACGCGTACCGAGACGTTTCGGCGCACGTGCGAACGGCTGGCATCCGAGCCCCGGGAGGACCACCCACGTGCATCCGAAGTTGTATCGACACCGAAGATGCTGAACGCCGCTGGGCGGGTGTTTGCAGTGCAGCTGCTGAGCGGCAGAGCAGCGGTCTCATTCCGAACTGGTAGTCGAAGTCTGGACTGCTTGCTTACCTCGGACATTGCAGCGGACCTAGCGACGAGCAACCAACTCTCGGCGAACGAGCTGCGTCAGGTGATGGCCACCAGCCTCTTCAAGAGCGCCGGCGACCAGTGCTTTGAACCCATCCACAGGCAAGTGGCTGAGTATCTCGGTGCAGTGGAGTTGGCGGACCTCATCGGACGTGGAGTCGTGTCTGCCGGACGGGTGTGCGCAGCCGTCATGAGCCTCGCCGACAGCAGAGTTGTCACGGACATGAGAGGACTTGCCGCGTGGCTCGGAACGCACTCGGCGCCTGCGCGTCGCCTGCTGATAGATGCCGATCCTGTCGGCGTTGCCCTCTACGGCGATATCTCAGAGTGGCCGGTCGAAGATCGCCGAAGGCTCCTGGATTGTCTCGTCGCTCAGGCGCGGCCGGAGGACGTGTGGGGGGTGACTTGGTTCGACACAGCGGAGCGTCGTTATCGCGACGCGACGGCGTGGAGCTTCCGGAGCCTGTGCAAGCCCGACATGATTCCGGCGATCGATGCGATCCTTGACGCCGACAGGCGCAACGACGTCCCGGATCACATTCGAGCACTCTTGCTTCAAGCGCTGTCCGAGGCCGAAGGGGACTGGCTGGACCGGGTGTCGAGCCTACTTCTACGCATGCGCCAACTCGCCTTGGACGTCACGACACAGCCTGATGTCCGGCTCGCTGCGCTGCTCGCCTACGCGAGAATCGAGCGTTCGGAGTCCGAGTGGGCGGCAACGTTGGGCGACGCCCTTGACGCTGTTCGCGAGGGGAGACTCGCCGACCCGGATGACCGGATCGGGGGCTCATTGCTGCGCCTGCTGTACCCGAAGACAATTGTGCCCCGCGAAGTCTGGTCGTACGCATCCCTCATGCACCGCGGGCCCGTTCTCGGCGAGGGTTGGACTTTTTGGCGACATGTGCTGTGCGACGAGACACCCACCGTTGAGCTGGCGAGTCTGCTCGACGCCTTCGCTGCAGATGCCGAACGACTGTGGCCGATCTTGTCGAGCGCATTCGCGGACGAATTGCCCTGGAAGTTGCTCACTCGTGCGGTGCAGGAGATCGGGCGTCGGGTCGAGCCGGAGCGGCTCTATCGCTGGATCGCCGCTGTTGCCGTCACTTACGCGCGACATTCGACAAACGCCGATGAGCAGGCAGGACTGCTCGAGTGGCTCGCGGGCAACGAGGCGATGTCACGGGAGTTGACCAGCATCTGGATCGCACGATCAATTGATGACGACATAGGCATCGGCGAGCAGTACGTCCTGGGAAATCTGCTGCTGCGTGAGCAGCGGCCGGACTTCGTGGAGTGGTGCGCGCAGCAAGCTGATGCGCGGGCAACAACCGACTGGGAGCTTGCGTGCGCCTTCGCGGAGACGCCGCTTCGTCATAGACATTCGCTCGGGGGCACGAGGGATGCCGTGATTGAACGGCTGAGATCAGAGTTGGCGTCCAGCCCGCCGCTGCTCCGCCATCTGGATGACTACATCAGGCCTTCCACACGACAACACGAGGCTCAAGAAGCAGACCGGCGCCGCCAGCAGGAGATCGACGAGATTCGGGCTGGTCATGAACGCGACCAGCAGGAGCGTCAAGCGGAGTGGTCGGGTCATTTGCGTGAGTGCCTCGAAGAGCTCCGAACCAACACGTTCTCGGTGCAGAATCTGCACGCGTTGGCGATGGCCTACTTCGGGCATCTTCCCGCCGTACGCAGGGACGCCACCCCTCGCGAACGGATCACCGACTTGATCGGTGACGACGCGGAGATACTCGATGCAGTCATGGGCGCGTTGCGCGACGCTCCGCTGCGCGCCGATGTCCCATCCGCTCAACGCACCGTCGAGCTCGCCGCGCAGTCGAAGCACGACTGGCTCGCATACCCGTTGCTGGCAGGAATGGCCCTCCGGGAGGCCGAGGGAGCCCTCGACCCGGCGCGTCTGCCAGAAAATCTGCGTCGCAGCGCCATTGCGATCTATGCAACCACTGTCTTGGATCAGCAGGACAGACCGCTGTGGCCGGAGGCGATGCTGCGGGATGATCCGCAGGTCGTCCTCGATGAATGCCATCGATGCGCAGTTGCGGAACTCAAGAAGGGCGGTACCTACCTCTTTACGTCGAACTGGATCGCCGGGATCGACGGACTCGATGACGAGCTGCGCGACTTCCGGTTGCGATTGCTGAGGTCGATTTCCGTCCGGCTGCCGGTCGCACAATTGCCGATCGTGGACCGCCTGATGCACCTCGCCTCGAAGCACCCGTGCTCGTCGGCGCTCCATGAACTGGTAGTTGAGAAGCTCCAGTCGACGAGCATGACCGGTGCCCAGCGGGTCCGATGGCTTGCGCTCGACGCGATCATGCGCGGTGGCGAGGCGCTGAGCGCACTTGATGAGTTCATTGACGCCAACGAGAAGCGTCCACAGCATCTGGCCGAGTTCCTCTGTGCCGAGTTTCGTGGTGGCACTGGGCTTGTTGATCGGCTGCTGGGTGACGAGCCAATTCCAACGTTCCGCACGCTGATTGGCGTCACCGGTCGCAGCTTCCCGCCACGGCAATGGAAGAGCGGCGAGGTAGTACGCATTGGACCGGCGGAACGAATGTCAGACCTCGTCCGTAGCTGGATCAATGAACTCGGCAGTCATCCGACTGCCGAAGCAGGAACCGCGTTGAGCTTCCTTGTAGCGGATGAACGCTTGAGCGCTTGGCGCGAATCTCTGGAATTCACGCGAGATCGGCAAAGACGCCTGCATCGAGATGTTTCCTACGAACCGATGACCGTGGCTGAGGTGATTGACCTGCTGCGCAACGGCCCTCCAGCGAGCGTTGCCGACTTGCACGCTCTGTTGTGCGACCACTTGCGCGACGTGGGCGAGCACATTCGCGGCAGCAATTCAAATCTCTGGCAGCAGTTCTGGGCTGACGACCAGGGATCACCACCAACGAAGCCCAAGCGTGAAGAGAGCTGCCGCAACGCCCTGTTGGAGATGTTGCAGAACCGGCTGCCGGAGGGAGTCGACGCCCAGCCGGAAGGGCATTACGCCGCTGACCGGCGTGCCGACATCCGGGTTGCGTTTCAGGATTTCAATATTCCCATCGAGATCAAGAAGAACACTCACGCCGATCTTTGGACTGCCATCGATGACCAGCTCATTGCCAAGTACACGTCGGATCCTGAGACCGGCGGCTACGGCATCTACGTGGTGCTCTGGTTCGGCCCGACGATGGAGAGATACCGGCCTCACCCGTCCGACGGCGATCGACCGCGAACACCCGATGGGCTCGAACGCAGGCTCAACGAGTCCCTAAGTCATGAACAGTGCCGGAGGATCGGCATCTGCGTGCTCGACGTGACGAGGCCCTAGCCAGAGTCTGCATAGTCGGCGGTCTGCTAGCGATTCCGATGACATCGGAGCTAGTTCGAAGATTGCGCTCGGCGTCGAAGTCGCGCGTCATCCGTCCGATGATGGACCTGCGCAAGTTTGCGCAGGTACGTAACTCAGTTTGTGCGCTGGACTAGCGCTAGCAGCGCTAATCCAGCGCTATCATGCATGCATGGCGACGATTCAGATCAGAAACGTGCCCGACGATGTGCATGTACGGCTGCAGCAGCGCGCCGCAGCCGCTGGCCAATCGCTCCAGCAGCACATGCTCGATGCCGTCTGCCGGGAGGCCGAACTCGCTGCGGCCGAGGAGCTGCTGGCACGCAAGCGTGTCGAGGCACTCGCGTACGGCGAACTCGACCTCGATCCCGCCATGGTCGTCGAGCTCATCCGCGCAGATCGCGACTCGCATTGATCGTCGTTGACGCCAGCGTTGCCGTCCCCGCATTAGGCGGAGTCGGCGGGCGTTCTCAGCGAGCCTTGCATCGTGTCCTGCGAGAGCCGGCGCTGGCACCACACCTGCTCGACCTTGAGGTCGCGTCTGCCTTCCGCGGCATGCACCGGCGCGGCGAGATGTCGGACGCAGATGTCCTCCGCGGCCTCCGCCACTTGGCACGAATCCGGATCAGACGCGTCGACCACACCCCACTGATCGAGCGCTGCTGGGAACTGCAAGAGAACCTGACTCCCTGCGACGCTGCTTACGTCGCGCTCGCCGAACTGACCGGAGCGACACTGCTCACCAGCGATGCCCCTCTCGCCCGCGCTCCAGGCATTCGCTGCGATATCGAGATGCTCGATCCGCCCCCTGAGGCCGCCAAATGATGAGCCTTCGCGTTTTTTTGGGATGGGGCTGCTGGGCTCGGTGGGGTCAGGCTATGTGGTGAGGATGCCGCGGGCTTCGAAGTTGGCGTGGTTGGTGAAGCCGTGGGCTTTGCGGCGCAGGACTTGGAGCAGGTTGTTGGT